>JAEZQX010000458.1 GCA_023441105.1 Pseudomonadota bacterium | reverse complement strand
CCATGCCGACCATGCCGAAGGTGTTGCCGATCCGGGAGGTTGTCGGGTGGGACAAGCCCTTCAGCGCCTGGATGAAGCATATCGATGCCACCAGGTAAAGCAGGACGACGAGGTTGAGGCTCACCGAGAATCTCCGGGGGAGGTGGGGCCGGCGACGCGGGAAGGATCCCCGCCGGCGGATGTGGGGTGCCGGGCGCCTTCGGACGCCGCCGCGTCAGGCGCGTCGCTGCTGATGTCCGGAGGGGCGGCTTCGGATTGCTGCTGCGCGAGCGCCTCGCGCCGGCGGCGTGCTTCCTGTTCCTCGCGGCGGACGCCGCCCGGGCTCCAGTCGCCCTTGATCCAGCCGCGGTATTCCGCCCAGCGCGCAGCCGGAAAGACCACCAGGCCGGAGATCACGGCGATCAGGATGCCGCGTTCGAAGCCCGGCGCCACCAGCGCCTCGGCGATCATCGCCGCGCCGACCACGGCGACGATGGTCACGACCAGCAGGAAGAGGAATGCCTTGAGCGTCACAGGGTGCTATTTCCCCGCACCGGCCGCGCTGATGGCGGCCGTCTTGCGAGGCTCCTTTTTCTTGAACATCTCGAGCATGCGGCGCGTCACCAGGAAGCCGCCGAAGACGTTGACGGCCGCCAGCGCCACCGCCAGCACGCCCATCGTCTTGCCGAGGCCGGTCTCGGTCAGGGCGGCCGCCAGCATGGCGCCGACGATGATGATCGCCGAGATGGCATTGGTCACCGCCATCAGCGGCGTGTGCAGCGCGGGCGTCACGTTCCAGACGACGTGGTAGCCGACGTAGATCGCCAGCACGAAGATGATCAGGTTGATGACGGTCGGGCTGATGCTTTCCATGGAGGTCTCGTTCGATGCGGTGGATGGCTGCGCGGCGGCTCGACGCTCAGGCGCGCAGGACCCTGCCTTCGGAGCAGACGAGGCAGGCCTTGACGATGTCGTCCTCGAGGTCGATGCGGAACTTGCCGTCCTTGTCGAAGACCAGCTTGAGGAAGTCGAGCACGTTGCGGGCGTACAGCGCCGAAGCGTCGGCGCCGACCAGGGCGGGGAGGTTGGTCACGCCCGCGATGGTCACGCCGTGGCGGGTGACCACCGCGTCGACCTCGGACAGCGGGCAGTTGCCGCCTTGCTCGACCGCCATGTCGATGATCACCGACCCCGGCTTCATCGACTTGACCATCTCCTCGGTGACCAGTATCGGCGCCTTGCGGCCGGGGATCAGCGCGGTGGTGATCACCACGTCGGCCTGCCTGACCCGATCAGCCACCGCCGCCGCCTGGCGCTTCATCCAGGACTCCGGCATCGGCCGCGCATAGCCGCCGACGCCCTCCGCGATCTGGCGCTCTTCGTCGGTCTCGTACGGCACGTCGATGAACTTGGCGCCGAGCGATTCGATCTGCTCCTTCACCGCCGGCCGGACATCGGATGCCTCGACGACCGCGCCCAGGCGCTTGGCGGTGGCGATCGCCTGCAGTCCGGCAACGCCGGCGCCCAGCACGATCGCCCGCGCCGCCTTCACCGTGCCGGCGGCCGTCATCATCATCGGGAAGAAGCGCTGGTACAGGTTGGCGGCAAGCAGCACCGCCTTGTAGCCGCCGATGTTCGCCTGCGAGGACAGCACGTCCATGCTCTGGGCACGGGTGGTGCGCGGCGCGGCCTCGAGCGCGAAGGCGCTGGCGCCGGTGGCCGCGAGCTTCTGCAGGCCTTCGGCGTCGTGCGGATTGAGCATGCCCACCAGCACCGCGCCGGGCTTGAGGGTGGCGAGCTCGTCGGCGAGCGGCGCGCGCACCTTGATCACCATCTCGGTGGTGAATGCATCCCTGGCCGAGACGATCCGGGCGCCGGCCTCCAGGTAGGCACTGTCGGGCTGGCTGGCGGCGACGCCGGCCTCGCTCTCCACCAGGATCTCGTGGCCGGCGGCCACGAGCTTCTTGACGGTCTCCGGCGTGGCTGCCACGCGGGACTCTCCTGCCCGGCGCTCCCTGGGGACCCCGATTCTCATGTTCGACTCACCTTGTTCTTGTCGCAGCCGCGGGGACCCCGCGGGCTGCCGCTTGAAATTCCCTTCCAGGGCCACAGTCTAACAAGGGCCCCTGGGGGCGCACGAGTCAATAGAATGCGGATCATGCAACCAGCTCTTCCAGCCCGGCCGGGCATGCCGTCCCGGCGCGTCAGCGGCGACCGGGTGGTGGTCGGCCTGTCCGGCGGCGTCGATTCGGCGGTTTCCGCCTGGCTGCTCAAGCAGCAGGGCTACCAGGTGGTCGGCCTGTTCATGAAGAATTGGGAGGATGACGACGACGGCGAGTACTGCTCCACCCGGCAGGACTGGCTGGATGCGGCAAGCGTCGCCGATGTCATCGGTATCGACCTGGAGGCGGTCAATTTCGCCACCGAGTACAAGGACCGGGTGTTCGCCGAATTCCTGCGCGAGTATGCCGCCGGCCGCACCCCCAATCCCGACGTCCTGTGCAACGCCGAGATCAAGTTCAAGGCGTTCCTCGACCACGCCCAGCGGCTCGGCGCCGCCCGCATCGCCACCGGGCACTATGCCGGCGTGCGGCGCGGCGAGGATGGCCACTGGCAGTTGCTGCGCGGGGTCGATCCCGGCAAGGACCAGAGCTATTTCCTGCACCGGCTCGACCAGCAGCAACTTGCGCGCGCCATGTTCCCGCTCGGCGGCATGTACAAGTCGGAGGTGAGGCGACTCGCCGCCGAGATCGGCCTGCCGAACGCCGCCAAGAAGGATTCCACCGGCATCTGCTTCATCGGCGAGCGGCCGTTCCGGGAGTTCCTCGGCCGCTACCTGCCGACCCGGCCCGGGCCGATCCTCGATGAAGGCGGCCTGGTGGTCGGCGAGCATATCGGGCTTGCCTTCTACACCCTGGGCCAGCGCAAGGGCATCGGCATCGGCGGGCAGCGTGCCAGCAGCGGCGAGCCGTGGTACGTGGCGCGCAAGGACCTTGCCGGCAACGCCTTGCACGTGGTGCAGGGCCACGACCATCCCTGGCTGCTGTCGCAGTCGCTGCACAGCGAGGACGTCCACTGGATCGGGGCGCCGCCGCGGCCCGGGCGGCGCCATGGGGTCAAGACGCGCTACCGCCAGTCGGATGCCGCCGCGCGGGTGGCGATGGACGGCGCCCGGGCGCGGATCGACTTCGAGACGCCGCAATGGGCGGTGACGCCCGGGCAATCGGCCGTCGTCTACGACGGCGAGGTCTGCCTGGGCGGTGGCGTGATCGCGACGATGCCGGTCCATACATCGGCTCCCCCGGCGCTGGCTGCACCGGCGACGTAAGATCGGGGGCCACCGGGCCCCCCTGTCGTCGGCAACCGCCGGGAGACACCGCCATCGACCGTCGCTCTCCAAGGATGACCTTGCCGGACAGCCTGAAGGCCGTCGCCGCACGCCTCGTGCTGCCCGCCTTGCTGGTCCTGCCGGCGCTGCCGGGCCTGCTGCTGCCGTCGCCGGCGGCGGCCCAGGATCGGCGGGCGCGCGAGGCGCTGGTGCTGGTCGATGGCCTCGGCCACCTCGGCGCGGCCTTGCGCGCCTACGGACAGCTCGGGCAGCAGGTGAACGAGGCGGAAGCGGCGGCGCTGCTCGCCCGGGCGCGCGACGAGTTCGACGCCGTCGTCCAGCAGCTGTTGCGGCGCGGCAGCAAGCGGCTGCCCGCCGCCGATGGCGAGCGGCTCAGCCAGCGATGGCGGTCGGTGCGTGACGCCACCTACACCCGGCCGTCGCCGGAGATCGGTGCCTTGATGGTCGACATCGGCGATGACATCGCCGAGCAGTTGCGGGCATTGCTGCCGGCGCCTGCGGGCGCGGCCCCGGTCGGCTCGAGCGGCAGCAGCGCCGGCCGGGCGCAGTTGGAGCGGGCCTGGCAGCGCCAGAACCTGCAGTGGCTCGCCAAGGAGGGCGTCTACGGCTGCTGGCGCCGGGACCTGGGCCGCTGGGCGCGGATCGAGCTGCTGCGGGAGCAGTTCGACGGCTGGCTGGCCGCCCAGGAGAAGAACCTGTCGCAGGTGAACTGGGTGCAGTACCACGCGCAGTGGAACCTGCTGACCACCTCGCTGCCGCGCGCCGGCGCCTTCGGCTGCACGCCGCAATCGGTCAGGAGCCTGGTGGAGACGGCGGACCGGCTGGTCCGGATGATCGGCGCCCAGGCCCTGTAGCCCCGCGGGCCGGTGCTAGCATCGTCCCCATGGCCGAATCCGCTGCACTCAATGCCCTTTCCCCGCTCGATGGCCGCTACGCCGCCAAGGTGGCCCCGCTGCGCGCGCTGTGGTCCGAAGCCGCCTTCATGCGGCATCGCGTCCGGGTCGAGATCGAATGGCTGATCGCGCTGTCCGATGCCGGACTGCCCGAGCTGAAACCTTTCTCCGAGCGCGCCCGCGCCGCGCTCCAGGCGGTCGTCGCGCAGTTCGGCGATGCCGACGCCCAGGCGATCAAGGCGGAGGAGCGTCGGACCAACCACGACGTCAAGGCGGTCGAGTACTTCCTCAAGAAGCGGCTGGCGGATCAGGCGGAGGTGGCGGCGGCCGCTGAATTCATCCACTTCGCCTGCACCTCGGAGGACATCAACAACACGTCGCATGCGCTGATGCTGCGCGCGGCCCGTGACGAGGTGATGCTGCCGGCCATCGACCGCATCGTCGAGGCGCTGCGGCTGCTGGCGCATCGTCATGCCGAGCTGCCGATGCTGTCGCGCACCCATGGCCAGCCGGCATCGCCGACCACGATGGGCAAGGAGATGGCCAACGTGGTGGTGCGGCTGAGGGCGGCGCGGCTGCGCGCCGCGTCGGTGCCGGTCCTGGCCAAGATGAACGGCGCGGTCGGCAACTACAACGCCCATCTTGCGGCGTATCCGGAGGTCGACTGGGAGAGCTTCGCGCAGCGGGTGGTGGAGGAATCGCTCGGCCTGCAGTTCAACGCGATGACCACCCAGATCGAACCGCATGACTACATGGCCGACCTGTTCCATGCGCTGATCTCGGTCAACACCATCCTGCTCGACCTGAATCGCGACATCTGGGGCTACATCTCGCTCGGCTACTTCCGTCAGTCGCTCAAGGAAGGCGAGGTCGGCTCTTCGACCATGCCGCACAAGGTGAATCCGATCGATTTCGAGAACTCGGAGGGCAACCTGGGGCTGGCCAATGCCTTGCTCGGGCACCTGGCGCAGAAGCTGCCGGTGAGCCGCTGGCAGCGCGACCTGACCGATTCGACGGTGCTGCGCAACGTCGGCGTCGCCCTGGGCTACTCGCTGCTGGCCTACGATTCCTGCCTGCGCGGCCTCGGCAAGCTCGAGGTCGACCCGGCGCGCCTGGCGGCGGATCTCGACGACAACTGGGAAGTCCTGGCCGAACCGGTGCAGACGGTGATGCGCCGCCACGGCATCGAGCAGCCGTACGAGAAGCTCAAGGCCTTCACCCGCGGCCAGGCGATCAGCGGCGAGCAGATGGCGCAGTTCATCCGCCAGTTGCAGGTGCCGCCCGAAGCGCGCGACCGCTTGCTGGCGATGACGCCGGCGAGCTATATCGGCCGCGCGGCCTCGCTCGCTCGCAGCGTCTGACGGGGCTGGCCGCACCTGGTCCTGGCGCAGGGCCGGCGGCTGCAGCCGTCGCCCGCAGGCGCAGCGCACGGGTAGTCGTTGGCGGTCCTTCCCCGTGCCCCCCGCCGACCGGCCGGCGAAGAAAAATGTTTCTCGTTTGCACTTGCTTTCGAGACGCGTGCTAGATTGATTCCGCATCTGCCTGGGCACCGGTGCAGGCTGTACGCCGGCTGCCCATCCCGTCAATCAATCGTTCTGCCAAGAGGATCGCTCGTGAGGAAGACAATCATCGCCGCCGCAGCCGCTGCCGCTTTCCTGCCCCTGCTGGCGAGCGCGCAGTTCGCCAAGACCGAAGACGCCATCAAGTATCGCCAAAGTGCGCTGTTCGTCATGGGCCAGCACTTCGGCCGGATCGGCGCGATGGTCAACGACAAGATCCCGTTCGATGCGGCCGAGGCGAAGGCGAGCGCCGGCGTGGTCAACGTGGTAGCCCATCTGCCCTGGCCGGGTTTCGTGCCCGACAGCGGCAAGGGCGAGACCAAGGCACGCCCGGAGATCTGGCAAGACTCGGCCAAGTTCAAGGCGGCGCAGGAAAGGCTGGTCGGCACGCTGCCGAAGCTGGTGGCGGCAAGCGACACCGGTGACAAGGCCAAGATCAAGGATGCGTTCGGCGAAACCGCCGCCGCCTGCAAGAACTGCCACGACAACTTCCGCGCCAAGTAGTCGGCGAAGCCGGGCCGGGTCACTCCACCGTGATGTTCGCGGACTTGATGACGCCGGCCCAGCGTTTCGCCTCGCTGTCGATGTAGGCCTTGAAGGCCGCGGTGTCGAGGTAGGCCGGCGATGTGCCCTGCTTGGACAGCCGTTCGGAAAGCCCCGGATCCGACAGCACCTCGCCGATCGCCGACGACAGCCGGGCGATGGCGGCATCCGGCGTGCCGGCCGGCACCATGACGCCTTGCCAGCCGTAGACCACCAGGTCCGGGAAGCCCGCCTGCGCCACCGTCGGCACATCGGGCAGGGCCGCCGAACGCTTCTCGCCGGTGATGGCCAGCGCCCGGGTGCGGCCGTCGCGCAGGTTCGCCTGCACGATGTTCTCGCCATCGATCATCAACTGGATCCGGCCGCCCGCCAGGTCGACATGGGCGGGGGCGCTGCCCTTGTACGGCACGTGCTGCATCCTGGCGCCTGACTGCAGCTTGAACAGCTCGCCGGCGAGATGGTTGACATCGCCGGTGCCGCCGGAGCCGAAGTTGAAGCTGGCATCGCTGGCCTTGGTGAGCTGCACGAACTCGGCAAGCGTCTTGGCGGGAACCGCCGTCGGCACCACCGCGACCAGCGGCGTGACCACCACCCGAGCCACCGGCAGGAAGTCCTTGGCGGTATCGAACGGCAGCTTCGGGTAGAGCGCCGGCTTGGCTGCGAACATGCCGACGTTGCCCATCAGCAGGGTGTAGCCGTCGGGTGCCGCGCGCGCGACATGGATCATGGCGTTGGTGGCGGCAGCGCCGGCGCGGTTCTCGATGATGATCCGCTGGCCCAACCGCTTCTCGAGCTCCGGCGCCAGTTGGCGTGCCACCATGTCGACACCGCCGCCGGGCGGGAAGCCGACCACCAGCGTGAGCGGCCGCGATGGATAGGCTTCCTGTGCGGCTGCGCCTGTCGCCCAGGAGGCGGCGACAGACCCTGCGGCCAGCGCCATGAGCGCCAGGTTGAACGACCTGCGGTTGCTCTTCTTCCTCATGCTCCTCTCCTTCTGGTCTCTTTTGCGGCGGGTGGTTTGCTGCTTTCGATTCCGGTCAGCAGCCGGCGCAGGGCCGGGACGGCCTCGGCGACCCGGGCATCCCGTTCCAGGCTCTGGACGATGTGGCTGCGCAACTGCCGCGCGGCTTCGCCGGTATCGCCCCGACGCAGCGCGTCGACGACCTGCTGGTGCTCGGCCACCACCTGCTCGATGGCCGGCATGCCGCGGCCGATGAAGACGTTGGCGAAACGCCTTCCCTGGTACAGGCGCTGCTGCAGGTCGTCGAGCAGCGGATTGCGCGCCACGGCCACGATGGCCGCATGGAAGCGCCGGTTGAGCTCGGAATAGCGGCGCGCCGAGCTGCCCGCTCCGTCCCACCGGGTGCCGCGCATCTCCTCGTTGATCGACTCCGCCGCATCGACCAGTGCTTCGTCGATCGGGCCGAAAGCGAACAGCAGGGCGCTCGATTCGACGGCGATGCGGGCGGCCGCCCAATCGGCGTATTCGCGCGCCGTAGGAAGATCCGGAACGCGATAGCCGATGTTCTCGTGAAACAGGAGCCGGCCCTCGGCGGCAAGCCCCGCCAGCGCTTCGCGCACCGGCGTGGCGCTGACCTCGAAGCGCCGCGCCAGGTCGCTGATGCCGACCGGCGCACCGGCGGGGAATTCGCCGCTGTCGATCAGCTGGACGATCTCCTCGTGGACCTGGCGGCTGAGGCTCCGGGCGCGGACCGGCTTCAACGTCTCTCCAGGGTCGTCGCGCCCGCGTCTGCAGGCGCCGGTTGCGTCGGATGCGTCGGTAGCGGCGCTTCGAAGCCGTAGCGGACATACAGCTCCGGCGGCGCCTCGTTGAGGCGCAGCAGCGCCAGCAGCTTGCGGGTCAGCCGGGCTTCGAGCGCCGGATCCTCGAGCGGCGAGCACTGCTGCGGATCCGCGTCGATGTCGTAGATCACCGTCCGGGCGTCGAGCAGCGGATAGCGCCGGGTCATGTTCGCCTTCGCATCCATCCGGATCGGCAGCTTCCAGAGCGGATAGCCCTGGCTGAAGGACAGCGACTCGACGACTTGCGCGTCGGAGAACTCGATCGCCTCGAAGTACGACCGCATGTGCATCGGCATCAGCGTGTACTGGTTCAGGTTCGGGGCATGCGCCGGCACCGGGTAGCGGAAGTAGGTGTAGCGGCCGTCGGTGAAGTTGATTGCCGCGCCGAACTGACCGTAGATGCAGCCGCGTTCGCCGCGCGCCGGCTCGTCGGCGGCGAGCAGCGGCAGCAGGCTGCTGCCCTGGACCTCCGGTGGCTGCTCCATCCCGAAGATGTCGAGCAGGGTCGGCATGAGATCGATCGTCTGGGTCAGGCTGCGGACCCGGCGCGGTGGCCGCCCGTATTGCGCGGGGGCAGCGATGAGCAGCGGGATGTGCGCCACCTCGTTGAAGAACGGTGGACGGTTCTTGCCCAGGAATTCCTTCTCCCCGAGCAGCAACCCATGGTCGGTGCTCAGGATCAGCCAGGTGTCCTGCCACAGGTCGTGCCGATCGAAACGGTCCAGCAGGCGGCCCAGTTGCTCGTCGCAGGCGGCGACCAGGGATTCATAGTTGCCGCGCAGCTGCGCCAGCAGCTCCGGGCTCAGGTCGGACTTGCCGTAGCTGGGCCAGTCGAAGATCTTGCCGCCGAGGGCCGCGTTGGAGTCCGGCAGGAATCGCTCCGGCGCGAAGAACGGCTCGTGCGGATCGAAGCATTCGAGGTGCAGGAACCAGTCGTCGTCGGCATGATGGTTGGCGAGGAAGTCGTCGGCGCCGTCGAAGCATTGCGTCAGCGGAAACAGACCCGTCTGCTCCAGGTAGTCCCGGTTGACGTAGTACGGCAGCTTGCCGTTCATGTCCATGCCGAAGTCGTGCTGGCGCTCGTCGAAGCGCGCGGCGAACTTGCCGACGTCCGGCCGCAGCCGCGGGCGCCACTTGTCCTTTTCCTGTCCGCGGATGAAATCCCAGGAGGCATAGCGGCCGTGGAAGCCGGTGCCGCCGTCCTCGAAGTAGTGGTAGTGGTCGGTGATCAGGTGCGTGTAGACGCCGCGCGCGCCCAGCAGCTCCGCGATCGACCGGTCGAACGGCTCGAGCGGCCCCCAGCCGCGATGCAGGAAATTGAGACGGCCCGTCTGGATGTCCCGCCGGGCCGGCATGCAAGGGAGGCTGCCGACGAAATGGCGGTCGAAGACGGCCGAACGATCAGCCAGGCGCTGGAAGTTGGGGGTGCGGGCAACGGCCTTGGCCAGCGATTGCGCGGCAGCGCCGGCCCCGCGATCGACCCTGCCGGCCTCGTCGCCGCCGCCGTAGCACGAGAGCGCATGGCGGTTGAGGGAGTCGAAGAGAACGAAAATGACCTTCAAGCGGGCCTCCAGGGGCGGATGAAACGTCGGCCGCTCGTGCCGCGGCATCGATCATGCATCATATACGATTGCCGGCGGCATTGGGTGCAGGCGGGCGCCGCCAGCCGGCACCCGCTTCCGGCTGCAGGGGGGGCTGCCCTCGTCCCGGGTTTCGGCCGGATTGCCGGGCCGATCCCGGAATCAGTCGATCCGCGCGCCCGACTGCTGCACCACCGTCGCCCATTTCGGGACCTCGGCGGCGAGGAACGCCTTGAATTCGGCGGGTCCCTGGGCGCTGAATTCGATGCCCATGGCATCGATCTTGTTGCGGTTCTCCGGCCGGGCGAGCGCCTTGGCGACCGCCTCGTGGATCTGCCGGACGATCTCCGGTGGCGTCGCGGCGGGCGCGAGCAGCCCCTGCCAGCCGATCGCGGCGAAGCCTTCGACGCCCGCCTCGGAAACGGTCGGTACCTGCGGCAGGACCTTCGAGCGTTCCGGCGACGAGATCGCCAATGCGCGGAGGCGTCCGCCATTGACGTGCGGCGACGCTTCGGGGAAGGCGGCGAACATGACGTCGGTCTGGGCCGCGATGAGGTCGGCCACGGCCGGGGCGCCGCCCTTGTAGGGCACGTGCACGATGTGCAGGCGCGCCATCGACTTGAGCAGCTCCATGGCGAGGTGCTGCGGGGTGCCGTTGCCGGCGGAGCCGTAGCTCAACTTGCCCGGGTGGCTGCGCGCATGCTTCAGGAACGCGTCGAAGCTGCCGATCGGCGAGCCGGCGGGCACCAGCAGCAGGCTCGGCACGGTGGCGACCAGGGTCACCGGACTGAAGTCCTGCAACGCGTCGTAGTTGAGATTGCGATAGAGGCTCGGGTTGATGGCGAGCGGTGCCGAGGTGAACAGCAGGGTGTAGCCGTCTCCCGGCGCGCGGGCGACGAGCTCGTGGGCGATGTTGCCGCCGGCGCCCGGGCGGTTCTCCACCACCACCGGCTGGCCCCAGGCCTCGTGCAGGTTGCCGGCCACCATGCGGGCAAGGCTGTCGGTCGCTCCGCCGGCCGCGAAGCCGACGACGATCTTCACCGTCTTGTCGGGATACGCCGCCGCGGCCGGCCCGGCCGCCACCAGCGCCAGGGCAAGCAGCGCCGATCCCGCGCCGAGGGTTCTTCCGATGAGCCGTCCGGCCCGGTGGGTGAAGTTCATCTGTCGCTCCTCCTCTGGTAGCTTCCGGCTCGACGGCCGGTGGAATCGCCTCGGCGTGGCACCGGGCGATGGAACATGTTCAGGCCTGCGGGCCGACGGCGATCCGCTCGAAGCTCTCGGCCGGCGCGTCGGTGGCGAGCATCAGGCTGCTCATCTGCCCGAGCAGGCGTGCCTCGACCGCCGGGTCGTCCACCGGCGCGAGCTGGCGAGGATCCCGGGCGAGGTCGAACAGGACGGTGCGGGTGTCCTTCTGGCCGCCGGGCCCATGGCCGAAGTAAACCGGCGACTTCGGCGTCGACGGGACCCTGAGCAGCGGCACGCCCTTGCTGAACGGCAGCGGCGGCACGAGCGTGGCGTCCGCCAGCTCGCCGACGCTGAAGAACTCCTTCATGTGCATCGGCATCAGGGTGTACTGGAACAGATCGTGCCGCAGCATGTCCTGCGGGTAGCGGAAGTAGGTGTAGCGGCCGTCGGTGATGTTGACCGCGCTGCCGAACACGCCATAAAGCGCGGCACTCCGCACCGGCCGATCGTGCGCCAGGACCGGCAGCAGCGAGAAGCCCTGGTTCTCCGCCGGTGCGGGCTGGCCGAAGGCATCCAGCAGCGTGGCGCTGATGTCGATGGTCTGCGTCAGCGCGGACCGGCGCGTGCCGCCCTGGTGCCGGAACGCCGGGTGGTAGATCAGCAGGGGGATGTGCGCCACCTCGTTGTAGCAGGGCATGATCAGCTTCGCCCACCAGTCGTGCTCACCGAGCAGGAAGCCGTGGTCGGTGGTCACGATCAGTGCCGTGTCTTCCCAGAGGTCCTGCTCGTCCATCGTGTCGAGGAGCCTGCCGAGCTCGTGATCGCACAGCGCGACCGTGGCGCAGTAGTTGGCGCGCAGCTCCGCGCATTCCTCCGGTGCTTCGTTCACCCTCGCATACGGCGGCCAATCGAGGATCGGGCCGCGGTAGCTGGTCGGGAACGCATCGCGGAAATCCTTCGGCGCGTGGAACGGCTCGTGCGGATCGAAGGTCTCGACATGCAGGAGCCAGTTGTCGGCGCCCAGGTTCTGCTGCAGGAAGTCCAGGCCGGCATCGAAGCAGCGCACCGAGGGGAAGTCGCCGTACTCGCGGATGAACTGGCGGTTGATGATGTACTGCGCGAACTTGTGCCGCCGTTGCTCGCTGAACTGCAGGCCGTGGTACATCTCGCGGAACCGCTGCCAGGGCGGCTCGACCATCGCCTTCCACGGATCGCGTTCCTGGCCGCGGATGAACTCGTAGGTGTCGTAGCGGTTGTGATAAGTGGCCCCGCCGTCCTCCCAGTAGTGGTAGTGATCCGAGACCAGGTGCGAATAGATCCCTGCCCGATGCAGGACCTCCGCGAATGAATTGTCGAACGGCTCGAGCGGGCCCCAGGCGCGATGCAGGAAGGACAGGCGCCCGGTGTGCATGTCGCGCCGGGCCGGCATGCAGGGCAGGCTGCCGACGTAGTGATTGTCGAAGGTGACTGCGCGAGCCGCGAGGCGGAGGAAGTTCGGCGTCGGCACCGCCTTGCCGCCGTAGCATTCGAGCGAGCCGCGGTTGAGGGAATCGAAGAGAACGAAGATCAGCTTCATCGGCGGCAACTATACGAGCCGGATGATGGAGCTACAAGAATAGAATTGGCGTACTCGAATTCCAGGCAGGAATACATGGCGACCTTGCGCAAGGGCGCTCCGGTGCGACTGGAGGGCGTGGTGCTGCGGCTGCGGCTGCAGCACCTGCGGCTGCTGGTGGCGCTGGACGAGTCCGCGAGCGTGCAGGAGGCCGCGCGGCGGATGCACCTGACCCAGTCGGCCGCGAGCAAGCTGCTCGGTGACGTCGAACGTGCCTTCGGCACCAGGCTCTTCGAGCGCGGTCGGCTCGGCCTGCATGCCACGCCCGCCGGTAACGCCCTGGTGCGCCGGGCCGCGCGGCTGGTCCGCGATGTCGAGGCGGCCAGGGACGAGCAGGCGCTGTTCCAGCAGGGCGCGACGGCGACGCTGCTGCGGGTCGGCGGCCTGCCGCTCGCGCTGGCGACGCTGATGACCGAGGTCCTGGCCCGCTGCCGCAGTGAATGGCCCGAGCTGGTGCTGCAGCTTCGCGAGGCGACCGGCAGGCAGCTGCTGCGCGACATCCAGGCTGGCGCCGTCGATTGCGGCCTCGGCCGGCTCGGCTCGGAGGATCCGATCGAATACGGTGCCGCCGACCTGCACCTCGACGAGCTCGCGCAGGAGCAGCTGGTGGTGGTGGCGCGTCCCGATCACCGCCTGGCCAATCGCCGCCGCGTCCATGCCGGCGACCTGCATGCCTTCGAGTGGATCACGCCCGCGTCCGGCTCGACCGCCTACACCACGTTCGCCGCTGCCCTGCAGCGGGAAGGACTTGCCGCACCCCGGCCCGCCGTCGAATGCGATGCCTCGTTCGGCACCATCCTCGCCTATGTCGAGCGCTTCAACTTCCTCGGCCTGCTTCCCCGGACGATCGCCGCGCGCAATGCCGCGGCCGGCCAGTTGAAGATGTTGAAGCTGACCATGCAGATGCGGCTCCCGCCGGTCGCCTTCATCTGCCGTCGCGACCGGGCCCGCGCACCGGAGATCGCGCGCATCCATGCGATCGTGCGCGCGGCAGCCGGCCGGCCCCCGCTCGACGGCTAGGGAACCAGACCGCAGGCCGGGCTGCCGCCTCGCCCGGACCTGCCCGGACCCTACTCGATCACGATGTTGCGCTCGGTCGCGATGCGCTTCCATTGCGCGAAATCGGACTTGATGCGCGCCGCATAATCGGCGGGCGCCATGGTCGCGGGTCGCGCGCCATCCGGGTCGAGCAGCGTGCGGACATCGGGTGACAGCGAGATCTCGTTGAGCTCGCGATTGAGCCGTTGCACGAGCGCCTGCGGCGTGCCGGCGGGCGCCAGCACGCCGACCCAGATCTCGATCGCAAAGCCGGGCGCGCTCGCCGACAACGGCGGCAGGTCGGGAAAGATGTCGCTCTTTTCCGGCGAGGTGACCGCCAGCGGCCGGACCTTGCCGGCCTTGATCTGGGGCGCCAGCGAGCTGTAGTTGGACAGCATGAAGTCCACCTGGCCGGCGACCAGGTCGAGCAGCGCATTGGCCGCGCCCTTGTACGGCACATGCAGCAGCTGCAGTTGCGCACCCGCGGCGAGCAGCTCGGTTGCCAGCTGCGCCACCGAGCCAATGCCGGACGACGCATAGCTGACGGTGCCGGGCTTGTCGCGCGCGGCCGACAGGAGCGATTGCGGCGAGCGGTGCGGCGAGGTGGCCGAGACGGCCAGCAGCAGCGGCCCTTCGGCGATCATCGACACCGGCGCGAACGAGGCCACCGGGTCGAACGGCGTGCGCGGCTGGGTGGCCGCCGCGGTCAGGAAGGACGAGGAGCTGAGCAGCAGCATCGATCCGTCGGGCGGCGCCTTGGCCACCGCATCCGAGCCGATCACGCCACCGGCGCCCGGCTTGTTCTCCACGATCACCGACGTGCCGAGCCGCTTGGCCAGCGCCGGCGCGATCGCCCGCGCGATCTGGTCGTTGCTGCCGCCCGGCGAGAACGGCACGACGATCCGCATCAGCTTCGGTATCTCGGGCTCCTGCGCCGGCGCCAGCGCTGCCGCGCAGCAGCCGAAGGCGGCGAAAGCGATCCTCACCAGTGTCTTGCGCATCGGAGCTGCCTCTCTTGTCGGTTGGATGATGGGTCTGCGGTCGGAGCTATACCGGCACCTCGATGTCCAGCAAGGGTGCGTACTGCTGGGCGCCGAAGATGTCGCCGTCGCCGGCGCTGCCGCTGGGCCGGCTGCGATAGATGGTGAACTTGATCGCGCAACCCGGGTCGTACTCGACGAAATCGGAGATCCGCTCGGCGGGGATGCGAAACAGCGAGGCCATGCTCTGCCGGCTCAGCACCCGCGACCGCTTGACCAGGTCGTAGGCGGCCTGCTCGCGGAAGATGATGTCGAAGGTGATCTTGTTGACGCCGGCGTTCTTGCTGCGGATCGTCTTGGCGAGCTCGCCCAGCTTGCGTGTCTTCATCGAAGGCTCCTGCTTCATCCCGCCACCTCGATCATCCCGGTGGGGAACAGCGCGAGCGGATCGTCGACCGCCACCGTGTGGTTCAGCGTCCACCGATAGGCAGGCGACGCATGCAGCACCTCGTCGAGCGGGAACGCAACCGAGCCGGCCGTGCCTTTGACGTCCGGCAGGCGGGCGTAGAACATCTGGCGCAAGCCGATCATGGTCAGCTCGCGGGCCATTTCGATCGTCGGGGCGACGCCCTGGACCATCACGCACAGCTCATGCGCCGGCCGGTCGCGCAGCGGCTCGAGCTCGCCCATGATGCCGTCGCGGCCGTAGACGTTGTAGTGCAGCTGGTAGCCGTCGTCGCCGAAGCGGGCGCGGACCTGGTCGCGGGCCCAGCCGATCACGCGGTCGACGTTGGCGATGGTGTAGGGATCGCGGATGCCGCAAAGGCCGACGAAGCGCTCGCCGACCTTCGCCGACCCCTCGAGCTTCACCCGCACGTGGCGGTCGGGAATGAAGCGCGAACCGGTCACCCGGGTGGTGCGTTCGTCGAGCTGCTCGTAGCGGCAGTGGGTCATGTCCAGCTTGCCCCCGGCGAAGAACTCCTCGTAGGGGTTGGAGCGCTCATACATCGCATGGCCGGAGACGGAGGCGATGGTGCAGCGCTGTTGCGGATGCATCGCCGTCACCCGCACGTCGTCGCGGGTCACTTCTCCCATCACCGTCTCCTTGCCGCCGTAGGGCTCGGCGCAGAACGAGGCGCACTCGAGGACCTTGCCCAGATAGTAGGCGCGATCGGCCGGAAAGCCGTGGTGAAGCGCCGGGGCCGCGAACACGGCGGCGTCCGAGCTGCGACCGCCGATGATGACGTCCGCGCCCTGATGAAGCAGCGCCAGGTAGGGATGCACGCCGGCCATCGCGACGATCCGATCGGTGGCATCCAGCTCGGCAAAGGTGAGGTTTTCGAAGCCGTCGAGGCCGCTGACGACCTGGCCGCGCTGCATCTGCTCGCGCAGCCATCCGCGCTGCACTTCCGAATGGAAGTAGCCGAGACGGAAGGGCGCGAGCCGGTGCTGCCGGGCCAGGTCCTGGATGATCTCGACATAGCGGTCGACGCGGCTGTTGGAACCGGTGTCGCCGGCCGATCCGATGATCATCGGCACGCCCAGGCGGCGCGCTGCCAGGAGCATCTGCTCCAGGTCGTGACGCTGCCAGGCCTCGGGGCTCGTCGAGGTATCCGAGCCGAGGGGGACCGGGCCGACATCGTCGCTGCCCGAGTCGGCGGCAATGTAGTCGGGCCCGGCGGCTACGCCCAGCTCGAAGCTTTCGACCCTGAGCGGCGCGAAGCCGAGATGCCCGTTGGGGCAGATGATCTTGAGGGACTGCATGTCGTGGTTCCGCGAACGAAGGCGGCACCAGGCGTGCCGTATCGGGAACCTAGCAACCGCTGTGCCATCTCCGGCCAGCGGTCGTTTCCTGTTGCATTACAAGGGGTTGCGCATGGGAGGGGACGGGCGGGACCGCCATCGGGCCTGGCCGGCGGCGTGAAATCCACGCGCCCGGCGGGCAATTGTCACCGCGGCCGCGGCGGCGCCGCCATCCCCAGCTTGCTCAGCTGGTGGCGCAGCGCATGGCGGCTGAGGCCCAGCCGGCGGGCGGCCAGGCCGGCGTCGCCATGGCAGGCATCGAGCGCCTCCTGCAGCAGCCGGCGCTGGAAGGCAGCCGTTGCCGCATGGAACGATGCCGGCGAAGCTGCCGGCGGCGATGACGCCGACCCGGTTGTTTCCGGCGCTGTGCCTGCCGCCGCCGGGGGGCGTGCGGTGGCGGCCGATCCGGTCTCGCGCAGGATCCGCGCCGGCAGGTGGCGCGGCAGGATGCAGTCGCCATCCTCCAGCAGGCAGATCCGTTCCAGCAGGTTCTCCAGCTCGCGCACGTTGCCGGGCCAGGCGTAGCTACGGAAGATCCGCTGCACTTCCGGATCGAGCCGGTGCATGCGGCTGCCGTGCAGGTCGTTGTACTTGCCCAGGAAGTTCGCGGTGAGCAGGAAGATGTCGTCGCCGCGCTCGCGCAGGGGCGGCAGGTTGATGGCGATGACCTGCAGCCGATAGTAGAGGTCGTCGCGAAAGCGCCCCGCCTTGACCTCGTCGAGTAGGATCCGGTTGGTGGCCGCGATGAAGCGCACGTCCACCGAGATCGGCTTGACCGCGCCGACGCGCCGGAATCGGCGGCTGTCGAGCAGGGTGAGGATCTTGGCCTGCATCACCGGATCCAGCTCGCGGACTTCGTCGAGGAACAGCGTGCCCCCGTTGGCCGCTTCGAT
Source organism: Pseudomonadota bacterium (assembly GCA_023441105.1). The sequence goes on along the minus strand of JAEZQX010000458.1, from coordinate 9,512 downwards.
CAGTCCCTCCTTGCGACCGACCGCGCCGGTGAAGGCGCCGCGCTCATGACCGAAAAGCTCCGACTCGAGCAGCTCGGTGGGGATGGCGGCACAGTTGATGTCGATGAATTCCGCGGCGGCGCGGGAGGACTGCTGGTGGATCATCCGCGCCAGCAGTCCCTTGCCGGTGCCGGTCTCGCCGTAGATCAGGATGGTGTTGGCGCGGCTGCGGGCAACCCGGACAACCAGCTCGCGTACCGCCACGATCGACGGATGATCGCCCAGCAGGCTGGCTGGCGGACGCTTCAGAACACCGGCCAGTTGACGATCCAGGCCACGATGGCCGCGGAGATCGCCGCCACCGCCAGCGCTCGCAGGCGGATCGCGGCGTCGTCCCGTGCCGCCAGCCCGCCCTGGACGGAGCTGGCAGGCAACAGCCGATCGCCGACCACCATCGGCTTGACCAGCGACTGGCGCTTGACGACCCGGTAGAAGAGGATGGCGAGCAGGTGAAGGGCCACCAGGCCCAGGATCACCAGTTCATTGGTATGGTGCAGCCAGGTGGCCCGCTCGACGAAGGCGTTGGCGACCAGCCGCGCGAGCGGACCTTCGCTGGCGATGTCGTCGGAGGCGAACAGGCCGGCGCCCGCCTGGATGCCGACCACCGCCAGCAGCGCGAACACCGAGAGCGCGCCGCTCGGGCTGTGACCGAGGGTGCGGGGCGCATCCGGCGCCTTGCGCAGCTGGGCGAGCAGCGCCGACGGCTTGAACAGGAAGCTCGAGAAGCGGGCGTAGCGCGGCCCGACGAAGCCCCACAGGAGCCGGAAGACGATCAGCGTGAGCGCGCAGTAGCCGAAGCGGAAATGCCAGTCCATCCAGCCGGCCTTGACCGACACGAACGAGCCGACCAGGCAGGCGACCAGCAGCCAGTGGAAAACCCGCAGCGGCAGGTCCCAGACGCGGACCGGCTGCAGCGGCGCCGGGGCCGGCAGGTCCAGGTCAGGGAAGCTCGATGCCACCGCTCTCGTCCTTCTTCTTTGCCGGCTTGAGCAGGTCCTCGCGCTTGACGCCAAGCCACATGGCGATGGCGGCGGCGACGAAGACCGACGAATAGATGCCGAAGAGGATGCCGATGGTCAGGGCGAGGGCGAAGTAGAAGAGCGTGGCGCCGCCGAAGAAGAGCATGGACAGGACCATCATCTGCGTCGAGCCGTGGGTGATGATGGTGCGCGAGATGGTGCTGGTGATGGCGTGGTCGAGAACCTGAGGCGTGGTCATGTTGCGCGAGCGGCGCTCGCGGAACTTCTCGCGCACCCGGTCGAAGATCACCACCGACTCGTTGACCGAATAGCCCAGCACCGCCAGCACCGCGGCCAGCACCGACAAGGAGAATTCCCACTGGAAGGCGGCGAAGAAGCCGAGGATGATCACCACGTCGTGCAGGTTGGCGACGATCGCGGCGACCGCGTACTTCCATTCGAAGCGGATGGCAAGGTAGATCATGATGCCGACGATCACCATCAGCAGCGCCATGGCTCCGTCGGAGGCCAGCTCCTTGCCGACCTGCGGGCCGACGAACTCGTTGCGCCGCTGCTCCACCGCGGGGTCTATGGTCTTCAGCACGCTCATCACCTGCGCCGCTTGCTGGTCGGAGGTCATGCCCTCCTGCAGCGGCAGGCGGATGATCACGTCGCGCGCGGTGCCGAAGTTCTGTACCTGCGCTTCGCCGATCCCGAGCTGCTCGATGGCGAGCCGCGTCTTTTCGAGATCCGCCGGCTGCGAATAGGCGACCTCCATCACCGTGCCGCCGGTGAATTCGACCGACAGGTGCAGCCCGCGGAAGGCCAGGAAGCCGACCGCGACGACGAAGGTTAGGACCGAGATCGCGTTGAAGATCAACGCGTGGCGCATGAAGGGGATGTCGCCCCTGATCCGGAAGAATTCCATGATTAGCTACTCGTGGAGCCGCTCGGCTTCCAGACTTGTCCGATCGAGAGCTTGGAAAGCTTCTTCTTGCCCCCGTACCAGAGGTTTACCAGGCCGCGGGAGAAGAACACCGCGGAGAACATCGACGTCAGGATGCCGAGGCAATGGACCACCGCGAAGCCCTTGACCGGGCCGGATCCGAAGGCGAGCAGGGCGACTCCCGCGATCAGCGTGGTGATGTTGGAGTCGAGGATGGTGGCCCACGCGCGGTCGTAGCCGAGGTTGATCGCCGTGTGCGGCGAGGCGCCGTTGCGCAGCTCCTCGCGGACGCGCTCGTTGATCAGCACGTTGGCGTCGATGGCCATGCCCAGCGTCAGCGCAATGGCCGCCATGCCCGGCAAGGTCAGGGTGGCCTGCAGCAGCGACAGCAGGGCCACCAGCAGCATCAGGTTGAAGGCCAGGGCGATGGTGGAGAAGAGCCCGAACAGCGCGTAATAGGCCGTCATGAAGAGGGCGATGGCGAGGAAGCCCCAGGCCACCGAATGGAAGCCCTTGTCGATGTTCTCGGCGCCGAGGCTCGGGCCGATGGTGCGCTCCTCGATGATCGACATCGGCGCGGCCAGCGCGCCGGCCCGCAGCAGCAGGGCGGTGTCGTTGGCGTTCTGCGGGGTGCCCATGCCGGTGATCTGGAACCTCGATCCGAGCTCCGACTGGATGGTGGCGACGGTCAGCACCTCGCCCTTGCCCTTCTCGAACAGCACCACCGCCATCGGCTTCTTGATGTTGGCCCGCGAGACCTCGCGTAGCGAGCGGCCGCCGGCGTCGTTGAGGTTGACCGCCACCGCCGGCTGCTGGTTCTCGTCGAAAGTAGCCGAGGCGCCGGTCAGCTGCTGGCCGGTGAAGATGGCTTCCTTCTTGAGCACCACCGGCGCACCGCGGCCCTGGCGGAACAGCTCGCTGCCGAACGGCACCGGGCCGCTGCCCAGCACCGCCTGCTGGGCCTCGGTCGACAGGTCCACCAGCCTGGCCTCGAGGGTCGCGGTGCGTCCCAAGATGTCCTTGGCGCGCGCCGTGTCCTGCACGCCCGGCAGCTGCACCACGACCCGATCGAGCCCCTGGCGCTGGATCACCGGCTCGGCCACGCCGAGCTCGTTGATCCGGTTGTTCAACGTGGTGATGTTCTGCTGCAGCGAGTTGTCCAGGAAGGTGCGCATCGCCTGTTCGGTCATGGATGCGACCAGCTTCAGGTCGTTGCCGCTGCCTTGCTCGACGAGCGCCAGGTCCGGCTGGTTCTGGCGCAGCACGTCCTCGGCGCGCTGACGGGTGTCATCGTCGCGGAAGCTGATCTCGATGGTGTTGCCGGTGCGCCGGATGCCGGCATGGCGCACGTTGCGATCGCGCAGCAGGCCGCGAATCTCACCGGTGGTCGACTCCAGGCGCTTGTTGAGGGCCTCGGCGGTGTCGACCTGCATCAGGAAGTGGACGCCGCCGCGCAGGTCGAGGCCGAGGTACATCGGCAGCGCGCGCAGCTTGGCGAGCCATTGCGGCGAGCTGCTGAGCAGGTTGAGGGCGGTGATGTAGGTCGGATCCGCCGGATCGGTGTTGAGCGCCTTCTCGAGGACGTCGCGGGCCCGGATCTGGATGTCGGGCGTGGCGAACCGGACCTTGACCGAATTGGCATCGCGAAGGATGCCGTTGTGCTGGACGTCGGCGCTCTGCAGCGCCTGTGCCACCGCCTGCTCGGTCTTCTCGTCGATCTTGAGCGTCGCCTTCAGGCTCGACACCTGGACTGCCGGCGACTCCCCGTAGAAGTTCGGCAGCGTGTAGATGAGCCCGAAGATCAGGGCCGCCAGGATGACGCCGTAGCGCCAGAGGGGATATCTATTCACGCGTGTTGCCTTGATCTGGCGCTATGGCCGCGGTAGCGGTGGAAGGCGAAGACCGGCCCGCGGACGGTCTCGTCGAGGCGGCACGGCGTTGGCGGCACGGCTTGCATCTGCGCCTGCGCCTGATGCCCGGAGCTGCCGCCTGGCCGCCGACAGCCTCTAGATGGCCTTGATGGTTCCCTTGGGCAGCAGGGTCTGCACGGCCGCCTTCTGGAAATGCATCTCGATCGGCTTGTCGCCCTGCTGGGCCACTTCCACGGTCACGTAGCCTTCGCCGACCTTGTTGATCTTGCCCACCAGGCCGCCGGACGTGATGACCTCGTCGCCTTTCTGCAAGGCACCGAGCATCGTCCTGTGCTCCTTGGCCCGCTTCATCTGCGGCCGGATCATCAGGAAGTACAGCACGACGAACATCAAGATGATCGGCAGGAAGCCGAGCAGCTGTCCTTCGGCGCCGCCGGCGGCACCTTGGGCGTAGGCGTTGGAAATGAACACGTTGCTTCCTCGTTGGACGGATCGCGAGGATTATAGCGACGGCCTCCGGGGCGTAGTCATTCCCGTGCCCGGGTATTACCCCCGGGGCAGGCTGCTGCGCGGTCGCCGGGCTAGCCGGTGGATGGCGCCCCGCCGGGGCGCTGCCAGTGACCTGCGTCGGGTGGGTCCTGCTCGAGGCTTCCGGAGAGCTCCGCTTCGAGCGAGTCCCGGCCCGCGGCACCCATCCCGGCGGAGTCCCCGGCAGGGGAGCCCGGCACTGACGTGTTCGAGGCCCGCCCGGCGCCGCCCGCACTCCGCTGATGCTCGCCGGCCGCTCCGCCAGCCGACGGCTCGATGCCGGTCGCGCGGTCGCGCAGGAATTCGGTCTGGAAGGCGGCGAACCGGCCCTCGCGGATCGCGGCGCGGGCCTGCTTCATCAGGTCGAGATAGAAGTGCAGGTTGTGGACGGTGGCGAGGTGCGCACCGAGCATCTCGTTGACGCGCTGCAGGTGATGCAGGTAGGCGCGCGAGAAGCGCCGGCAGGTGCCGCAGGCGCACGCCGGATCGACGGGGCCCGGATCATCGCGGTAGCGCGCATTGCGGATCTTGAGGTCGCCGCGGCGAGTGAACAACCAGCCGTTGCGGGCATTGCGCGTCGGCATGACGCAGTCGAACATGTCGATGCCCGACTCGATGCCGGCGAGCAGGTCTTCCGGCGTGCCGACGCCCATCAGGTAGCGCGGCTTGGCCACCGGCAGGCGTGTGCCGCAGTGGGCGAGGATGCGCATCATGTCCTCCTTCGGTTCGCCCACCGACAGACCGCCGATCGCCAGGCCGTCGAAACCGACGTCTTGCAGGCCCGCCAGCGACTCGTCGCGAAGATGCTCGAACATCCCGCCCTGGACGATGCCGAAGAGGGCGTTGGGGTTGCCGAGGCGGTCGAATTCCTCGCGGCTGCGGCGCGCCCAGCGCAGCGACAGTCGCATCGACTCGCCCGCCTCGCGCTCGGTGGCGGGGCGGCCGTCGATCTGGTACGGCGTGCATTCGTCGAACACCATGACGATGTCGGAGTTCAGGGCGCGTTGCACCTGCATCGACACCTCCGGCGTGAGCAGCAGCCGGTCGCCATTGATCGGCGAGGCGAAGCGCACGCCGTCCTCGGCAATCTTGCGCAGGTCGCCCAGGCTCCAGACCTGGAAGCCGCCGGAGTCGGTGAGGATCGGCTTGTGCCAGCCGTTGAAGCCGTGCAGGCCGCCGAGCTTTTCCAGCACCTGCGGACCGGGACGCAACCAGAGGTGGAAGGTGTTGCCCAGGATGATCTGCGCGCCGACCTCGTCGAGGTCGTCCGGTGCCATGCCCTTGACCGCGCCGTAGGTGCCCACCGGCATGAAGATCGGCGTCTCGACCTTGCCATGGTTGAGCGTCAACTCTCCGGTGCGGGCGGCACCGTCGGTGGCGTGGACAACGAACTTCAACACGCGATTCTCTCCAGGTCCTGCCGTTCCAGCAGCATTGCGTCGCCATAGCTGAAGAAGCGATATCGCGCCGCGATCGCATGGGCATAGGCGCGGCGGATGGTATCAACCCCCGCAAAGGCGCTGACCAGCATCAGCAGGGTCGAACGGGGCAGGTGGAAGTTGGTGACCAGGGCGTCGACGACCCGAAAGCGATAGCCTGGCGTGATGAAGATGTCGGTCTCCGAGCGGCCCGCCTGGGCGCTGCTGGCCTCGAGCGCCCGCAGGCTGGTTGTTCCGACGGCCACGACGCGGCCGCCACGTTCGCGAGTGCGGGCGACGAGGCGCGCCGTTTCTGCGGGAATCTCGAATCGCTCGCTGTGCATCCGATGCCGCGACAGGTCCTCGGTGCGCACCGGCAGGAAGGTGCCGGAACCGACGTGCAGCGTCAGCATGGCGATGCCGACCCGCCGGGCGCGCAGGCGCTCGATCATCGCGGCGTCGAAATGCAGTCCGGCCGTGGGCGCAGCCACCGCTCCCGGCCGGCTCGCGTAGACGGTCTGGTAGCGCGCCTCGTCTTCCGGCTGCGCGGCATGCTCGATGTAGGGCGGCAGCGGCAGCCGGCCGATGCGTTCCAGCAGCGGCTCGACCGGCTCCCGGAAGGCCAGGTGATAGAGCGGCATGCCGCCCTTTTCGCCGGACCCTTCGCCGGACGCTTCGCCTGGCCGGCCGATCACGGTGGCGGTGCAATCGTCGAACCGGATCCGGCTGCCGGGCTTCGGTGCGTGGCTGGCCCGGATCAGCGCGTGGACCTCGCATTCGCCCACCACTCGTTCCACCATCACCTCGACCTGCCCGCCGGTCTCCTTGCGTCCTTGCAGGCGGGCCTTGATCACCCGGGTGTCGTTGAACACCAGGAGGTCGCCTTCGGCCAGCTCTTCCGCCAGGTCTGGGAAAGCGCGATCCTGCAGCGTCTGCCCAACCACCAGCAGGCGCGAGCCGCCGCGATCGGCGGCGGGATGCTGCGCGATCAGCTCGGGCGGAAGCTCGTAGTCGAAGTCGGAAAGGCGCATGGAGGGGGCGTGTTGCTGTCCGGGCGATTGCACCATGCCGGGAGAGCCGCAGCCTGAATCGTGGTGCCCGGGGCCGGAATCGAACCGGCACGCCTTGCGGCGGGGGATTTTGAGTCCCCTGCGTCTACCAATTTCACCACCCGGGCGTTCGCGCAGGCCGTCACCCCGGTACCCGGGCGGCCGTTCGGCGAGGGTGGATTATGGTTCAAATCGGCTTCCGGCACCAAACCAACAAATCGACAGCGCCGCCTTGATCCCGGTCGGGAGAGCCCCATCTGCGGGTTATGCTCTCGTAGGCACGGGCCGTGCTTACGGAGTCGAGGAAGCACCTATAGGGGAACTGACGTGTCACCTGACGAAATGGTCGTTGAACAGATCTCCCAGGCTCTCCTGTCGGCCGCTGCGAACTCGGTGGTAGCGCTCGAGCGGGACGACGGACTCATCTGGTTTCAGGATGTGGGAGAGGAAGAGGGCGTGTTCGCGGTTACGGAGACCAGCGACACCTTGCGGCTTGGACGCGAACTGCAATCGTCCCTCGGCAAGGTGGGCGACCCCTACGAGAACGTCGAGGCGACCGCCCATTCCGTACGCGACCTGGTGGGCCAGCTGTACCGCCAGAGCATCGTCCTGCATTGACCGGTAGCGGGCAGCACCCCCCGGGTCAGATGATCGATTCCACCACCCCGCCGTCGACCCGGAGCGCCGCTCCGGTGGTCGCCGACGCCTGTGGCGACGCGATGTAGACCGCCAGGTTGGCAACTTCCTCGACGCTCGCGGCCCTGCGGATCAGCGAGCTGCCCCGTTCGGCCACCACGAAATCCGCGGCCGTCTCTTCCAGCGACTTTCCGGATGCCCGCTGTGCGTCCCGCAGCATGTCCTTCAGCCCGTCCGACAGTGTCGGACCCGGCAGGATCGCGTTGACCGTCACGCCGCTGCCGGCCGCCCGCTTGGCGAGCCCGCGCGATACCGCCAGCTCGGCGGTCTTGGTGAAGCCGTAGTGGATCATGTCGGCGGGGATATTGATGGCCGACTCGGATGAGATGAACAGCACGCGCCCCCAGCCGCGCGTCATCATGCCGGGAAGATAGGCGCGCGACAGCCGCACGCCCGACATCACGTTGACCTCGAAGAAGCGCTGCCAGGTCTCGTCGGCCGTCGTGAAGAAATCCTCGGGTCCGAAGATGCCGACGTTGTTCACCAGGATGTCGACGTCGGGATGCGATTGCACCAGCGCCCGGCAACCTCCTGCGGTGCCGACGTCGGCGGCGTGGCCCCGGACTTCGGCGCCGACCACCTCCGCCGCCAGCGTGACGACGGCCTGCTCGACCTTCTCCTTGCCGCGGCCGTTGATGACGACGTTGGCGCCGGCCTGCGCCAGGCCGCGGGCGATGGCGTAGCCGATGCCGGCAGTCGAGCCGGTGACGAGGGCGGTCCTGCCGCCGAGATCGATCTTCATTGTGGCGACTCCCTTGGGTCCGGGCGCGCGGCCTGGGCCTGCAGCAGGATGGCGGCCACGCCGGCTGCCAGGGCCGCGTTGCCTGCGTCCCCCGGGTGGAGGTGGTCCCCCGAATCGTAGGCCGCGGCGAGCCGGGTCGGGTGCTGCGGATCCCTCAGCAGCGCATCGATGTCGACGACGGCGTCGAACGTGCCGCTGTCGCGCATCCAGTCGTTGATCCGTTGCCGCATGCGATTCTTCTGGGGATCGTGGTAGTTGCGAATCGGCGTGTCCTGCAGCGCGCCCTCGAATGGCGGCAGCGTCGCGCCGATGATCCGCAGGCCGCTTGCCCGGGCGCGGGCGGCCAGCTGGCGATAACCGGCAATCAGCGAGCCTGTATCGGGGGGACTGCCATGAGGATCGAACGAGCTGCCGGGCCAGGCGATGTCGTTGCTGCCCAGCAGGACGATCAGCGTGTGTACGCCGGGCTGGCCGAGGACGTCGCGATCGAAGCGGGCCAGCGCGTTGGCGCCCATCAGATCGCCCAGCAGCCGGGCGCCGGAGATGCCGGCATTGAGCGTCGCCAGGTGCCACCGCGCCAATCGCCCGGCGAGGAAGTCGGGCCAACGCGTGTCTGCGTCCATGGTGGCGCCGTTGCCGTCGGTGATCGAATCGCCCAGGACCACCACTCCGCCCGTCGCCGTCGGCGATTCGACCTGGATGCCGGACAGGAACAGCCGTACCGGCATCGGCGTTGCGTCCGCCCAAGCCGGCGCCGCGACCTGGTTGCCGGCGACGATCCAGCCGGTCTGGCGCGCGTCCCAATGGAAGGTCGCCATCGGCGTCGGCTCCGGCAGGAAGATGCTGACCGCGATGCGCGACAGGTCTGCCACGGCGAGGTCGATCGGATCGCTGAGCAATGGCGCGCCCGGCGCAATGATCGCGGATCGGCTGCCGCCGAAGGTCGCCGTCCGGTCGCTGCCCGGCATGATCGACGAGCCTTCGCCGGCGAGTGCCACGCGCACGGCGCCGACCCGTAGCGGCTGGCTGCCGAATTCGTTGGACAGCCGGATGCGGATGCGGCGTCCGCCAAGGCTGATCCGGGCCACCTGGCGGATCGTGTGGTTCTCGATCCGCCCCTGCGGCAGGTCCGGCAGGTTCGTCGGCAGCACGAAGCTGTCCTGCCATGGTCTCTGGGGGCTGGCCATCCAACTGCCGATCCAGCGCGTGCCGGCGTCCGCCGCAGCGGCCGGCCGTGCGAGCAGGCTGCTGGCCGCAAGAATGG
>JAEZQX010000448.1 GCA_023441105.1 Pseudomonadota bacterium | reverse complement strand
CGCCAAGGGGGGATCTCTTCTATATATCAGCCTGCGCCTCATGCCCATGCTCTTCCAACCACGCGCGCCGCCCGGCGGCCTCGCCCTTGCCCATCAGCATGGTGAACTGCTTCTCGGTGTCCGGCTCCGGAATCTGTCCGAAGCGCACCTGCAGGAGCCGGCGGGTGGCCGGATTCAGGGTGGTCTCCCACAGTTGCTCCGCCGTCATCTCGCCGAGGCCCTTGAAGCGGGAGATGCTCCAGCTGCCTTCGCGCAGGCCGTCCTTGCGCAGCTTGTCCTCGACGTGGGTCAGCTCGCCGTCGTCGAGGCAGTAGAGCTTGCGCAGCGGCCGCTTGCCCTGCGCCGGCACGTCCACCCGATAGAGCGGCGGCCTGGCGACGTAGATGTGGCCCGCTTCGATCAGCGCCGGGAAGTGCCGGAAGAACAGCGTCAGCAGCAGCACCTGGATGTGCGAGCCGTCGACGTCGGCATCGGAGAGGATGCAGATCTTGCCGTAGCGCAGCCCGCCGAGGTCGACCGCCTGGCCCTTGCCGTGCGGATCGATGCCGATGGCGACCGAGATGTCGTGGATCTCGTTGTTGGCGAAGAGGCGGTCGCGATCGGTTTCCCAGCTGTTGAGAACCTTGCCGCGCAGCGGCAGGACCGCCTGCGTCTCCTTGTCGCGCCCCATCTTCGCCGAGCCGCCGGCGGAATCGCCTTCCACCAGGAACAGCTCGTTGCGCGCCACGTCGGTGGATTCGCAGTCCGTGAGCTTGCCGGGGAGCACCGCCACGCCGGAACCCTTGCGCTTCTCCACCTTCTGCGCCGAACGCTGGCGCGCCTGGGCCTGGCGGATGACCAGCTCCGCCAGCTTGCGCCCCTGGTCGACATGCTGGTTGAGCCAGAGCTCGAACTGGCCGCGCACGTAGCCCGCGACCAGCCGGACAGCATCGCGCGAATTGAGCCGTTCCTTCGTCTGCCCCTGGAACTGCGGATCGAGGACGCGGGCCGACAACACGAAGCTGGCGCGCGCGAACACGTCCTCCGGCATGAGCTTGACGCCCTTCGGCTGCAGGCCATGGAGCTCGACGAAGCTCTTCACCGCCCCGAAAAGGCCCTCGCGCAGACCGGATTCATGCGTGCCGCCGGCGGAGGTCGGGATCAGGTTGACGTAGGACTCGCGTGCCAGGCCGCCCTCCTCGGTGAACGCCACCACCCACTGCGCGCCTTCGCCCTCGGCGAAGGTATCGTGACCCGCCTCGGTGTATTGCTGGCCCTCGAACAGCAACACGACCTCGGCAGCGGTCTGCGCCGACAGGACTTCCTCGAGATAGCCGCGCAATCCGGCTTCGTACTGCCACACCGTCTGCTCGCCGGTCTTCTCGACAGTCAGCGTGACCCGCACGCCGGGCAGCAGCACCGCCTTGCTGCGCAGCAGCCGTACCAGGTCGGCCATCGGCACGGTGGGGCTGTCGAAATACCTGGGATTCGGCACCACCAGCACCCGGGTGCCGCTGCGCCGGTCGCCCTTGGCTGCCGGCCGCGACTTCAGCGGCCGCACCAGGTCGCCGTTGGAGAACGCGATGGTGTGGACCTGGTTGCCGCGATCGTCGGGTCGCCAGACGGTGACCTCGAGCCGGTCGGAGAGGGCGTTGGTGACCGACACGCCCACGCCGTGCAGTCCGCCCGAGAAGCTGTAGGCACCGCCCGCTTCCTTGTCGAACTTGCCGCCGGCGTGCAGCCGGGTGAACACGATCTCCACCACCGGCACCTGCTCGTCCGGATGCAGCCCTACCGGAATACCGCGGCCATCGTCCTCGACCGCCAGGCTGCCGTCGCGATGGAGCGTGACATCGATGCTGCGCGCAAAGCCGCCGAGCGCCTCGTCGGCGGCGTTGTCGATGACTTCCTGCACGATGTGCAACGGGCTTTCGGTCCGGGTGTACATCCCCGGCCGCTGCCGGACCGGCTCCAGCCCCTTGAGGACCTTGATGGATGCTTCGGAATACTTGCCTTGCTTCGAATTTCTTGTCGCCATCGAGCGATTATCGCTGATCGAAGCAGGCGACCGGCAGGGAGCAGCCGTGCAACGCCGCCGGCATCGGTCGTCGGTCTTCAGCCATCGGCTTCGATGACCGGGTGGCAGGCCGGATGCCGGCCGCCGGCCGCCCGCAACGAGGGTGGTCTGGGCTAGCGCAGTCCGACCAGCTGCGCGCACAGCAGCATGACGCTGCCGATATCGACCATCAGCGACGGACTGAGGTAGGCCATGAAAGTCAGGCCCAGCGCGGCAGCCCCGAGCACCGTGGCTGCGATCACCAGCCCACGCGAACGCGCCGTCCGGGGGCGGGCGGAGGGATCCTCGAAACCCGGGGAGTATTTCATGCCGGCCATTCGCCAAGTTTAGGCCGAAACCGGCAGCGATGGGAGCCCGGTCAGCAGAATCCGGAAGGCTTTGCGTCGCGTCACGCGGGCGGGGCGGAAAACTCCGGCCGACGTGACGGATCAGTAAGGCAGGCCGACGTAGTTCTCGGCCAGCGACGTCGATGCCGCCGTCGAATTCACCACGTAATCCAGCTCGGCTTCCTGGATCTTCTGGCCGAATGCGCCGGTATCGGGGAACTTGTGCATCATCGACGTGAACCACCAGGAGAACCGCACCGCCTTCCAGACGCGGCGCAGGCAGCGCTGCGAATAGCTGTCGATACCGGCAACGCTGCCGGCGCGATAGAACTCGATGAAGGCTTCCGCCAGGTAGTGGACGTCGCTGGCCGCGAGGTTGAGGCCCTTCGCGCCGGTGGGCGGCACGATGTGCGCGGCGTCGCCGGCGAGGAACAACCGGCCGTGGCGCATCGGTTCGGCGACGAAGCTGCGCAGCGGCGCGATGCTCTTCTCGATGGACGGACCGGTGACCAGGCGGGTGGCCGCCTCGTCGTCCAGGCGCCGGCGCAGCTCGTCCCAGAAACGCTGGTCGTCCCAGGCCTCCACCTTCTCGTCGAGGCTGCACTGGATGTAGTAGCGGCTGCGGGTGCGCGAGCGCATGCTGCACAGGGCGAAGCCGCGCTCGTGGTTGGCGTAGATCAGCTCGTCGGACACCGGCTGGGTCTCCGACAGGACGCCGAGCCAGCCGAACGGATAGACCCGCTCGTAGGTGCGCAGGACCTGCGCCGGCAACGACTGCCGCGAGACGCCGTGGAAGCCGTCGCAGCCGGCGACGAAATCGCAGCGCACCTCATGGAGCTGGTCCTGGCTGCGATAGCGCACCAGCGGGCTGCTGCCGTCGATGTCATGGATGCTGGCGTCCAGCGCCTCGTAGACGGTGCGGCCGCCGGCGGCCTCCCGGGCTTCCATCAGGTCGCGGGTGACCTCGGTCTGGCCGTAGACGGTGACATGGCGGCCCGGGACCAGCGCCGCGAAGTCGATGCGATGGCGCGCGCCGGCAAAGGCGAGTTCGATGCCATCGTGCACCAGGCCCTGCTGATGCAGCCGCCCCGCCACCTGCGCCTGCTCCAGCAGGCCGACGGTACCCTGCTCCAGCACGCCTGCCCGGATGCGCCCCAGCACGTAGTCGCGGCTGCGCTGCTCCAGCAGCAGCGTGTCGATGCCCTGGAGCTCGAGCAGCCGGGACAGCAGCTGGCCGGCGGGCCCGCCGCCGATGATCACGACCTGGCTTCGCATCAGGCCTCCTTGCCCGCCACGGCTGCCACGCGACCCTCGGCGGCGGTCAGTGCGGCCGCGCCGTGGAGGAACCGGTCACGCTCCTGCAGCAGCAGGTCGACCGCATGCTCCAGGTCGTCCAGCTGGAATTCGAGCGGCAGGAGATCCCCCTCCTCGTCGAGGTCCTCCTCCGGACCGGGACCGATATCATCCCAGCCGAGCCCGAAGATCTCCATCGTCTCGGCGGCTTCGGAAAGCGCGCGATCGAACTGCGCGGACATCCTGCCCGCCAGCGCCTGCTTTCCGGTCTGCCCCCGAGTCTTTCTGCTCATCGCGACGACAGCATAGCAAACTCCGCCAGCCTCATGCCCCTGCAACCGATCCCGTCCCTGGCTCCCATGGCCGCCTGGCTCAAGGCGCGCCAAGGCCGGCTGCTGGCCCTGTTTGCCTGCGTCCTCGGGCCGTTGTACCTGTTCGGCGAGCTGGCCGAGAACATCCGCGAGGGCGTGCCGTTCGCCTTCGACGAGGCCATCCTGCGCCTGATGCAGCGCCACGCCAGCGAGTCGCTCGACCGGGTGATGCTGCTCGCCTCCACCGTGGGTTCGGGACCGGTGGTGGGCAGCGTGGACGTCCTGGTCTGCCTGCTGCTGCTGGTCCGGCGCCGCCGGTTCGACGCGCTGTTCTGGGCGCTGGCAACCGGCGGCGCGGCGCTGCTGAACATGCTCGCCAAGCACAGCTATGGGCGGATCCGGCCGGACCTGTGGGTCTCGATCGCCCCGGAAACCTCGTTCAGCTTCCCGAGCGGCCACGCCATGCAGAGCACGGCCCTGGTTGCGGCACTGGTGGTGCTGCTGTGGCCGACCGCGGCCCGGCTGCCGATCCTGGTCGTCGGAATCCTGTTTGCGGCGCTGGTGGGCATCTCGCGCATCTATCTCGGGGTGCACTACCCTTCCGACATCCTGGCCGGCTGGGCTGCCTCCACGGCCTGGGTCATCGGCCTGAGCTTTCTCTTCTACCGCCACGCGGTGCGGCATGCGCCATCCCCGCCGCCCGTGGCAGCGGATTCAAGTATGCTCGACCGACCCCATCGCCGCGGCGGCGCCAGCCCGCCATCCTGAGCTCGATCACCCAGAGACCCATGCCCGCCAAGAAGAATCGCCTGATCCTGCCCTTCGCCGCCCTGTTGATCGGGCTGATATTCGTTCTGGACCTGCAGACGCCGGTCGGCTATGCGGAATGGACGCTCTATGCGATCCCGGTGGCGCTGTGCCTGTTCGGAAACAGCGCCATGGCGCCGGTGGTCGCCGCGCTGGTGTGCACGACCCTGATGGTGCTGGGCTACATCATCTCGCCCGCCGGCATGTTCGCCGAGATCGCCTATGCCAACCGGATCATCGGCGGGGTGGTGCTGTGGCTGGTGGCGGCAGTCGGCAGCCGCTTCGTGCTGACGCGCCAGGAGGTCGAGCGCCTCAACTGGCTCGAGCGCGGCCGGGCCATCATCGCCACGCGTATCGCCGGCGTCCAGGGCCCGACCGACATCGCGACCAACGTGCTCGCCGGTCTTGTCGAGTACACCGGCTGCGCCGCCGGCGTGTTCTACCTGCGCCAGGAGAACGACGTCGTACGACTGGCGGCAACCGCGCTGGCTGGCGATCCGCCGCAGCAGTTGCCACTCGGCAGCACGCTTGCCGGACAGGCGGCACTGGATGGCAAGACCCGGATCCTGGGTCCGCTGTCGGAGAGCTATTTCGGCATCGGGTCCGCGCTCGGCAACATGAAGCCGCGCTCGGTGGTAGTCGCGCCGACGCTCAACGACGGCGCCGTCAACGGCGTGATCGAGCTAGCTTACCTGCGGGAACCGCGCGAGCAGGCGCTGGCGAGGGAGCTGGTCGAAACCTGCGTGGCCAAGATCGGGATCGCGCTCCACGCCTCGCTGAGCCGGATCCGGCTGCAGGAGCTGCTCGAGGAGACGCAGCGCCAGCACGAGGAACTGCAGACCCAGCAGGAAGAGCTGCGGGTGACCAACGAGGAGCTCGAGGAGCAGAGCAACGCGCTCAAGGAATCCAAGGAGCAGCTGGAGCGCCAGCAGGCGGATCTCGAGCAGAGCAACGTCCAGCTGGAGGAATACAGCAACCACCTCGAGCGCCAGAAGCAGGAGCTGCTGATCACGCAGCGCAATCTCAAGGAGAACGCCGAGGCCCTGGAGCGGGCCAACCAGTACAAGTCGGAGTTCCTTGCCAACATGTCGCACGAGCTGCGCACGCCGCTGAACAGCTCGCTGATCCTGTCCAAGCTGCTCGCCGACAACGCAGACGGCTCGCTCAACGAAACACAGGTCCGCTACGCGAAGACCATCCAGGCGTCGAACCATGACCTGCTCAACCTGATCAACGACATCCTGGACCTCGCCAAGATCGAAGCAGGCAAGGTGGAGATCGCCTTCGAGCCGGTGCAGCTGCCGCACCTGCTCGATCCGCTCAAGCTCACCTTCGAGCCGATCGCGGCCGACGCGCGGCTCGGTTTCCGGATCGAGGTGGCCGACGACGTCCCCGCTGCCCTGCCCACCGACATGCTGAGGGTGCAGCAGATCCTGAGGAACCTGCTGTCGAACGCATTCAAGTTCACCAAGGCCGGGGAGGTGGTGCTTGCAGTCGGCCGGTCGAGCCATGGCGACGTGCGCTTCGCGGTTCGCGACACCGGCATCGGGATTGCCGAAGACCAGCAGCAGGTGATCTTCGAGGCCTTCCGCCAGGCCGACGGCTCGACCAGCCGGCAGTTCGGCGGCACCGGCCTCGGCTTGTCGATTTCGCGCGAGCTCGCCCGGCTGCTCCAGGGAACCATCACGGTCAAGAGCGCGCCGGGACAGGGCAGCACGTTCACGCTGGCGCTGCCGCTCCAACCCGACACCTCGCAGCAGGCCGGCGAGGCGGGCTCTGCCGCGGCGGCGCTGTCGCCGGATGGCGGCGCACGCCGCCGGCCGCCCGACCTGCCCGGGTTCGTCGAGCTCAAGGAGGCGATGGACGCCCTGAGCGGCGACTCGCCGGACCCTGCCCCGCAGCCGTTCGACCCGTCCGGCGCGGCCCGCCGCGAGGCAGGCGATCGCGGCGTCGGCGTCCCGGCTCCTGCCGAGGCGGAGCCGGCCAGGGCAACGGACGCGC
>JAEZQX010000410.1 GCA_023441105.1 Pseudomonadota bacterium | reverse complement strand
CTGCCGGCACGGCGCCGATGTCGTCCGCCGGGTTCATGGTCGGTTCGATCTCAGATGCTCCGGCTGGCGAACGCCGGATCCCGCCAGCGGCCGGTCTCGAGGATCCGGCGCAGGCGCTGCACCGCCTGCCACAGGTCCTCGTGGCGCGTGACGAGCGGATGGATGCCGAACCGCAGCGCGTCGGGCTTTCGGGTGGAGACGATCACCTTGTCGTCGACCAGCGCCTGTCCCAGCGCGTCGACCTCGGCATCGGCGCCGGTCATCCTCACCGCCACGTGCCCGCCACGGCAGGCATGCTCGCGCGGACTGGCGATCTCGATGCCGAGATCCGAGCATTCCTGCTCGAGGAGGCGCAGCAGCAGGTCGCTGAGCGACCGATGCCGGGCGTCCATGGCCACCGGATCGACCTGCCGCCACAGCGCAGCGGCCGCGCTCCAGGCGGCGTTGGCGATCACCGCCGGCGTGCCGGCAAGCTGCCGCGCAACACCGGGCGCCGGCAGGTAGTCGGCGTCGAAGCCGAAGGTGTCGGCATGACCCATCCAACCGCAGATGGCGGGCCAGGCGGCCGCTTGCAGGCGCGGATTCACGTACAGCAAGGCCGGCGCGCCGGGGCCGCCGCAGAGGTACTTGTAGCCGGCCGCGACCGCATAGTCGACATCGCAGTCGTGCAGCCGCACGGCGACCGCGCCGGCCGAATGCGACAGGTCCCAGAGGGCGAGCGCGCCATGTCGATGGATCAGGCGGGTCAGGCGGGCCATGTCCAGCCGGGCCCCGCTGCGGTAGTCGACATGGGAAAGCGCGACCACCGCCACCTCGCCTTGCGCCAGCACGGCGGCGAGCTCGGCCTCCGAGTCGATCGCCACCAGCTCCGCGCCGCCGGCATGCGCGATGCCCTGCGCGACATGGCCGTTGGTCGGGAACACCGCGCGCTCGACGACCAGCCGGCGCCGCGGGGCGGCAACCGCCAGGCCGTGGCGCAGCAGCTTGTAGAGGTTGATGCTGGTCGAGTCGCAGACCAGCACGTCGTCGCGGCCGGCGCCGACCACGTGGGCCACTGACTGCCCCAGCGAGCGCGGCTGCTCGAGCCAGTCGGCGGTGCTCCAGCCGCGCCGCCGATCGAGCCGCCAGCCGCCCTCCACGACGGCGGCGACGCAGGCCGGCGCGGCCAGCGGCATCGGGCCGATGGAGTTGGCATCGAGGTAGATGGTGTCCGGCGCGCCCGGCGCGAAGCCGGAGGCAGCGAACTCGAGGGGATCCGCCTGCCGGTCCAGCGCGATGCAGTCGGCGGCGGCGATGCGGCGGGTCATCGTCCGGCGGCGCCCAGCTGCGCCTGGATGAGCTCGATTTCCGTCTCGTGCGAAACCACCAGCCGGCGCCAGCGCTCCTCCGACATGCCTTCCGGCTGCCAGGCCAGCAGGCTCACGATGCAGGTCCCGCGCGGATGACCCAGCAGCGGGCCATCGATCACCCGCGCATGGATGCGCGGTAGCAGCCGATCCGGCGCGGCACCGACGTGATAGTCGACGGCATCCACATCCGCCAGCTTCACGATCCTCGCCCAGGCCACCCCGCCGTCGAACAGCGACTCGCCGGTGAAGAGGCCGGGCTCGACCTCCCGGCAGTTCCACATCCCGAGCGACCATCGCGCCATGCCCTGCGGCGTCGCCAGGTGCTGCATCGCCGCGGCGACGCTGGCACGACAAAGGCGGGTTGCGGTATGGGCCGAGGCAGGCATGTCGGTAGCGATCGGGTTGGTGGCAGTCTGGACAGCGGCCGGGAATCACCGGGGCGGCCTCTTGCCGGTCGATGCTAGCAACGGCAGCCATTACGTACAATCGGGCAGCCGCTAATAGCCATTCCGTCGGGTTATGCCATGCCGATCGACCCCTCCGGGCTCACGCTCCTCGCGACGATCGCCGACGCCGGCAGCCTGTCGGCGGCCGCCCGAGCCTGCGGGCTGACCCAGCCGGCGCTGACCAAGCAGCTGCGCCGGCTGGAGGAGGCGGCCGGCGTGGCCCTGTTCGAACGCGGGGTGCGGGGGGTTCAGGCGACCGAATACGGCGCCGCCCTGCTGCCGCGGGCCCGCATCATCCGCGCGCAGGCGCTGCAAGGCGCCGAGGAGCTGGCGCAGCTGCGGGGGCGCCGCGAGGGCCAGGTGCGGATTGCGCTGTCGCATCTCGCGACCATCGCGCTGCTGCCTGGCGTCCTGCAGGCATTCCGCGCCGCCTGGCCCGACGTCGTGCTGCGGATCGAGCCGCCGGCCTTTCCCGACCGGATCGCGGGCCTGCGCGAGGGCGCGCTGGACTTCGCGGTCGTCACCTTGACCGCGGACCCGCTGGGGGCGGAATACCTGGTGCGGCCGTTGTGCGCCACCAGCGTGGTGGCGGCAGTCCGGGCAGGCCATCCCTTGCGCAACGCGCGATCGCTGGCGGCCCTGGTGGGCGCGCAATGGGCAATGCCCAATCCGCAGAGCTCGACGGCCCAGACCGTGGCCGCCGCCTTCGAGCGGCTGCGCCTGCCGCCGCCCCGCTGCCCGGTCACCTGCGACACGCTGACCGGGCTCGAGGTGCTGGTCGCCGCCAGCGACCTGATCGGCGCTTTCCCGCTGGAGGTCTACGAGGCGCGCGGCCGGGCGGCGGGCCTGACCAGGCTCGGCTTCGACATCGGGGCGAAGGGCAGCAGCCTCGCGCTGGTGCGCTGGGCCGACGCCCGGCCGACGCCGGCAGCCGCCGAGCTGGAAGCACAGTTCGTGGATGCCGGGCGAGCGCTCGCCCGCAGCCGCCGGGCGCGGCGCTAGGCGGCTGGCGTACCATCCAGTCCCCATCCTGGAGTCGTCATGTTCGGCGTCACCGACTACAGCGCCTTCGTCATTGCCTTCGTCGTCCTGCTCGTGCTTCCGGGACCCGGCAACCTCGCGCTGATCACCGCCACCGGCAAGGGCGGATTGGGCGGTTCTTCATCACCCTGCTCAACCCGAAGGCGATCGTGTTCTACATGGCGTTCTTTCCGCTGTTCGTGGATCCCGATCGTCACCAGGGCG
Organism: Pseudomonadota bacterium; assembly: GCA_023441105.1. The sequence continues at coordinate 8,756 of JAEZQX010000410.1, read as the reverse complement.
CAAAGACCTTCGCCTTCATGGCCTTCACCATCGCCGCGCTCACCTTCGCCTACTGCCTGGCGGTGGTGCTGCTGACCCGGTTCCTTTCCGACCGCCTGCGTTCCAACCCGACGATGTCGCGCCTGCTGGAGAAGGCGGCCGGCTTGTGCCTGGTCGGCTTCGGGCTCAAGCTCGCGGCCAGCCGCTGAGCCACAGCCGCGGGGCCGGGCTTTCGAGCCCGACCGCGCCGCGAGCGCGGGCCGCGGTGCCGCTGCTCACGCTGCCTGCGCCATCACCACGCAAGCCGTTCCCGAGACGATCAGGCACAGCGCCCACACCCAGCGCAGGTCCAGCCAGGCGCGGTTGAGGCAGCGCAAGCCGACGTGGCGGTAGACGATCCAGGCGACGCCGATGCCGGATGCAACCATGGCGGTCGAGTGAAGCAGCGACACGGCGATCGCCGTGCCGATCCCGGTCCGCATCAGCGTCATCGCGCCGGCGTGCGCCAGCGGCCCGGCCGCCTGCACCGCCCGATCGCCGGACGTCACGCACAGCTCCATGACGATCGGCAGGAGCATCAGCGCCGCGCCATGGGCCATCGCCATCAGCAGCGACCACAACAGCAACTTGCCAGGCGGGATCCGCGCCAGCCAGCGCGGATGGCGCCGGCTGAACAATTGCCAGACCCCGAAGGCGATCACCAGCCCCCCTGCCCCCAGGCGCAGCGGCCGGTCCCACGCCACCACCCCCGACAACATCGACACCGGCACCAGGACCAGCGCCATGGCCAGCAGGTGACCGGCGCCGAGCGGCAGGAAGGTCAGGCCGACGGCTGCGCCGCGCTTCTCGGTCAAGCCGCTGGCAACCGCCAGTGGCCAGCCCATTGCCGGGTTGAGGCCGTGGTAGGCGCCGATCGCCACCACCGCCAGCCACAGCAGCAACGTCGCATCGTCAGCCATGGCTGGCCATGCATCAGGCGGAGGGGAAGCAGAACGAATCGGTCGAGCAGTCGCCGCCCTGCAGCCGCACCTGGTGGGCGCCGTAGTCGCGCCCGAAGTCGACCATGAACTTGCCGTCCAGCTCGATGCCGCCGTTCTCGCCGACGTTGCACATCACCTGGCGGCCGCGGATGCCGGCCGGATAGAACTGCCGGTCCCAGGCGCTGTAGAGCGAGTTGGTGAAGTACACGCGGCGGCCGTCGCGGCTGATCTCGGTCATCTGCGGCCCGCCGTCGAAGGCCTCGCCGTCCGGCAGCGCGGTCTTGCGGACGATGCCGCCGGCATGCACGCTGCCCGACAGCTGCGGCTTCATCGGATCGCGGACATCGTACTGGCGCAGCTCGCCCGTGCCCCAGCAGGCGACGTAGAGGAAGCGATCGTCCAGCGACAGGTCGATGTCGCTGATCAACGGCGGCACGGCGCCGAAGCCCTTGAGCAGGTCGGGCAGCTTGGCTGCATCCGCCGGCTCCGGCGGGATCACGGCCGTCTTCCTGACCTGGAACTTGCCGTTCTCGCGGTACCAGGTCCAGATCGACCCTTCGAGGTTGGTGGTATCGACGACCACCCCAGCGAAGCCGTACTCGCGCGTCGGGTCGTGCGCCGGCCTCAGCTCCAGCACCATCTGGTGGTTCGCGCCCAGGTCCAGCGTCTGCAGGTGGCGCCGCGAACTCAGCGCCCAGAAATGAAGCTGGTGGCCGTAGCGGTTGCCCAGCAGGTCCTCGGGCACGATGCCTTTCTCGAACTGCGGCGGCAAGCCCCATTCACTCGAGACCATGTAGTCGCGGGGCAGGTTCCACCAGAAGTCGTAGTGCAGCTGCTGCGGCCCGCGATCGATCTCCCAGCGGCCGAGCACGTCGAAGCTCTCGCAATCCATCAGGAAGATGCCGGGCGGGCCATCCGTCCCGTCGCCGGCGCCGCCGAGGGTGCTGACGTAGATGCCCTCCGGTCCGCAATGCACCGTGTGCGGCCGGGAATAGCCGGTCTTGCGGAACACCTCCTCGGGCTCGATCACCTTGGCGATCGTCGGCTTGGCCGGATCGGGCTTGGTATCGACGACATAGATGCGGGAGGAGCGGATGCCGGGAATGATCAGGTAGCGCCGCTTCAGGAAGCTGTGGCCCGACATCGGCGACAGCGCCGAACTGCAGGCGTTCCAGCCGAAGTGATGGAACTCGTCGCCGCGGTAAGGCATGTCCAGCCGGTGCAGCACCTGGGAATAGCTGGCGGAATCGGGATCGACATCGACCACCGCCAGGGCGTCGGGCCGCGAGGCGTCGGGCGAGAGCAGCGCGGTGTAGGCGAGGAGCTCGCGCTCGGCCTCCATGGCCAGTCGCGGCGAAGCGTGGAACGTGGGATCGGGTCGCAGGTTCTCCAGCATGACGATCTCCTTGGGTCGGAGGACGACATGCCTCCCGACGGATCCAGGCGCATGCCGCATGTCGAGGAACCCGGCTAGTGTGCGCCCGCCGCCGGCTGCGTCAAGCGCCGCCGCCGTTCGACGCGCGGCGCAGCCGTTCGATCGGCGATGCGCATCGCACTGCACCACGAGATCCCGAGCCGGCGACCCTGCGGTGTGCTACGTTTTCGGCTGCATCACGTGCATCGACGCGCAGCAGCGGCAGCCCTCGCCTTGAGATCAACGGCCAGCCGCAGCCGGCGCAGCAGCCCACCGCAACGTCAGCAATTGTGAGGAGACAGATGAGAACCCGATCGCTGGTTCATGCAGTGACGCTCGGATGGCTGGCTGCCATGGCCGCTCCGTCCGTCCTCGCGGCCGATGTCAAGGTCACGCCGCTCGGTGGCCAGGAAGGCGAGCTGTGCCCGCAGGACCGGGCGCTGGTCTTCGAGGATCCCGACGGCACCCGCATCCTCTACGATCCCGGCCGGACCGTCGCCGGCGCGGACGACCCCCGCCTCGGCAAGATCGACGTGATCCTCGTGAGCCACATGCATGGCGATCATGTCGGCAATGCCCACAACAAGGAACCGAATGCCGGCAGCTGCGACAAGCCCGACATGTCGGTGTCGGCTCTGCCGAACTCCAATGCGGTGAATATCGCGCTGGCCAAGAAGTCCCGGATCGTCACCGGCAGCGAGATGCCGCCCTTCTTCGCCGGCAAGCTCGCCGCCGCCGGCGGCGACCCGAAGAACTCGGTCCTGGCGCGATTCGGCGGCAGCGTCAAGGCCGGCGGAGTGAGCATCGCCACCGTGTTCGCCCTGCACAGCAACGGGCTCGACCCCGACTACATCGGCGGCGAGCTGGGCAAGACGATGAAGGCCGCCGGCATCGCCGGCTACGTCGGCGAGGCGACCGGCTACGTGCTGACCTTCAGCAACGGCCTGGTCGCCTACCTGTCGGGGGACACCGGCATCAGCGCGGACCAGGAACGGGTGGTTCGGGGACACTACAAGGCGAGCCTGGCGGTCATCAACATCGGCGGCGGCTTCACCATCGGGCCGCAGGAAGCCGCCTATGTGGTCAACGACCTGGTCAAGCCGAAGGCGGTCATCGCCTCGCATGTCAACGAAGTGGCCACCCGCGACGGCAAGGTGCTGCCGGGCACGAAGACCGAGGCTTTCATCAAGGCGGTGTCGACCCCGGTGCACTTGCCGCTGAGCGGCAGGACCATGGCGTTCGACGGCGCCGGCAAATGCGTGAGCGGCTGTTGAAGGCTGCATCGCGCCTCATCCCAACCAGGAGACAAAGCATGTCCCGATCCATGAAAAGGCCCCTGGCCGTGATGGTGGCGATCATCCCCCTCGCCCTCGGCGCTTGCGCGCAGATGCGCGGCGGCGACGGCAGCGGCCCCCCCGGCTTCTTCGTGACCAGCAGCGGCAGCGGCAAGGGTGCGGATCTCGGCGGACTGGACGGTGCCGACAAGCACTGCCAGGCGCTGGCCAGTGCCGCGGGCCTCAAGGCCGACGGCGGCAAGACCTGGCGCGCCTACCTCAGCACCCAGGGCAAGGACGGCGCGCCGACGGTCAATGCGCGCGACCGCATCGGCAAGGGCCCGTGGCACAACGTCAAGGGCGAGCTCATTGCCCGCGACGTCCAGCAGCTGCACGACGCCAACAACGTGACCAAGCAGACGGCGTTGAACGAGAAGGGGCAGCCGGTCGAGGGCCGCGGCGACAAGCCCAACCGGCACGACATCCTCACCGGCACGCGTCCGGACGGCACCGCGTTCTCCTCGGGTGACCCCGACATGACCTGCGGCAACTGGACGCGCAGCGGCGCAGAGGGCGTGGCGGTGGTGGGCCACCACGACCGCAGCGGTCCGACCAACGATCCATGGGCGACGTCGTGGAATTCCTCGCACCAGTCGCGCGGCGGCTGCAGCCAGGAGGCCTTGCGCGGCACCGGCGGCGACGGGCTGCTCTACTGCTTCGCAGCCAACTGAAATGAACGGCGGCCCGAGCCGCCCTCCGCCCCCCGCTCCGCCTCACACGGCCAGCAGCTCTCGCAGGCCATCCGCATCCATCCGCGCGCCCTCGCCCGCGCGGATGATCTCGCCGCGCTGGATGACGAAGTAGCGGTCGGCCAGGGTGCGCGCGAAGTCGTAGTACTGCTCGACCAGCAGGATCGCCATGGTGCGCCGTGCCGCCAGCGTCGCGATCACCTTCTCGATCTGCTGGATGACGATGGGGCTGATGCCCTCGGTCGGCTCGTCGAGGATCAGCAGGCTGGGACGGGTCGCGAGCGCGCGGGCGATGGCCAGTTGCTGCTGCTGTCCACCGGACAGGTCGCCGCCGCGCCGATGGGCGAACTCCGCGAGGATCGGGAAGGTCTCGTGGATCCAGCCGGGGATTCCACGCTCGCCGTTGCGCCGCTCCGGCGGCGTGGCCTCGATCGCGATCCGCAGGTTCTCCTCGACCGTCAGCCGGGAGAAGATTTCGCGGCCCTGGGGCACGTAGCCGATGCCGGCCCGCGCGCGCTGGTTCGGCTTGAGCCGCGCGAGGTCGATGCCGTTGAACAGGATCCGGCCCGAGCTGATCGGCAGCAGCCCCATCAGGCACTTCAGCAGCGTCGTCTTGCCCATGCCGTTGCGCCCCAGCAGCGTGGTCACCTCGCCCAGCGCCAGGTCGAGCGTGACATCGCGCAAGGTGTGGCTGCCGCCGTAGAACTGGTTGAGCCCTTCGATCCTCAGCATCTCGTTCGTGCTCCTGCGCCGGCCTCAGCGGCCGAGGTAGACCTCGATCACCTGCGGGTCGCTGCGCACCTTGTCCATCGAACCCTCGGCGAGCACCGATCCTTCGTGCAGCACGGTGACCTTGCGGGCGATCCGGCTGACGAACTCCATGTCGTGCTCGACCACCACCAGCGAATGCGAGCCTTCCAGCGACAGGCACAATTCCGCGGTGCGCTCGGTCTCGGCGTCCGTCATGCCGGCCACCGGCTCGTCGAGCAGGATCAGGCGCGGCTCCTGCACCAGCAGCATGCCGATCTCGAGCCACTGCTTCTGGCCGTGGGACAGGATACCGGCGTTGCGCCACACCTCGTCGCGCAGGTTGACCTGGAGCAGCGTCTGCTCGATCCGGTCGAGCTGCTCCGAGTCGAGCTTCGCGCGCACGCTGGCGAACGGCCCCTTGGCGGTCTTCAGCGCCAGCTCCATGTTCTCGAAGACGCTCAGCGTTTCGAAGACGGTCGGGCGCTGGAACTTCCGGCCGATGCCGATGTTGGCGATCTGCGACTCGGTCATCCGGACCAGGTCGATGGTGGAGCCGAAGAAGACCGTGCCGCTGGTGGGCCGGGTCTTGCCGGTGATGCAATCCATCATCGTCGTCTTGCCCGCGCCGTTGGGGCCGATGATGCAGCGCAGTTCGCCGTCGTCGACCGCCAGCGAGAGCGCGTTCAGGGCCTTGAAGCCGTCGAAGGAGACGGAAACATCCTCGAGGTAGAGGATCGGACCGTGGGTGACGTCGACGCCTTCGCCGGCCAGGTGACCCATCACCGGATGGGCGCCCTCGCCCGCTCGCCCGCCGGCTTCGGCCAGCGGCCTCGGCATGGTTGCGGTCCGGCTCACTTGCCCCCCTCGGTCGCCAATCCCGCCCTGGCCGGGGGTGTCGGCTTGGCCGTGTCCGGGCGGCGGGCGGCGCCGGCTGCAGCCACCACGTCCGCTGCCGGCCTGGCCGACTCGGGCGCAAGGCTGGCGCGGCGCCGGCCGCGCAGGACGCCGTAGATGCCCTGGGGCAGGAACATCGTCACCAGGACGAACAGCAAGCCGAGGAAGAACAGCCAGTACTCCGGGAAGGTCACCGTGAAGAAGCTCTTGGCGCCGTTGACGAGGAATGCGCCGAGGACCGGGCCGAGCAGCGTGCCGCGGCCGCCGACGGCGGTCCAGATGGCGACCTCGATCGAACTCGCCGGCGACATCTCCGACGGATTGATGATGCCGACGATGGGCACGTACAGCGCGCCGGCGATGCCGCTGATCACCGCGGCCAGGGTCCAGACGCCGAGCTTGTAGCCGAGCGTGTCGTAGCCGCAGAAGCGCAGCCGCGACTCCGAATCCCGGATCGCCTGCAGGACCCGGCCGTACTTGCCCGCCACCAGCCGGCGCGAGCCCACCAGCACCAGCAGCAACGCCGACGCGGCGGTGGCGAGGATCGCGGCCTTGGTCGACGCCTCGGTGATGCGAAAGCCGAGGATGGTCTTGAAGTCGGTGAAGCCGTTGTTGCCGCCGAAGCCGGTCTCGTTGCGGAAGAACAGCAGCATGAAGGCGAAGGTCATCGCCTGCGTGATGATCGAGAAGTAGACGCCCTTGATCCGCGAGCGGAAGGCGAAGTAGCCGAAGACCAGCGCCAGCAGGCCGGGCACCGCCACCACCAGGAACACCGCCCACAGGAAGTTGTCGCTGCCGAACCAGTGCCAGGGCAGCTCCTTCCAGTCCAGGAACACCATGAAGTCCGGCAGCGCGCTCTGGTACTGGCCTTCGCGGCCGATGCCGCGCATCAGGTACATGCCGAAGGCATAGCCGCCGAGCGCGAAGAACAGCGTCTGGCCGAGGCTGAGGATGCCGGTGTAGCCCCAGATCAGGTCCATCGCCACCGCGACCATCGCATAGCAGATGAATTTCCCCAGCAGGGTCACCACGTAGGAGTCGGGCCAGAACGGCGAATCGTGCGGCAGCAGCGCGTGCAACAGCGGCACCACCACCCCCGCCGCCACGAAGGCGGTGAGGATGAGGCCCCACTGCAGCGGCGAGAACAGCCGGGTCCGGGGAGCGATAAGCATGTCAGTTTTCCAGGGCGCGGCCGCGCAGCGCGAAGAGGCCTTGCGGACGGCGCTGGATGAAGCCGATGACCAGCACCAGGATCAGGATCTTGCTGATCACGGCGCCCATGGAAGGCTCCATGAACTTGGAGAGCACGCCCAGGCCGACGCCGGCGACCACCGCGCCGGTCAACTGGCCGACGCCGCCGGCCACCACCACGATGAAGGAGTCGATGATGTAGGCCTGGCCGAGCTCCGGCCCGACATTGCCGACCTGCGACAGCGCCACGCCGGCCAATCCGGCGATGCCCGATCCGAGGCCGAATGCCAGCATGTCGACCTTGCCGGTAGGCACGCCGATCGCGCCCGCCATCGGCCGGTTCTGGGTGACGCCGCGCACGAACAGTCCGAGCCGGGTCCGCGACAGCACCAGGGCGACGGCAGCCAGCACCAGCAGCGCGAAGACGATGATGGCGATCCGGTTCCAGGGCAGCACCAGGCTGCTGAAGGCGATGCCGCCCGACATCCAGCCCGGGTTCTCGATGCCGACGTTCTGCGGCCCGAAGATCTGGCGGATCGCCTGGATCAGGATCAGGCTGATGCCCCAGGTGGCCAGCAACGTCTCGAGCGGCCGGCCGTAGAGGAAGCGGATCACCAGCCGCTCGATCAGGATGCCGATCAGCGCGCAGGCGATGAACGCCACCGGCAGCGCGAGGATCGGATACCAGTCGAAGATGCCCGGCGCCAGCTGGCGCACCAGCGATTGCGTGACGTAGGTGGCATAGGCGCCGATCATGATCATCTCGCCGTGCGCCATGTTGATGACGCCCAGCAGGCCGTAGGTGATCGCCAGTCCCATCGCCGCGAGCATCAGGATGCTGCCGAGCGAGATCCCGGCGAAGATCCGGCCCAGGTACTCGTTGAACGCCAGGCGCCGCTCCACCGCGGCCAGGGCGGTTGCCGCGGCCGCCCGCACCCGCGCGTCCGGTTCGATGAAGCTGCCGTCGCCATTCGTGCCGCCGAGGCGTTGCAGGGTGGCCTGCACATCGCGCCGCGCGCTGCCGCCCAGCGATTGGAGCGCCTTCAGTCGCAGCTCAGGATCCGGCGCGGCGATCTGGATCAGCGCCGCCGCCGCGGCCAGCTCGGTGCGAACCTCGGCATCCTTCTCGCGGGCCAGCGCTTCCTCGAGCCGCGGCAGCAGCGCCTCGTCGGGCCGGTCCTGCAGCTCGCGCGCCGCCGCCAGCCGCTGGCCGCGATCGGCGGAGAACAGCCGCATCGCGGCCAGCGTCGCCGCGATCGCGTTGCGCACCCGGTTGTTGACCGCAACCGTGCCCGGCTCGGGCCGAGGCTTGGCGATCGCCGCCCCGGTCCGGGCATCGCGCCAGCCGCCGCCGGCCACCAGGTAGCCGTGGGCGCCGTCATCGGAGACCGCCAGCGCGTCGTCGGCCAGCGCCCGCAGGATCTGCGCCGCCTGCTCGTCGGCCTGCGCCGCCAGCAGCTCGATGGCGCGATCTCGATCCTCCGACTCGCCGCCGGCGAGCAGCTTGAACGCCGCGCCGTCGAAC
>JAEZQX010000404.1 GCA_023441105.1 Pseudomonadota bacterium | reverse complement strand
GGGAGAACGCGCCCCCTTCGGGCGGCCGTGCGGGGGCGCTCAGGCCGGGTCCGCCGCTGCCGTGCTGGTGTCCAGCGCGCGGCGGGCCGCGCGATAGCAGTCGTCATAGGCGCGGCGGGTCGCGGCGATGGAGCAGCTGTTCCGGACCCAGTCGCGGGCCGCCTCGCCCAGTCGGCGGCGCAGCGGCTCGTCGGCGAGCATCGCCAGCAGCGCGGCAGCGAGCGCATCATCGTCGCCCGCCGGGAACAGGATGCCGCGCTTTCGGTCCGCAACGATCTCCGGATTGCCGCCGACCTCGGAGGCGACGATGGCGAGGCCGCAGGCACATGCCTCGAGCAGCGCGATCGACAGGCCTTCGGTCAGCGAAGGCATGGCGAAGACATCGAATGCCGGCAGCAGCGAGGCGACATCCGAGCGCTCGCCGAGGAAGCGCACGCGCGCGGCGATGCCGAGCGACCGCGCCTGCTGTTCCAGGTCGGCGCGCACCGGCCCGTCGCCGGCCAGCACCAGGTTCAGGTCCGGGTTGGTACGAAGCAGGCACGGCATGGCGCTCAGGAGAGCGCGGTGGTTCTTGAGAGCCACCATCCTGCCGACGGCGCCGATCACCAGGCCCTCGGCCGGCAGGTGCAGCGCGCGCCGCGCCTCGCGCCGCAAGGCTTCGCCACTGCCGAACCGGCTGGTGTCGATGCCGTTCAGGATCACGCTCGCCTTGTTGGGGTCGATCATGCCCGAGGCCAGGTAGCGATCGAGCACCTGGCGACTCACCATCGCAATGCGTGTCGTCCGGGCCAGCGAGAGCCGGAACAGCAGCCGCAGCTTGCGGTCGTCCAGGCGGGAGCCCATATCGTGACAGGTCAGCACCTGCGGCTTGCGACCGGCGGCGAGCAGCACGGCAGCGGCGCAGTAGTAATTGGGCACGAAGTTGTGTGCATGCACGATATCGGTGTTGCCCACCTGCTGCCGCAGTGCGCGCAGCACGCCGATATCCGCGGTGTTGCGCTTGCCGCCCTGGATCACCGGGATGCCCGCTGCTTCCAGCGTCGAGCGGTGGCCGGCGGTGTCGTTGATGCTGAACACGGCCACGTCGTCGCCGGCGCGCTGCTGCGCCAGCGCCAGGTCGGTCACCACCCGTTCGAGGCCGCCGAGCTCGAGCGAATCGACCACGTGCAGAACTTTGAGGCTTTGTGGCAGACCCATTGTGCTGGCCATGGAGAGCAAGTGACTATCGAGTTTCCGCGGGAGTACGCGTCTTCGCTGCTGCTGCATGATGGACCTGCCGATGCCTCATTCTCTCCGCAGTCAACAGGCCGCACAACACGACGATGTGACGGATTGCATGCCGGCCGCAGCGCTGCATCCCGCTGTCCGGCGCCACGCCTGATCCCCCATGGAACAACGACTCGGCCCGCTGGCAGCCCTCAAGGGCGCCATCCTGATGACCGGTTCCTCCTATGCCACCTATGCGCTCGGCCTGCTGGTCGGTGCGCTCATCGCCCGGCATCTCGCGCCCGACGACTACGGCCGCTATGCCTATGTGGTGTGGCTGTCGGGAATCATGGTGATGGCGGGCAACAACGGGCTGCCCACCACTGCCATCCGCTTCGTCGCGGAGGCGCTGGGCCTCGGCGCCCCCGGCCTGGCGCGCACGGTCAGGCGCTGGCTCTATCTGCGGCAGCTGGCCAGCCTGCTCCTGCTGCTGGCGCTGTTCCTCGTCGCGGTGCCGGTGCTGCTGCCCTCGGGCTGGTCGAGCGCAACCTGGATCTTCATCGCCGCGGTGGTGGTCAGCACCGCCGCCAAGTCGCTCTACCTGCTCGAGATCTCGATCGCGAAGGGCTATGGCCGGTTCGGCGTCGAGGCCACCGCATCGGTGGCTGCCGGCTTCGCCAGCGCAGCGGGGGTGCTGCTGCTGTTCTGGTTCGACGCCGGCCTGCATGCGTACCTGGCGCTGTTCACCGCCATCTGCATCCTCCACCTGGCGATCGCCGCCAGGCTGTCGCGACACGGCCAACCAGCCACGAAGCCGACTGCGATGGACGCCGGCTTCATCGACCGGCTTCGCAAGCACCTCGTGTGGACCATCGTGTTGACGCTGGTCGGGGCTTTCGGCGGCACCTCGGTTGCCATCTACCTGTTGAACCTGTTGGGGAACTCCGCTGAAGTCGGCTTCTTCGTCATCGCGGCGGCGCTCGCGCGCGGCGCCATCGACCTGGTCGCTTCCGGACTGACGTCGGTGCTCATGCCGGTGATGGGCCATGCATTCGGCGCCGGCGGCAAGGAGCGGGTCGGCCTCATTCTCTGCGACGCGCTGCGCTACCTGCAGTTCCTCGGGCTGCTGGCCGCAGGCGTCGGGTGCTTCTGGGCCGAGGCGGTCATCATCCTGCTGTACGGCGAGGCCTATGCGGCATCGGTCCCCCTTCTTCGCTGGATGCTGCTTGCCGCCGGCTTCGCGCTGGGCGAGAGCGCCATCGGCGCGCTGCTGTCCACCACCGACAACCAGCGCCTGCGAGCGACTGTCGCCAGCAGCTACCTGGTGGTCAGCATCGTTGCCTCGGGGTTGCTCATCCCGCTCTACGGCCTGACCGGCGCGGTCATCGCTTGCGCCGGCGTGCGGCTTCTCCTGTATGCCATCGGCCTGGTCGTGGTGGTGAGACTCCTGGCCGTCCGGCTGCCGTGGCGATCACTGGGCAAGACCGTGCTTGCGGCGCTGGTTGCCGCGACGGCCGCGTCGCCGGCGCTGTCGGCGTGGCCAGGGCCGCTGGGCGGGATCGTGGCGGGCATGGCCTACGGCCTGCTGATCCTGCTGGCGAGCCGCTATCTCGGCGTGTGGCAGGAGAAGGACGTCCGGATGGTCGTGTCGCTCGGCAGCCAGTATCCGCGGCTGCTGGGCTGGACCCGAACCTACCTGGACCGGTGGATCGCGGCGTTCGAGCGCTGAGAATGCCTGCCATGGCGTCCGCGCTTCCTCCCGCGGGCCGGCGCCTGCTCCAGGTCGACGGGCTGCGCGGCATCGCCGCCGCGGCGGTGGTCCTGTTCCATTTCACGACCCGCTTCGACGAGCTGTTCGTGCACACCGAGCCGCTCGCCTTGTCGTTCTCGTACGGCCACCTCGGCGTGCAGCTCTTCTTCGTCATCAGCGGGTTCGTCATCTTCATGACGCTCGAGCGGGCGAAGGCGCCGATGGATTTCGTGGTGTCCCGGTTCTCGCGGCTGTTCCCCACCTACTGGACCGCGGTCATCGTCACCGCGAGCCTGCTTGCCCTTCTTGCGTTGCCGGGCTTCCAGCCGACGTCGAGCCAGGTGATCGCCAATTTCTCGATGGTGCAGGAGCTCTTCCTCATCGACAGCATCGACGGCGTCTACTGGTCGCTCGAGATCGAGCTGATCTTCTACGTCTGGATGCTGGCGCTCTGGGTGGCAGGAGGGCTTCGCGCGCCGGTCCTCCTCTTCGCCACCTGGCTGGTCGTCGCCACCGGCGCGCAACTGGCAGTCCGGCATGCGGGGCTTCCCATCCCGCACGGCATCAGTCATGTGCTGCTGTTCAAGTGGATTCCCTGGTTCGCGCTCGGCATTGCCGCCTACTTGATGTACCGGCAACCGGATCGGCTGGCGCGCAAGCACCTGGTGCTCGCCGGCCTGGCGATCACCGCCATCGCGATCGCCGGCGGCGGCCTGGGCCTTTCGGCGCTGGCGCTGGCGTGCTTCGTTGCGGTGGCGCTCGGTTCGAGGGGACGGATCGCAATCCTGAACTGGCGGCCGCTGGTCTGGCTCGGCGCCATTTCCTATCCCCTCTACCTGCTGCACGACAAGATCGGCTGGGTGACGATGAGGCATCTCGAGGCACAGTCGGTGTCGCCGGCGCTGGCGGTCGCTGCCGCGTTGGCGATGAGCGTTGCTGCGGCATTCGTGGTGCACCTGCTGGTGGAGAAGCCGATGACCCGGTGGCTGCGCGACCGCTATCGGCGCCGTCGCCAGCGGCGGGCGAACGATGCCGGCGCGACGCGGAGCGGGGCCGCCGCTCGCTGGCAATGGGGCGCTGCCTGCGGGCTGGCGCTCTGCATCGCGATGTCGGGAGGGATGATCGGCAGGCTGATGAAAGGGCAGCCGCCGGCGCCGCCGGCGGTCGCCATCAACGGCTGGAGCGATGGCGACAATGCATCGCCGGACGCCTGCGCCCGCCTGCGCTTGCGCGGCTCGCCGCTCATCGTCGTGCTCGGCCAGTCGAATGCGGCCAGTCACGGCCAACCCGATGGTGCCTATCCGCCGACATGGGTGTACCACGACGGCAAGTGCGGGGAGCGACGCGATCCCCTTCCGGGCACCACGGGGAGCGGCGCAAGCATCTGGCCGCGACTCGCGCAGCAGATTCGCCTGCGCGCGGCCGACGGCGAGCCGGTGGTCTTCGCTCCGGCAGCCGTCGGCGGAACCCGCATTGCGCACTGGACGCGACCGGGGCCGTTGAACTCGCTGCTCCAGGCGCATCTCGCCGAGGTGGCAGCGAGCGGCTTCCGGATCAAGGCGATCCTCTGGCAGCACGGCGAGGCGGACATGCTGGCCGGCACGCCCGCCGAGGACTATGTCGCGGCGCTGGAGGTGCTGGACGCGACGATCCGCCGCCATGGCATCGATGCGCCGCTCTACATCGCCCGCTCCACCTACTGCCGCCAATTGGGCGCCGGCGCGATCCGGCGCGGTGTCGAGCGCTATCTGCAGGCGAATGCCGACACGCGGCTGCGCGCGGGCGCGGATACCGACCAGTTGGTGGGCGAGCAGCGGGTCGACGGTTGTCATTTCAGCGCCTCTGGCCTCGCCGAGGCGGGCGCGTTGTGGGCCGATGCGCTTGGCGTCCTGCCGCTGCACCAGGCGCGGCGGCACGACTGAGCGCTCCCGCACGGCCGCCCGACGAGGGCGCGGCGGGCCCGTCAAAGCTCCCTGGCGCCGAGATCCGCGGCTGCCCCGGAAACGGCCCGCGGCTGCGGCATGAAGTTTCCGTCCAGCTGGTAGTCGACCGGGTGCTGCGCGACGGCCGCGGGCGGCACCGGCGCGGCATCGACGATGCTGCTGCCGTCCAGTGGCGCCAATGTGCCCAGGTCGAAGGGCGCGGCGGTGCCGGTTAGCATGTTGGCCTTGCCGTTGAGCTGGCCCGGCACCGGGTGGTCGTCGTCGGAGTCCATCCAGTTGGCGTTGATCCAGTTCCTGCCCAGGTTGAGGATGCCGCCCGCGGTCCAGGCATCGCCAACCTCGGTGGTCTGGCGCATGCTCGGGAAGGGAATGCCCGGCTGGAAGTAGAACACGTTGCCCCACACCTCCGCCTTCTCCTCGGTGGTGGAGAGCTGGAAGAGCTTGCTCCATTCGCCGGTGCCGGTGACGTAAACCGTGTTGTGGTAGAAGTAGAGCGTTCCCTTGCGAAACAGCGGTTCGCCCCAGTCTCCGCCCGGTGTGCTGCCGTGGTGGTCGCCGCCGTAGTGGAAGAAGCTGCCGGTGTCGCCGTTCTTCACGACCTGGTTGCCGTAGACATAGGTGGTGCGATAGGCTGGATCAGCCAGCGCGGTCTCCGGATAGTCCTCGGCCTCCACCAGGTCGATGGAGCGCGACCCTTCCTCGATGCGGTTGAATCGCACCACCGTGCCGACCGACCGGTCCTTGATGGCCGAGCCGCCCGCATTCGCCCGCAGCGGGCCGTAGAAGTTGAACTCGTAGATGGCGCCGACACTCTGGATGTAGGAGTTGTGCAGCTTGTCGCTGTCCGCGACGCCGTTGCCGTGGATGTAGTTGCCGACCAGGCGCACGTTGCGCGTGACGGCAAAGGGTCCGTCGTCGGTGGATTTGCTGAAGACGCCGTTGGTGCAATCGGTGATCTCGTTGTCCGCGATGACGATGTTCTGGCCGCGATCGATCCAGATGCAGGCGCCGAACTCCTCGTACTGCTGTACCGCGCCGGCGGTATCGCGAAACCGGTAGGCGGGGTGCGCGCCGCGGATGACGAGCCCGTCGACCTGGATGTGGGTCGGATAGTCGGTGAATTCCACCGCGTTCTTGATCATGACCACCGCCCGCGCCTGCTGGATCGCGGCATTGGAACTGCTGCCGTATTCGAGGCCGGGCCGGGTCGTCGCGCCGGAGCCGTCGACCACCGGTCGCTCGCCGTTCGGGCCCCTGACACCGCAGACCCGGACCGGCGCAGCAGCCGTGCCATTGGCGACGAGCAGCATCTTGCCGCGATGGGGGGAGGCCTGGTGGAAGATGCGCACGGTGTCGCCGGCCGCGAGTCTGTCCCACGGGACCTGGTCGAGCGATGTCAACTGCCCCGCGCCGGGCCCGACCTGGTAGTCCTTGCCGGCCCCGCTGGGCTCGCACGCCTTGAGGCTGACGATGCGGCCGGTGGGCGACAGTCCCGAGCCCGGCGTTTCGGGGCTCGGCGCCGTGCCCCCGCCGCCGCCGCCGCCGATGGCGTCGCCCGACGCACCGACCGGCCCGGCACCCGCCTGCGTCATGCTGTCGGAGCCGCCGCCGCAACTTCCCAGGGCCCCCGCAAAGGCCGGCAGGCTGACGAGCAGCAGCCATGCCGAAGGCCGTGCTCCACCAACGAGGAGTTTCATGCTGGATCCCGATGTTGTCGGTGCTAGGCGCTCGCAGGCGTGAAAGCACCAGGCTGCCGTCCATCCGACCTTGAGCGCATGGAGCGGGCGATGCCGGCGGCAAGCCGGAGCGATGTCTGCTGCCAGGGCGACTGACGCGGCAGGAGAAAGGAGTCCGAGCTCGAGGATGCGCAGCCGACATCGGTGGTGACTGCGCCGGCGTAGCCGGCTTCGCGAACCAGCGCGACATGGGATCCGGAGAAGTCGCGATGGATCCGCCCGTTGGGGTAGGCGAAGAACGACGGCGGTGTACCGATGATGGCAGCGATGGCGGCGCGGTCGTCGGCAATCTGCCGCCGCGCATCCTCCGGATCCAGCACGTTCAGGATCGGATGGTCGAGGGTATGGCCGCCAATCGCCATGCCGGCGCGATGCAGGGCCCGGAGTTGCTCGAAGCTCATCATCAGGTCGTCCGGCAGCGATTCCCCGGACAAGCGCGCGATCCGCTCGCAGGCTTCCTCGCGGCTGTCGAGGCTGCGGTACTTGATGTCGGATACCAGCCTGTCGATCAAGGCCAGCCGCGACGGCATGTCATGCACCGCCTGCATGCCGAGGCCGAACCAGGCGAGGTCGACCTTACCGGCAGGCAGTCGACGGATGCTCTCGATGACGGTGTCGACGAACAGCCGACCGCCCTCGAGAAAGCCGCTGGCCACGAAGAACGTGGCGGTGACGCCGTGCTTCTTCAGGACCGGCAGGGCGATCTCGTAGTTGTCGCGATAGCCATCGTCGAAGGTCACGCAGACGGCGCGCGGCGGCAGACGGCGGTCCCGCAGGGCAGCCACGCCTTCCTCCAGGTCGACGACCCTGAAGATCCGCGACAGGGCTTTGATGTGGATCTCGAACATCCGGACATCCGGTGTGTCCGGAAGCAATGGATCCGATTGCGACAGCACGCGATGGTAGAAGACGATGGGCAGGCGGGCTTGCGCGCCGGTGGGCGCCGCCATCCTGCCGGCCATCCGGAGGAACGCGTCTACGACCTTCATGGTGCGGACCCGCGTCGAAGCTGGAAGCCCAGTCTAGCAGCGGGCTCCAACGCGATGTTCGCGCCTTTGTTCCAGAAGGTTTCCCTCGCGGATTGCACTCATCGCAACTGGTTAGCATCGACCGGATCAATCGTCCACCTGATTGCGGAGAGCAAGTGCTCCAGCCGAACCGCCTGTTGAGAATCGCCTTGGTGACGCCGATCCTGCCGCTTGCCCACGACCGGACGCGCGGCAGGTACATCTTCGAGACCGCGGCAGCGCTCGGCCGCCGCGCAGACGTGCGCGTCTACTTCCAGTTGAACCGCTATCCGCAGCGCGGGCTGCTCGGATGGCGGACGCTGCTGCGGGGCGATGTCGACGAGCCTTGCTCCATCGAGGGCCTCGACGTCGAGTGCTTCAGCTATCCCTCGATCCAGTTCGCGACCCGGCTCCTCAACGGCCTCACCAGCAGCCGCTTCCTCACGCCTCGCGTCGCCGCATTCGCGCCGGATGTCGTGATCGGCTACTGGGTATATCCGGACGGCTTCGCGGCGCTGCGCGCGGCGCGAAGCCTGCGCGTGCCGTGCGTGGTCGGTGCGCTCGGCTCGGACGTGCACGTGCGTACCGGCCTCGCATCGTGGCTCACCCGCCGCGTCATCCGGAGTGCCGACGCGCTGGTGACCGTCAGCGAGGCCATGCGGGCCGCCGCGGTGCGTGATTTCGGCGCCGATCGCAGCCGGGTGCACACCATCGTCAACGGCTTCAACACCGGCGTCTTCAGCCCCGGCCCGAAGCAGGCCGCGCGCGCCCAGCTCGGCTTGCCGCCGGACGATCGGCTCGTCGTCTACGTCGGCCGGCTCGTGCACCAGAAGGGACTGCGTGAGCTGCTGGGTGCGTTCGAAACGCTCGCCCGCGAGCTGCCCGATTGCCGGCTTGCGCTGGTAGGCGACGGTCCGATGCATGCCGAGCTCGGCCGGCTCGCGGCCGCCGCCGGCCTCGAATCGCGGGTCATCCTGACCGGGGGCGTAGAGCCCGGGTCGGTTGCCGACTGGGTGCGGGCCAGCGACCTGCTGACGCTGCCGAGCTGGTCGGAGGGCTATCCGAATGTCGTCGTCGAGGCACTCGCCTGTGGCCGGCCGGTGGTGGCCAGTGACGTCGGCGGCACCGGCGAGATCGTCGATGCAGCGAACGGGCTCCTGGTGCCGCCGCGCGCCCCGGCGGCGCGGCTCCAGGCGCTGCGGGTCGCGTTGGCACGCAGCTGGGACCATGCCGGCATCGCTGCGCGGATGACGCGTACCTGGGACGATGTCGCCGGCGAAACGCTGCTGGTCTGCAAGCAGGTGATCGGGCGCGCCGCCGTCCCGGTACGCTAGCCGCCGGCGCTGCGCATCGCCAGCGCCTCGCGCTACTGCTCGATGGTGCTGGTCTCCAGCGCGACGGCTTTCGCCGGCCCCGCCTCGGGTCTCGTCTCGGCTTCGGCACCGGCGGGACGCGCTGCAACCACGCGCGCCGCAATGCCCACCACCGTCGCGCCCGGCGGCACGTCGTGCATGACCACCGCGTTGGCGCCGATCCGGGCGCCGCTGCCGATCGTGACGCCGCCGATCACCTTGGCGCCGGAACCGACGAAGACGTTGTCGCCGATGGTGGGCGAGCGTCCGCGATTGTCGCCGAGCACGACGCCGCTCTCGAGGACCAGGTTGACGCCGGCCTTGACGGCGGAGTTGATGACGATGCCGATGGGATGGGCGAGCACCAGCCCCTCGCCGAACGATGCACGCGTGCCGATGACGCAGCCGTTCAGCCACTTGTTGACGAAGTGGGGCACCAGGGCGAGCACCGGAACCCGCAGCGCGACGAGTTGCTCCTGGAGCCGGACCAGCACGTTGGCGATGGTGCCATCCGCGAGGATGGTCTGCGACAGGGAGTAGGTGTTCCCGAAGCGGCAGTAGAGCCGCTGCTTGGCAAGGAGATCAGCCTTGATGCGTCTAGCTAGCACTGGCAAGCCTCTGGTGGAATTCGATGAGTTGGGCCGCGTTGTTGCTCCACTGCCGCTCGCGGCGGATGTAGTCCCTGGCGGCACGGCCGACGCGCGACAGCGCGGCTTCGTCCGTCGACCGGGCGATGATCGTGTCCACGGCCTGCTCCAGGTTCTCGGCGTTGAACAGCCAGCCGGTCTCGCCGTCGCTCAGCACCTCGCGGATCGGTCCGAAATCCGGCGCCACCGGCGGCACGCCGCAGGCCATGAACTCGAACAGCTTCACCGGGGACGTGTAGTCGCCGGCGCTCGGCAGCACCGCCAGATCCATGGCGGCGAGCAGTCCCGGCACTTCGGCGTGCTTGACCCGGCCGGTCAGGACGATGCGATCCTCCAGGCCGCGTGCCTTGACGAACGACGACACGGCGTCGAAGGTGGCGCCGTCGCCGACCAGCAGCAGCTTGAGATGCGGTGCGCGATGGAAGCAATCGGCCATGCGGAAGACGAACCGGTCGATGGCATGCCAGGGAACGAAGGCGCCGAGGTAGCCGCAGACCACCGACCCGTCGAGGCCCCACTTGGCTCGCGCTGCGGCGCGCTGCTCGGGCGTGAAGGTGAAGCTGTTGATGTCGGCCGCGTTCGGCGTGACGATGGCCGGGGCCATGGCCGGCGTGTGCCGCGCGACCCGGTCGCGGAAGGTGGACGAGACGAACACCAGGCCGCTCGCACGGCCGAACACCCAGCGCTCGAGGGCCCTTGCCAGGCGGGCGAAGTACAGTGGCCGGACCCGCCGCACCACCGCCGAGTCGTTCACCTCGATGATGATCGGAATCCTGCGCCAGCGCGCGACCAGCGTGGTGGCGAACAGGAACAGCGAATAGCGCTCGTAGATGAAGGTCACGTCGGGGTGGTTGCGCAGGTAGGCCGACACTCGCCAGGCGACGACGGCGTTGTAGGCCAGCTCGACCAGCTCGAAGAACGGTTCCGGCAAGGCCACCACCAGCTTGGCGAGCAGGTTGGTCTGCCGGGTCGGCGAGATGCCGCGATCCGGCGCGTACGGGTCCGCCCCCGGCAGTGAAATGATGTCGACCTGGGCGCCGTAGCCGCGCAGCGCGTCGGTGACGCCGCGGATGTGCACGCCTTCGACCGCCTTGCCCTGGGTCCGGTGGTGATAGAGGACTCTCCTGACCGCGCGCAAGTTTGTGTCCATTGATCTCAGCTCGGTTGCTGTCTGTTTGATGGCCGGGTAGGCTGCATCCGGCATAACAGCCTTGCCGGCAGGTTGCGTGCACCAGGGCGGTGGCAGGCTCGATTCATCTTAGGGCCTGTGAATTACCCACGAAGGCTGCGATTGACAACTCTTAGCCGTTTTGCAGGCGATCTGATGGTCTTCAACACTTCTTCCGCGGCAGTCCAGGCAGGGTATTCCGCAGTACCGCGGCGCAAGGAAGCCGCCGACAGCGCCGCGGGTTTCAGCTTCATGCTGTTCCTCTTCTATCTCGTGGTGGTGCTGGTGCGCCCGATCGAGTTCTTCGACCTGGAGGCGCTCGGCCAGATGCGGCCGATGCTCTGGCTCTGGCTCGGTTCGTTCATGGTGTCGATCGCCCAGGCCCTGGCCAGCTCGCGGATGGCCGCCAAGCCGGCGCACATCGTGCTGATGTGCTTCCTGGTGATGACGATCATGCTTTCCCAGCTGAAGCAGGGCTGGGTCGGTGGCGCCATCCTGTCGGCCCTCGACTTCAGCACATCGGCGGGCCTGTTCGCGCTGGTGGTGCTCAACGTCACCAACCTGAAGCGCCTCAAGATCACCTGCGCGGCGGTCGTCGCCTGCGTCGTATGGGTTTCCGCCACCAGCGCCTTTTCCTACCACACCGGGTTCATGGTGGAGAAGCTGGTGCTGGGCCAGTGGGTCAGCGACAACTACATCCCCGAGGAGCTCGCGGCGGAGCTGGAGAATACGGTGCCCGCTCGCGATACCTCGGGAATGCGCCTGTGGCGGATCCGCGGGCTCGGCTTCATGAGCGATCCGAACGATCTTGCCCAGGCGATGGTGATGGTCCTGCCGCTGCTGTGGGGCATGGCCCGCCACGGCCACCGCTTCGCCAACCTGCTGTTCGTCTGGCTGCCGTGCCTGTTCCTGGCCTATGCCGTCTACCTCACGCACTCGCGCGGCGCCGTGCTCGGGCTCGCCTCGCTGTTCTTCTTCGCCTTGCGTGAACGGCTGGGATTGCTGAAGACGATGCTGGCGGTCGGCTGCGTCGGCGCCGGCGCACTCGTCGTCGGGCTCGGCGGAGGTCGCGGCTTCTCCTCCGAAGAGGAGTCCGCCGGCGACCGGATCACCGCCTGGTACGAAGGGATCCAGATGCTCAAGAACAACCTGCTGCTCGGCGTCGGGTACGGGAACTTCCTCGACCATCACCACCTCACGGCACACAATTCATTCGTTCTCTGCTTTGCGGAGCTTGGTCTCGTCGGTTACTTTTTCTGGACCGGGCTGATCGTGCTGGTCTACCGGGGGCTCGGCAAGGTGATCGCCGAAGGCGCAGTGGACTCGGAAGAGCGGAAGCTCGCCATCCTCCTGCGCTCCGCAGTTGTCGGCTTCCTCACCTGCGCCTGGTTCCTGTCCAGGACGTATCAGCCGACGCTTTACCTGCTGCTGGGATTGGCGACGGCGACGTGGTACTGCTGGGCGAAACAGGCGGGATCCAGGCGCGAGCATGCGCAGCGGGGCCAGTTGCCCTGGGCGCTGCCGGCGCTGGGGGCAATGGTGATCAGCATCGTGGCGGTCTATGGCTTCATCGTCATGGACAGCTTCCTGGTCAAGTGAGGCTTTCGAACAAGGGGTCTGGAATGGTCGCGTTGCCGGCTGATGATCGAACGCCGCGCGAAGGGGCTCGCCAATGAGCACCGGAGTCCTGCTTGCCGGAAGCGCGGGTGCCAGCCTGGCGGCACTTCTCGCGGCGGTCCGGGCGAGGAACATGCAGACCTGGTTGCCGGCACTGCTGCGCAACGACTGGCGGGCGCCGGCGCCGCCGGACGCCACCCGGCACCTGATGTTCTGCTTTGCCGACCACTTCGAGCCGGCGTGGGAAAACCCGGGTCTCGAGATCGAGCGGGCGCGGGTCCGACGCTGGCGCAACGAGTACCCAGGCGTCTGCGCGGGCCTCGCGGATGCCGACGGCCGGCCGCCGGTGCATACGTTCTTCTACCCGGGCGAGGAGTACCGGCCCGAGCACCTCGACGACCTGGTCGAGCTCTGCCGGCGGGGGATGGGCGAGATCGAGATCCACCTCCACCACGAGAACGACACCGAAGCCGGCCTACGCCAGAAGCTGCGCGCCTTCACCCGCCAGCTGGTGATCCGCCACGACGCGCTGCCGCTGGATGAAGCCAGCTCGCGGCCGATGTGGACGTTCATCCACGGCAACTGGGCGCTCGACAACTCCCATCCGCGCGGCTGCCATTGCGGCGTAGACGATGAGCTGCGGATCCTGGCGGAGGAGGGCTGCTATGCCGACTTCACGTTGCCGGCGGCCCCGGATCCCTGCCAGACCCGGACCATCAACCGGATCTACTACGCCGCCAGCCAGCCCGGGCGCCGCAAGTCGCACGACCGCGGGCAGCGGGTGCGGGTCGGCGGCAAGCAGGATGGCGACCTGATGATCATCCAGGGGCCGCTGGGGCTGATGTGGAGCCGGCCGAAGTTCGGCTTCATTCCGCGCATCGAGAATGCGGACGTGCGGACCAGCAGCCCGCCGACCCCTGCCCGGATCGACTCGTGGGTCCGCACCGGCATCCACGTGCAGGGCCGGCCGCAGTGGATCTTCGTGAAGGTCCACACGCACGGCGCGCAGGAGCGGGATATGGACACGCTCCTGGGCGCGCCGATGCGCAAGGCATTCGAGTACCTCGGCAAGCGCTACAACGACGGCGAGCATTGGAAGCTCCACTACGTCAGCGCCCGCGAAGCCTTCAACATCATCAAGGCGGCGGAGGCGGGGGCCGACGGGGACCCTGGCCAGTACCGCGACTACATCGTCAAGCGCCCGAGCTACGTGCCTGCCGGCGCGGCGATGTCCGCGGCCTAGACCGACATGGTCCCTTCGCTCGACCTGGTCCTCGCGCTGGTGGCCTTGAGCTGCTTCGGGCTGGTGGTCTATTCCTACCTGGTCTACCCGCTGCTGCTGCTCGGCCTGGCCGGGTTCGCGCAAGTCTGGGTCGATGCCGGCTACGTCCGGACCCGGCGGGACCGGCGCCGAGGCTCGAGGGAGCACCTGCCGTCGGTGGGGGTCGTGGTGTCGGCGTTCAACGAGGAGTCCCATATCGGCACCCGGATAGAGAACCTGCTGCGGCTCGACTACCCGGCGGAGCTGCTGCGGATATACGTCGGGTCGGACGGCAGCAGCGACGGCACGGCGGCGATCATCCGGTCCTTCTCGGACGCGCGGGTGCGCGGCTTCGCGTTTGCCGAGAACCGCGGCAAAGCGAGCGTCCTGAACGACCTGGTGGCGCAGGTCACCGAGTCGCTGGTGGTGTTCTCGGATGCCAACTCGCATTTCGAGCCGGGCGCCTTGCTGGCGCTGGTGGCGCCCTTCTCGGATCCGTCCGTCGGCTGCGTCAGCGGCGAGCTCCGCCTGGACAAGACGGCCGGCAGCAACCAGGACAGCCTCTACTGGCGCTTCGAGCAGTTTCTCAAGATCTGCGAGGGCCGCATCGGGGGACTGCTGGGTGCCAATGGTGCGATCTACGCCATCCGGCGGCAGCTGTGGCAACCGCTGCGCAGCGACACCGTCTGCGACGACTTCACCGTGGCGATGAGCGTGTCCGCCGGCGGTCACCGGCTCGTCTACAAGCCGGATGCGGTCGCCCGCGAGATGGCGCCGGGCGGCATCGGCGAGGAATATCGGCGGCGCGTGCGGATCGGCATCGGCAATTTTCAGGCCATGGTGCGGCACCCGGAGTACCTCTTCCGGACCACCGGCATCGTCGCCTTCACCTACCTGTCCCACAAGGTGCTGCGCTGGACGGCGCCCCACCTGCTCCTCGTGAGCGTGGGCACCTCGGCGATCCTGGCAGTCGGATCGCCCTCGTGGCTCCTCTTCGCCATCTTCCAGCTGGGTTGCTACGGACTGGCGGGCGCCGCCTTCATGATCGGCGAGCGGGCCGGCCGGTTGCCGGTCGCGCTGCGCATACCTGCGTTCCTGTTCGCCCTCAACTGGGCGTTCCTGGTGGCCTCGGCGAAGTTCGCCACCGGCCGCTATCGCGCAGGCTGGGAGCGCTCGGAGCGATGAGGCCTGGCGCGATGTCGGTAGGGATGAGGTGGTGACGGGGTGCTGAGAGTCGGCCTGGTCGGGTGTGGCAAGATCGCTGACGGACACGTCGAGCAGATCCGCGCGACCGGTCGGGGCGCGCGGGTGG
>JAEZQX010000329.1 GCA_023441105.1 Pseudomonadota bacterium | reverse complement strand
AGACCGGGATCCGCAGCCGGCTGCGCAGCTTGCGCTCGATGTAGAAGCACTCCGGCGCCTTGATGTCCTCGAGGTTGATGCCGCCGAAGGTCGGTTCGAGCGCGGCGATGATCTCGATCAGCTTGTCGGGGTCGTTCTGGTCGAGCTCGAGGTCGAAGACATCGATGCCGGCGAACTTCTTGAACAGCACCGCCTTGCCTTCCATGACCGGCTTGGATGCCAGCGGTCCGATGTTGCCGAGGCCCAGCACGGCCGTGCCGTTGGTGACCACCGCCACCAGGTTGCCCCGGCTGGTATAGCGAAAGGCGCAGGCCGGGTCTTCGACGATCTCCTGGCAGGCGGCGGCCACCCCCGGGGTGTACGCAAGCGCCAGGTCGCGCTGGTTGCTGAGGGACTTGGTCGCCTGGACCGAGATCTTCCCGGGCTGCCCGAGCTCGTGATATTCAAGGGCTGCCTTGCGAAGCTGCGGATCCATGCGATGCCTTTGTCGTGAGTTCCTTGCGCCGGTGAGTTTACAGCGCCACGTGCCCAGGAACCCCATGCCGCTAAATCGTTGAAGATGGATTTCCCGCCGAACATCCAGCGTGCTCCAGGCATGCGGACGCACAGTCCCCGCGATGCTGAAGTCCGGAGGCGGCGCCATCGTGTCGAACCATGGTGGAGGCCAGTTGAATGGCAAGGCGACCCCCTGCGGATTCCCTGAATCGTGGACCCCCCGATCGGCACCTCGTTGACGATGTAGCTACTAGTAGCTACAATGTCCCGCATGCAAACCGTCGGCGTTCGCGACCTCAAGAACAAGCTGAGCGAGTACCTTCGCCGCGTCCGGCTGGGGGAGCGCGTGCTGGTCACGGACCGGGGAGAGGTCGTGGCTGAGCTCCTGCCACCCGGCCAGGGGCAAGGCGATCCGTCGGTGCCGGCGGGACTTCAGTCGCTGACTAGACGGGGCCTCCTGACCCTGGGCGCTCCGGCCGGAACGGATCTGTATCCGGCGCTGCTGCGCAAGCAAGGTCAGCGTCGTCGGAGCGCGGCTCAACTGCTCGACGAGGAGCGCGGCACGCGGTGAATCTCTATGCGGAGTCGAGTGCGGTGCTGGCATGGCTCCTCGACGAGCCGACCGCACCGGCGGTGCGCCGCCTCCTCAGCGGGGCCGGAGTCGTCATCGCGTCGGACCTGACCTTGATCGAATGTGACCGCGTACTGCTGCGGGCGGTGGCGCTCGAGGAACTGACTGAGACCGAGGCCGCCGACCGTCGAGCGCACCTCCTCGCGGCGGCCGCCCATTGGCACGTGTTGCGAATCGCGGCCGAGATCGTCGATCGCGCGCGGCAGCCGTTTCCGGGCGACCCGATCAGGACGCTCGACGCGATCCACCTCGCATCGCTTCTCGTCGCGCGTTCCGCGGTCGCTGGCCTACGGCTGCTGAGTCTCGACGAGCGCGTGCGGCGGGCTGCGAAAGGACTGGGGGTCGCTGTCGAGCCTGCCTGAGCACGACATGAGGCTGCCGAGTTCGCCGAAGCCGACCTCTGCAATCGCACTTGACGCCGCAGTCATCCCGGGGCGTCAGCTCTCCGGCTGCGCGAGTGGATGCCCCGGCAGCGCCATCGCCAGGACTTCGGCGACGTGCAGCGCCCGACGGCCGGCGCCGTCGGCGATCTGGTGCCGGCAGCTCGTACCGTCGGCCACCACCAGGGTAGCGGCGCCGGCCTTGCGCACTGCAGGCAGCAGCGCCAGCTCTCCCATCGCCATGGAGGTCTCGTAGTGCTCGGCCTCGTAGCCGAAGGCGCCGGCCATGCCGCAGCAGCTGGACTCCACCAGCCTCACCGCCAGGCCCGGCACCAGCGCGAGGACCCGCTCGATCGGCCGCACCGCGTCGAAGGCCTTCTGGTGGCAATGGCCGTGCAGCAGCACCTCGGTGGCCGGCAGCGACCGCAGGTGCACCTGCAAGCGGCCCGCCGCCTGCTCGCGGTCGAGGAACTCCTCCAGCAGCAGGGCCCGCGGTGCCAGCGCTTCGGCGAGCGGCCGGCAGTCGCCGAGCTTCAGCGCCAGGAACTCGTCGCGCATGGTCAGCAGGCAGGACGGCTCCAACCCCACCACCGTCGCGCCGCGGGCCAGCCAGGGCTCCAGGGCGCGCAGCGTGCGCCGCGCTTCGGCCACTGCCTCGTCCACCAGGCCGGCCGAGAGCCAGGTCCTGCCGCAGCACAACGGCCGCGCGGCCTCGGCGTCGGACGCAATGGGCCTGGCGACATGCACCGAATAGCCCGCCGCCCGCAGCACGGCCTGGGCGGCGGCCAGGATGTCCGGCTCGAAGGCATTGTTGAAGGTGTCGACCCACAGCACGACCTCGCGGCCGGCGATGCTGTCGGCCGCGCCGCCGACCGCGCTCCCCACCGCGGTGCCGTCTGTGCTGCCGACTGCGCTGTCGACCGTGCGGCCGGCTGCGCCGCGGATGCGCCGCAGGAAGGTGTCGCTGCGCCAGCGCGGCAGCGGCCGGCGCGCGGACAGCCCGAGCAGGCGCTGCGACAGCCAGCGACCGCCCGGCAGGCTGTCGCGTGCATTGAACAGCCAGGGCATCCGGGCAGCCACCCCGGCATATCTCGGCAGCGCCGCGGGGG
>JAEZQX010000225.1 GCA_023441105.1 Pseudomonadota bacterium | reverse complement strand
CCCGATCACGGCGCCGGCCGCCCTCGTGCCACCGGCGCCGGCATCGCCGGTCCAGCCGGCCGCTCAGGCCGCCCCGGCCTCGCCGCAGCCGCCGCAGATGGGGCAGGCGCCAGAGGGGTCGACCCTGGCCCCGCCGGGGAACCCGCCGCTGCAATGGGAAAATCCGCCGCAGGGCAAGTCGCCGTTCGAGGATCAGCAACCGGTGCAGATGTTCGAGCCGGAGCCTCCCAAGTCTTGCACCCGCGAAGCCTTCGATCGGGGCCTTTGCGTGGTCCGATGAGCCGTGAGCCGGGCTGCGCCTGCCTGCAGGCCGGCCCGGCGTCGTTCCGAAATCTCCACCATCGCGAACGCCTATCCCCTCCTGCCGGTAACATGAAAGTCCAAATGGCAGGACTCGCCTAGGTACCAGTTGGTGCGCGGCGAGCGGGACTGCCGCCCTAAAGAGGAGATATCGTGAATCGAGTTGCGCGTAGCCTTGCCCTTGCCCTGGTCTGCTCTCTCGCTGCGGTTGGCGCCGTCCGCGCCGCCGACTACCCGACGAAGCCGGTGAAGTGGATCGTCCCCTATCCGCCTGGCGGCACCACCGACGTGCTTGCGCGCGTGGTCGCGCAATGGCTCAGCGACAAGCTGGGCCAGCCTTTCGTCGTCGAGAACCGCCCCGGCGGTGGCAACAACATCGGCACCGAGGCGGCGTTGCGCGCGGCGCCGGACGGCTACACGATGCTGCTGGTGAACCCGGCCAACGGGATCAACGCCACGCTCTACAAGAACCTCAACTTCAACTTCATCCGTGACGTCGAGCCGGTGGCCGGCCTGGTGCGCACCCCGAACGTGATGGAGGTGACGCCGTCGCTGCCGGTGAAGACGGTGGCGGAGTTCATCGCCTACTGCAAGGCCAACCCGGGCAAGATCAACATGGCATCGTCGGGCAGCGGCACGTCGGTGCATCTTTCCGGCGAGCTCTTCAAGTCGATGACCGGCTGCGACATGGTCCACGTGCCGTACAAGGGCGCGGGCCCGGCGCTGACCGACCTGATGGGCGGCCAGGTGCATGTCCTGTTCGACAATCTGCCCTCCTCCATCAACCACATCAAGGGCGGCAAGCTGCGGGCGCTGGGGGTGACCTCCGAGCAACGCGACGGCGCGTTGCCGGACGTGCCGACGGTGGCAGAAACCGTCAAGGGCTACGAGGCAACGGCCTGGTTCGGCAGCGGCATGCCGAAAGGCACGCCGCGCGACGTGATCGAGAAGGTCAACGGCGCCGTCAACCAGGCATTGGCCGACCCGAAGATGCGGGAGAAGCTGGCCGAGATGGGTGGCAAGCCGATCCCCGGAACACCCGAGGATTTCGGCAAGGTGATCGCCTCCGAGACGGAGAAATGGGCCAAGGTGGTGATTTCCTCCGGCGCGAAGGCCGAATAGGAAGTCGCGAGCGGTGGCCGGCTAGATGATCCGCCGCGAGGCGGATCGGTCCGGGACAGGCGTCCCCGGCTGCCGCAGCAGTCCGGGAACCATCCTTCCCAGGACATTGTCCTTGCGGATCAGGTAGTGGAACAGCGCCGCGCCCACGTGCAGCGCGATCATCAGGACCAGCAGCAGGACCAGCACCCCATGGACGGCAAACGCCGTCTTCGCCGCCTCCTTGTCCGGGGCAACCACGCCAGGCAGCGGAATGCCGAAGATATCCAGCGCCGGGAACAGGGAAATGCCGATGTAGCCGGCAATCGGCGTGGCGATCAGCAGCAGGTAGATCCCCCAATGATTCAGGCGGCTGACGATCCGCTGCCAGGGTTCGATGGTGGGCTCATCCGCCGGCGCACCGCGCGTGATCCGATAGACGAGCCGCCACACCACGATGACAAGGATCGTCACCCCGATGAGCTTGTGGCCGCTATAGAGCACGTTGGTCAGCGTGTCCCAGATATTCAGGGCGTTGCCGCGATAGACCATGTAAAGGCCGACCGGAACCTGGATGAGCAGCAGGACGACGGTCGTCCAGTGCAGCCCTCGAGCCGTGCGGGAGTAGATCTCCACCGGTGCCTTGGCTGATGTCTCGATCATCGTCGGCTCCTGAGATACGGCGCGCAGTCACGCTTGCGGCACGCCAGCCGGTGGCGGCTTGCTGCAAGCGCTATTGATACGATACTGCGGTCGATCAGGCAAGCGGAACCGCCGCCCTGAAGACCCCGGAGTCGACACAATGGCAGGCAATACCGGCAGTGGCACACAGGCACGTTCGAACCGCTGGCGCATCGTGGCGTGGAGTGGCGCCCTGCTCCTGTTGCTGCTGCCCTTTGTCGCGATGCGTTTGACGGACGAGGTGGCCTGGGACCAGGCCGATTTCGTCATCTTCGGGACGATGCTCCTCGCCGCCTGCGGCGCCTTCGAACTGGCAGCCAGGCGCAGCGGCAATGCCCGTTACCTGGCAGGCGCCGGCGTGGCGATAGCTGCAGCCTTCGTGCTGATGTGGATGAATCTCGCCGTCGGGCTCATCGGCGATGAAGGCAATGCCGCAAACCGTCTGGTTGGCGTCGTTCTTGCCGTCGGGATCGTCGGCGCGGCGATCGCCCGCCTGCGACCGGATGGCATGGCCTGGGCAATGCTCGCCACTGCCACCGCCCAGGCACTGGTCGGACTGTCTGCCGTCGCGGCAGGATTCGACGGCTCCGCGCTGCCGAGCGCGTTCTTCGTGCTGCTGTGGCTCGGGTCGGCGTGGCTGTTCGGGAGAGCCGGCCGCGATGCATAGCGGCCAGGCAGTCCCATAACCAATCGACAGCGTGGCCTCGAGATGCCAACGCGGCCGACCCGGTACTATTCGCGCAGGGTCATGCAGTGCTTGTAGTCCACGTACTCGGGCGGAGCCTCCAGATGGTCTGCCAATCCTGCCCAGATCTCGTTGCTGGCAGGCATCGCGGTCATCGCCTTCTCCTCGCTGTCCCAGACACCAACCAGAATGCCGTTGCCGGAGGAATCCATCGCGACCTGGGTGCTCTGCAAGCCGTCGAACTTCGCGACCGCGTCCTTGGTACCTTCCGCTACGTCCCTGAACTTCCCCATTGAGCTTTGCTTCACTCGAAACTTGATGGTGCGCAAGTACACCGAGATCCTCCAGTGGGTTAGTTACGCCGATGCCTCGCCGCATAGCGAGCGCCAACAGTGTGTCACCCGCAGCCAGTTCCTGCCGATGCCCGGATACGAACGATTTGTGAGCGATTGATTCCGGCGCAGCGAAGGAGCTCGAGATGACGTCCGCTTGCGTCAGCCGGCGAACATCGGCTCCGGCAAGCCCCGCGCGCCAAGGCCCGTGATGCGGAACAGGCCGCCGGCCAGCGGCTGGCTGCGGCGCAAGGGGTCGGGGGTGAATCGAGTCGAGCTGACGACGTACAACTCGTCGAGATTCCTGCCGCCGAACGTGCACATCGCCGGATTCTTGACCGGCAACGAGATGGTCCGCTGCAGCAGGCCGTCCGGGCTGAAGCAGCCGATGCTGCCCATGCCGATCAGCGCCGCCCAGTAGTTGCCGTCCGCATCCACCGTGGCGCCATCGACGCGTCCGGCGAGCCCCTTCGTGCTGACGAACGGCCGGCGGTTCGAGATGGTCCCGCTCTCAAGGTCGAAATCGTAGGCCCACACCGTGAGCGCCCGCGAATCGGCGTAGTACATCGTGCGGTCGTCCGGGCTCCAGGCGATGCCGTTCGACACGATCGTGCCGGTGGCCATCGTCGTGCAGGTCCGGTCGGGATCGAGGCGGTAGAGCGAGCCGGTCGGATCCTTGAGGTTGCTGTTTGTCGACCCGCACCAGTAGCGACCAAGGCGGTCGCACTTTCCATCGCTCAACCGGTTCGTCTTCGGAATGGGCGGACGCTCTTTCTCCGGATCAGCCACGAGTTCCCACTCGCCGGTCCGAAGATCCAGGAAATGGAAGCCCGACTTCATCGCGACCACCAGGCCGCCGCGCTTGCGGAACACCAGCGACCCGATCGGCTGATAGTTCAACGCCTCCGGCAGCCTCCAGGTGTCCACGCGCGCGTCGGCCGGGCGGAAGCGCAGGATGAGGGGCTGCCAGGCGTCGATCCAGTAGAGAGCCTCTTCCTCGGCATTCCAGATGGGGCCCTCGCCGAGGATGGATTGCATCGGCGCAACGCATTCGATCTTGGTCATGGCTGAACCATTGAAAAAACTCGGGAAACCGCCGCGCGCCTGCAGGCGCTAGCCCGGCCCGCAGCAGTCATGCGCCTGGACCCGGTGACGTGAGCCGTGTTATAACATACAACAGCACGCGGTCGGCCGTACCGAAGGCCGGATTCGCCGCAGTCTCGCGAGCCGCCCCGGCGTGGATGGCTCGACGCCGGACTCGATGCACTCCCCTCACGGAACACACATGAAGCCTCTCCTGAGCGTCGCCTTCGCCCTGCTCCTCCCCGGCATGTCGCAAGCAGCGGAGCCTTATCCCGAGCGGCCGGTGGCCGTGGTCGTGCCATGGGCCGCCGGCGGTGCGGCCGACATCAACGTCCGATCCTTCGTCGATGCCATGAGCAGGAGCCTCGGCCAACCGATGCCGGTCATGAACCGTACCGGCGCGTCCGGAACCATCGGCACCGTCCACCTGGCGCGTTCGGCGCCGGACGGCTACACGATCGGCAACGTCTCGGTGGGACCGCTCACCACGCAGCCGGTGATGAAGAAGCAGGCCTACGATATCGCGGCCTTCGACTACATCTGCATGCATTACTCGAATCCGCAGTTCTTCGTCGTGCCACGCGATGCACCCTTCGACAACCTGGCGCAGATGCAGGCGTGGCTCAGGAGCAATCCCGGCAAGGCGATGTTCGGATCCACCGGCATCGGCAGCATCCCGCATGTCGCGGGGCTCGCGCTCGGCAAGTCGATCGGCGTGCCGCTGGAGCATGTTTCGTTCAAGGCGGACGGCGAGATCATGGTCAGCGCCTTGAACGGCGATCTCGTCGGCTGGCTCACCCAGGCGACTTTCCTGCGCGCCAACCGCGAACGCATCAAGGCGATCGGGATCATGTCGGAGAACCGGCTGGCCGAATTTCCGGACGTCCCCACCTTCCGCGAGCAGAAGCACGACCTGGTGTTCGATGTCTGGGGCGGCCTTGCCGCCCCCAAGGGACTCGAGCCCGCGGTGTTGGCGAAGCTGGAGTCGGCTTGCCGGACCGCCTATCACTCGCCCGCCTACGAGGAGGTCCGCAAGCAACTCGGCATGTCGCCGTCCTTCAAGACCGGCAAGGAGTTCTCCGAGTACATCCGTCACGAGGCGAAGAAGAACGAAGCGCTGCTGCGCGAAGCCGGCCTGGCCGAATAGGCCGGGCGTAGTCGCCGCCCCAAGCTGTCGTCGATTGGAGAAAAAATGCCCGCGCTACTGGTTTATTCGTTTCTCGAGGATGTCGCGCCATTCCCCGAGCAGTTGTTGAACCCTACGGCCTACCGGATGGAGACGTTCGACAGCCGGGAAGCCGCCCTGCGCAAGGCCCGCTACGTGACGAGCCACTCGCGGGTCTACAACATGGCGGTTTGGGACATCGGCCAGGCATTGGACGACCGGGCCGTGCGCGGCTGGATCGAAGCCAATCCGGCAGCCGACCTCAGCCCCGCCTCCGAAGCGCAGGCCGGCACGACCGGACACCGCGCCTGATCGTCGGACGGGCGCATCTGCTCGTCGAGCCCGCCACGCCATGACTGCGAGCATCCTGCGCACCCTGCTGCCGCCCGAGCCGGGACTGGAAGCGACCCTGACGCAGATCAAGCGGCCTCGCACCCTGGGCGACGAAGCCTACGACCAGCTGTGTCACGCGCTCCGGTCGGGGCAGCTCAGGCCGGGGCAGCCGATCACCGTCCGCGGAGTCGCCGAGGCGCTGGGGATCAGCCTGACGCCGGCCCGGGAAGCCATGGGCCGGCTGTCCGCCGAAGGCGTGCTGGCCGAGGGTCCCAATCGCACCGTGCTGGTGCCGCGGCTGACCCTGCGCGACTACCAGGAGCTCATGACGATCCGGCTGGCGCTGGAGCCGCTGGCTGCCGGCCGCGCCGCGCAGCAGATGTCGAAGCCCGATCTTGCGGCGTTGCGCGCGCTGCAGGATCGGCTGAGAGACGCGCATGCCCGGCGCGACTACCAGCTCGTCCTGAGCTGCAACCGGGACTTCCACTTCTTCCTCTACGGCAGGTCGGAACTGCCGACGCTGGTCCAGATCCTGGAATCGATCTGGCTGCGCATGGGCCCGACGCTCACGCTGCTTCATGAAGCGGCCCATGCCGGCGGGGGCTGGCGGGGCGACACCAACCATCGCGACATCCTGGCGGGCCTGGGCCGACGGGACGTCGCCCGGGTCGAGCAAGCAGTCCGCAAGGACCTGCAGGACGGCAGCGCGCGGCTGCTGACCGCGTTGGCGGATGTGGCAACCGGGTGAACGCGATAGCAGCGTAGGGGCCTGCGGCGGCCATTGAAATTTCCTTGACCGGTCCTTATCTTGACCGGATCGTCGTTCCTGGGGCGGCCATCGTTCCGCCCCGCCCAACCCCTCCTGGTTTTCCGGATGGCCTACATCTACTCCGTCCTGCTGGCGCTGCATCTGTATGTCGGCTTGCGGATCGCGCCGGCGCTCGGCCTCTGGCCGGGCATCCAGGCCGCCCTCTGCGCGCTGCTGGCAGCTTCGGCGATTGCCATTCCCGGCACGCTCTTCATCCTGCGACGGAGAGGCCAGGCGCGCTCCGCCGCGAGCCAGCGGTTGATGACCGCAGGTTTCCTGATGACCGGGTTCGCGTCGAGCCTCCTGGTGTTGACCCTGATGCGAGACATCGGCCTGGTGGTGGTGGAGCTGGCCTCCTGGGTGGTCCCCAGTGCCTGGGCCCAGGCCGCCTGGCCCGCCGCCCTGCCCGGGCCAGGAAGGCTGCGCGAGCTGACCGCCCTGGCCGTCCCGCTCGTGGCGGCGACCGCGGCGTTCGCGGGATTGGTGGGCGCCAGGCGGACAGCGGCCATACGACAGGTCGACATCCCGATCGCCGGCCTGCCGGCTGCGCTGGAGGGATTCACCATCGTGCAGGTCAGCGACGTCCACGTCGGCAACACGATCGGACGCGACTACGTCGAAGCCATCGTCGACCGGGTGAACCGCCTGCAAGCCGATGTGGTCGCGCTCACCGGCGACCTGGTGGATGGGACTGTGCCGCAGCTGGCTCACGACGTCGATCCATTGGGACGGCTGCAATCGAGGTTCGGCACGTTCTTCGTGACCGGCAACCACGAGTACTACAGCGGCGCCGGTCCCTGGATGGCGGAATTCCGGCGGCTTGGATTCGAGGTGCTGCTCAACCGGCATGTCGTGATCGAAAAGGACGGCGCGAAGCTGGTCATCGCCGGCGTCCCCGACTACTCGGGCCATCACTTCATCGAATCTCATCGCAGCGATCCCGCCGCCGCCATCCGAGGCGCGCCCGAGGACATCGGCGCCAGAATCCTGCTGGCCCATCAACCCAGGAGCGCCGCGGCGGCGGCCGACGCGGGATTCGACCTGCAACTCTCGGGCCATACGCACGGCGGCCAGTTCCTGCCGTGGACCTTCTTCGTCAGGCTGCAGCAGCCCTACACCGCCGGCCTGGAGCGCCTGCGGTCGATGTGGGTGTACACCAGTCGCGGCACGGGGTATTGGGGTCCGCCGATGCGGCTGGGGGCGCCGTCGGAGATCACCCGGATCAGGCTGGTGCGCGGGGTCTGAGACTGCCCGTCGTCCGCCGCGCTTCCCCGCCCGGCCAGGCTCCTAATCGCGCACGCTTCCGACCACGCCCTTGTCGTGCAGCCTGCCGAATTGCGCGGCATCGACACCCAGCAACTGCGCCAGCACTTCCTCGGTGTGCTGCCCCAGCTTCGGCGCGGGCTGCGGTGGCAGGCGCTCGCAGCCGCCGAAATCCAGTGGGATACCGGCGGCCAGCAACGAACCGATGCCCGGCTGCTCGATGGAGCGAAACATCGGATTCTCGGGCGAGCATTCCGGATCGTGGGCGACGAGCTCGGCGATGCCCTGATATCGGCTCCAGCAGACACCGGACCGGTCGAAAGCCTCGGCCACCGCCTGGAAGGTGCGGGCACCGATCCACGGAGCCACCTGCTCGGCGATCTGCGCGCGAGCGAGGAAGCGATCTCCTTCACGTGCGAAGTCCAGGCCCAGCCGCGCACCGAGCGCTTCCATCGCCGTGCCCAGCTGCATCGCCTCGCAGACGGAGCGCCACTGCTTGAGCGTGAGCGCCACGATCATCACCCGTTGACCGTCCGACGTCAGGAAGTCGCGTCCGAAAGCCCCGAACAGTTCGTTGCCGTGACGCTCGCGCGGCTGTCCGCGTTGAGCTTCGGCGATGAAGCCGAGGTGGCCCATCGCTGCCAACGCCACATCGGCGAGCGCCAGCTTCACATGCTGGCCTTCCCCGGTGCGGCGACGGTGGCGTTCGGCAGCCAGCAGGCCAACCGCCACCATCTGGCCGGTGATCAGGTCCCAGGCCGGCAGCACGTGATTGACCGCCCCCTGGCCGTCCGCCGGACCGGTCATGTAGGGCACGCCCATTCGCGCATTGACGGTGTAGTCCACCGCCGACCCGCCGTGCCGGTCGCCCTGCACGGTCATCTGGATCAGGTCCGGGCGGCGCGCCTTGAGCCCTTGGTAGTCCAGCCAGCCGCGCGGCGGGAAGTTGGTCACGAACACGCCGGCGTCGTCACCCGGTGCACAGGCGATTGCCATTGCCAGCTCGCGACCCTCGGGCGACGCCAGGTCCAGCGCGACCGAGCGCTTGGACTTGTTCAGGCCGCACCAGAAGAGGCTGGTGTTGTCGGAGGTGACCGGCCAACGACGATAGTCGAGGCCACCGCCCAGCGTATCGATGCGGATCACGTCGGCGCCCATCTGCGCCAGCGTCATGCCGCCCAGCGGTGCGGCGACGAAGGCCGCGGCTTCCACCACGCGCATGCCGCAGAGAATGCCTGCCTGTGCCATGTCTCACTCCGTCGTGGTGGTGGCGCCGACCGCGCGCTCGAGTAGCGCGCGGGCAATGACCTTCAGCGCAAGCGTCTCCTCGGCGCCCTCGAAGATCGACAGGACCCGCGCGTCCACGAAGTAGCGGCTCACCGCCGACTCCTCCGCATAGCCCATCCCGCCGTGCAGCTGCAGCGCTTCTCGAGTCACCTGCTCGGCGGAACGGCACGCCAGCAGCTTGACCAGGCTCGCTTCCATGCGTCCTTCGCCGCGGTCGATCAACCCGGCGACCGAGTAGGCCAGGTGACGGCAGGCCGCCAGTCGCGCGCCCATGCGCGCGAGCTTGGCCTGGGTCAGCGGATAGTCGCCGAGCGGCGCGCCGAATACCTTTCGATCGGCGGTGTAGCGGATCGCGGCGCGCAAGGCCGCCCGCATGACGCCGCAAGCCCGTGCCGAAGTCTGCATTCGACCACCCACCATGCCGGCCATGGTGAGGTAGAAGCCCTTGCCCAGCCCCTGTTCGCCGCCCACCACATTCGCATCCGGCACGAAGAAATCCCTGAACGACAGGTCGAACGAATGCATGCCCCGATAGCCGATGGTCGGTATCGCACGGCCAGTCAGCACACCGCCGGCCTCCTGCCGCACGGTGAACTCATGCCCCTCGTGCGAGGGCTTCTCCACCAGCATCAGGCTCAGCCCCTTGTAGCCGGCCGAACGGTCGGGATCGGTGCGTGTCACCACCATCAGCAAACCGGCCTTGCCGGCGAACGTGCACCAGGTCTTGGCGCCATCGAGCTTCCAGCCGCCCGGCACGCGCGTCCCCTTGAGGGCCAGGCTCGCGACGTCCGATCCGTAGTCGGGCTCGGTGATGGCAATGGCGCAGAGGGGATCGCCTGCCGCCAGGCGCGGCAGCCAGCGCGCCTTCTGCTCCGCCGTCCCGCCCGCCAGCAGCGCGCGGCTCAGGATCTCGGGGCGAGTGATGAGGCTACCCGCGGCGGCCAGGGAGCCTTCCGAGAGCGCCTCGGTGACCAGCACCATCAGCAGCGTGTCCTCCCCGTCATCAGGACCGCTGCCGCCGTACCGGTCGGGGATCGACAGGCCAAACACGCCCATCTCGCGCAGCGGCGCGAGCAGCGTTTCCGGCACCGTCAGATCATGCCGGTGGATCGCCTCCGACTGCGGCACCACCACCTCGGCGGAAAAACGGCGGAACGCATCCTGGGCCAGCGCGTGCGGCTCGTCCAGTTGGCGCGGTCCGACATCACCGTCGGAGGCGGCAACGCCCCGGCCGACACGTTCGAGTGCCTGGGAACCGGCGGCGGCCCGCCGCAGCGCGTCCCAGCGGGGATCGTTCGCGAACGCGCGCAGCGGTGCCAAGTCCAGTCCCAGGTCCAGGTACAGCGCTTCCAGCCTCGGCAATGAGGCAGCCGCGGCGTCCGCCGCGAACAGCAGGGCCAAATCGACATCCAGCGTCGTCGCCTGCGCATCGATCGCATCCATGCCGGTCTGGGCAGCCAGCAGGTCCGCGGCAGTCCAGGCCAGCTCGAAGCTCGGCACCTGCTGAGCATCCAGCTGGCGCGGGTCGAGCTTGCCATCCACCAGGCATGCGCGTGCCAGACCCGCGGTCCCCGCCTCGAACGCCGAGCGCAGCGCTGACAGCAGCTCGCGCGCGTCCGACAGCGTTTCCCGTTCCTTCATCGTCATCCCCAAGCTCCTTGTCAGGCTCCGCCAGCAGCGCCAGCGCGCTCTGCGTCGCCTCCCGCACAGTGTAGACGCAGGCCTGGTGTGGACGCGGGAGCCCGACGCCACGCTGGCCTGGACAACCAGGCCAGCGCACGAGCTGCAAGTGCCCGGTGAGGGTCGCGATTCCTCGCTATCGCCTGACAGGTTCGCCAACGACCTCAGTTGATCACGGGCGCAGCGATCGGTGGTGGCGGCGGATCCAGCGGCCCGATCGGCAGGGGCACCAGCCGCGGCGGCTCGCGCGGCGGCAGGATCGGCCCGACCACCGGCGCAGGTGGTGGCGACACCGGATCGGCAGGTGGCGGCACCGGGTCGCGGACAGGCTCGCGCGGCGGTACCGGATCACGCACAGGATCACGCACCGGATCACGCACCGGCTCGCTTGGCGGCGGCGGCGGATCCCGCGGTGGCGGCGACGGCGGCTTCGTCGGCGTCGGCGTTGGCGCAGGCGTCGGCGCAGGCGTCGGCGCAGGCGTCGG
>JAEZQX010000159.1 GCA_023441105.1 Pseudomonadota bacterium | reverse complement strand
TCATTGCACCCTCCCGATGGCAGAGAACCTAATTTGGCACGACACATTCGGGTCCGCAAGACACCAGAAAGTGGTACTAGGTCAATAGACATAATTCAACAACCGACGCGCGCGCTGCCTCGCAGGTTTTCGACGCGGCTTCGACGATCGGCATTGTGAAATTCAAGACGCTAACAGTTCTTGACGCGAGGTCGCCGAGACAAGATGCTGCTTGGATCCGTACTGAAAACACGGCCGCGACTTTGTGAACTTCCCACTCCACTCATCACGAGGCAACTGAACAATGACACGCGCGCAAGCAGTGCCCAGCCTGCAGATCGACAATGAACGGGTCAAGGTCACTCAGTGGCGCTTCGCACCCGGCGCGGAAACCGGATATCACCGGCACGAGATGGATTACGTCATCGTGCCCGTCACCAGTGGCACTCTGCTGCTGGAGACGCCCGAGGGTGAACTTCGCAGCCCGCTGACTGTCGGCACCTCTTACACCCGCAAGGCCGGCGTGGAGCACAACGTGATCAACGACAACGACCACGAGTTCGTGTTCGTCGAGATCGAGCTGAAGTAGCGGCGACCAGCCGCGTTTGGTCCACCCTCGCGGCCGTGCGCCCATGTCGTGACAGACCGCTGCATCGTGTCCGACCGCCGCGGGCCGCCCGATGCGACGCTTGGCGACTCGCGGGTGCGCCGCAGGCGAAGAGCCGGGCCGGCTACCCGGCAAGTGTTGCAGCCGCCGGCAGCCGGCGGTGAAGCGGCAGGTCATCCGCCGATAGCCGGAATGGGTTAGCCGTCGAGGGTGATGATGCCGCAAGCCACCTTGTTTCAACCATAGGCCGCGAGAAAGAGCGCGTGCAGCTCGTCGCGCCCGAGCGGGCGCGGGTTGGTCGGGAGCGAATGGTCGGCAAGTGCGCCCTCGACCACCCGATCGATGACGTCCGCCGGCACCTGCATCGTCCGCAGGCTTGGCGGCATGCCGATCCGGGCGTTGAGGCCGGCGACCGACTCGGCGAGGTCCGCGTCGGCGGGCAGTTCCAGCGCGCGTGCCAGGCGCAGGTACTTGTCGCCGACGTGCCCGGCATTGAAGCGCAGGACCGACGGCAGGATCACGGCATTGAGGGTGCCATGATGCAGCACCGGCTCGGTCAATGCGCCCAGTGGATGCGACAACGCATGCACCGCACCGAGTCCCTTCTGGAAGGCCAGCCCGCCCTGGATGCCGGCCATCATCATTTCGCCGCGCGCGGTGATGTCCTGCGGATGCGACACCGCCCGTTCGAGCCAGCGCCAGGCACGCGCAGCCCCGTCGAGCGCGATGGCCTCGGCCGGCGGGTTGAAGCGCGGCGACAGGAATGTCTCCACGCAGTGGGTGAACGCATCCATGCCGGTGCCCGCGGTCAGCCACGCCGGCATGCCCATGGTCAGTTCCGGATCGCACAGCGCTCGCTTGGGCAACAGATGCGGACTGGCGAGAAGCAGCTTGCGCCCGTCGGCCAGGCAGATCAGCGCACCGCGGCCGACTTCGCTGCCGGTGCCGGCCGTGGTCGGCACCGCGATCAACGGGATGGCCTGTGGGCCGATCAGGGGCATCGCCGCCATGCCTGCATAGCGGACGAGCGGGCCCGGGTGGGTCGCCAGCAGCGCCACGCCCTTGGCCAGGTCGATGGGCGAGCCGCCGCCGATGGCGACCAGGCCGTCGCACGAGTCGGCGCGGAACTGGTTCGCCGCCGCCTCGACCGCAGCCTCGGTCGGGTTCGGCGGCGTCTGCGCGAACACGGCGGGCGTCTGCTGCAGCAGGGCCACGATCCGATCGAGGATCCCCGCTCGAACCAGGCCGGCGTCGGTCACGAGCAACGGACGGCGGATGCCGAGCTCCTGCAGCGTGCGCGGCAACAAGCCGATGGCGCCATTGCCGAATTCGATGTGCGTCAGGTACTGGATGGTGGCCATGGCGGTTCGGTGCCGGAATCCGCCGGGGTCAGCGGCGGCTTGCAGTGGTCGCGGGAGCGGTTGCCGGATCGCTCAGCAGGTGCCGGACCACGGTCGCGGTGGCGGCGCGGTAGCCGGGTTCGGTATGCACGATGTGCCTGGCGAGGAGCCGGTTGAGCCTTGGCAGCGCATGGAACGGCACCGCCGGATAGGCGTGATGTTCCGCGTGGAACGGCATGTTCCAGGCGAAGAAGCGAACCGCGGCGTTGCTGTAGGTGGTGCGCGTGTTCTCGAGCATGTCGCCGCTGTGGGCGCAGCCGGTGTGCTCCGCCAGCAGGTAGGGACGCAGAAACAGCTGCCCCACGAGCAGCGGCAGCAGCCACAGCCAGACGATGGCTGCCGATCCCGCAACCACCGAAGCGCCGATCAGCAGCAGGTAGCCGGCCAGGTAGGTCCGCGCCTCGCGCGCGATGAGCGGACGCTGGTCCGGCTGGACCCAGGGCACGCTGACCTTGCCGCGCACGCCATGGGCAACGAGCAACCGCAGGCGTCCGATCAGGATCGGCCCGCCCGACCACGTCCACAGCAGCCCCGCCGTCGTGCTCGGCAGCGGTACCGCCAACTCCGGATCGCGCTCCGGATCCTGGGTGTGGCGATGGTGCTCCCAGTGAAATGCCCGGTAGTACTCGTAGGGCAGCAGGATGGCGAAGCCGGCGACATGACCCAGCAGGTAGTTCCACGCTCGCGTACGGAAAGCGGTCTGGTGCGCGGTCTCGTGCTCCATGGTGAACAGGAAAGCCAGGACGTAGCCGAGCAGGATCGTCAGCGGCAGCGCCCACCAGGTGTCGAGCGCGAACCAGAGCGCGGACGCAACCACCGCGATGGCCGCGAAATGCCCGGCTGCGCGCCACGCGGCCGGCGCGTCCGACCGTGCCGACAAGGGCATCAGGTCCCGGGCCTTGAGCCGAAACGGCACCGGTTGGCCGGGGGGCGCGGCCGGCGGGCCGGCCGTGGGTTGCGGCGGCTGGAAGCGCAGCGGCGAGCTCATGTGGCCAGGAGCGCCTTCACCTGCGACTCGATGAAGGCGCGGTCGTCGGGCTGGTCGCGCGGATTGCCGGCACGATGGCCCCACACCGAAGGGATCGGCCGCAGCTCCGCCTGGCGAAGGTGGCGCATCTCGAGCCGGTTGTCGTCGACCTGGAAGTAGAGGTCATGATCGCCCGGCATCAGCAGCGTCCGCGCCTCGATGGCGGCGAGCGCCTCGGCGAGGTTGCCGCGATAGCGTTCGTTGGCGCTGATGTCGCCGTTCTGCCAGGTTCGGAATTGCGCCAGCAGGTCGGCCGGGTCGCGGCGGGAGAAATTCGTCTCCCAGGCCGAAACCAGATAGTCCTCGAGCGACGAGGCACCGAGGCGACGCCACAGTTCCTCGCGGTAGAAAGTCTGCGACAGGGCCCAGCCGGCATAGACCCGGCCCATCGCGCGAAAGCCACGAACCGGCCGGCCATTGAAGACGCCGTCCTGGAAGCAGGGATCCGCCATCAGGGCGCTCATCGCGCCTTCGATGAAGACCTTGTTGTGCGGGGCGCAGCGGGCGCTGCCACACACCACCGCGATCCGCTCGACCGCCTTCGGGAACAGCGCGGCCCAGTGATAGGCCTGCATCGCGCCCATCGACCAGCCGTAGACGAGGGCGACCCGCTCGATGCCCCACAACTCGGCGAGCATGCGGCGCTGGACGTGGACGGCATCGAAGAAGGTCACGTCCGGATAGCGGCTGCCGACGTCGGGCCACGGCGTGTTGGAGGGCGAGCTGGACAGACCATTGCCGAACAGGTTCGGGATGACGATGAAGTACTTCGTCGGATCCAGGGCGGCACCCTCGCCGATCATGAAATCGATGTCGTCGTGCTGGGCGCTGTAGGACGTGGGATAGACGATCACGTTGGAGCGCGTCGCGTCGAGCCGGCCGTAGGTCTTGTATGCCAGCTTCATGCCGCGAAAGGTCCGTCCCGACTGCAGCACGACGTTGCCTGCCTGATAGACCGCGACACCGCGGTCGCTCATCGGATCGCTGCTCATCAGGAGTGGCGGCCGCGGCCTCGTTCCCTGTTAAAGTCGTCAAGCAACAAGCATTCCAGTCACAGTCGCCAGGCACCCGGCGCTGCGCTGGAGCATCATAGACGATCATGACTTGGAAGGAACTCAGATGCAACTTCAGGAAGCCGACTACCAGGAAACCTCGGGCCACCGGCGGCAGGCGCCGGCAGATGCCGAGCGGGAGGTGCGCCAGGATCTGGCCGCGGCCTATCGGCTGGTGGCGCATTTCGGCATGGACGACAGCATCTACACCCACATCTCGGCGCGGGTGCCCGGAACGACCGACCAGTTCCTGATCAATCCGTATGGCATGCTGTTCCGGGACATCACCGCCTCGTCGCTGGTGAAGATCGATCTCGAGGGTCGCGTCCTCGACGACTCGCCGTACGACGTCAATCCGGCCGGTTTCACCATCCACAGCGCGATCCATTCGGCCCGGCATGATGCCGCCTGCGTCCTGCACACCCACACCGTCGCGGGCGTGGCGGTTTCGTCGCTCGCCGGCGGCCTGCGCCCGTGCAACCAGTGGGCGCTGCAGTTCTACGACCGGGTGGTCTATCACGACTTCGAGGGGATCGCGCTGGATGCCGGCGAGAAGGTCCGCCTGGTGGAGGACCTCGGCCCGACCGCGCGCGTGCTGATCCTGCGCAATCACGGGCTGGTCACGCTCGGACGCACGATCCCGGAAGCCGTGATCCTGATGCTGAACCTGGAGCGCGCGTGCAAGGTGCAGGTGGCGATCGAGTCGAGCAACCAGGCGGTGAACCCGGTGCCGCCGGAGATCTGCGAGAAGACCGCGCGGCAGTACGACCGTTGGGGCCGATCGCAGGACGGCCAAGCGGGCGGAGGGCGCGGCAACGGACCAGCCGGCCAGTGGGTCGATCCGTACCTGCGCGAGTGGCAGGCATTGCTGCAGCGGATCGAGCCGCTGCCGGCGACTTCCTTCCGGGATTGACATGGCAGCTGCAGACGCCGCCGCGATGGCGGCAAACGACATCGCCGCCCATCTCCATCCATTCACCAACCTTGCGACCCATCCCCAGGTGGGTCCCCTGGTCATCCGCCGCGGCGACGGCATCTTCGTCGAGGACGATGGCGGCCGGCGCTACCTCGAGGCGATGTCCGGCCTCTGGTGCGCCTCCCTCGGCTTCAGCAACGAGCGGCTCGCCAACGCCGGTAGCGCCGCGCTGCGGTCGCTGCCCTACTACCACACCTTCAACCACCGCTCCAACGAGGCGGCCATCGCGCTGGCGGAGAAGCTGGTTGCGCTGGCGCCGGTGCCGATGTCGAAGGCCTTCTTCGCCAACTCCGGCTCGGAAGCGAACGACACCGCGGTCAAGCTGGTCTGGTACTACCACAATGCCATCGGCAAGCCGGCCAAGAAGAAGATCATCGCCCGGCGCA
The DNA here is from genome assembly GCA_023441105.1 of Pseudomonadota bacterium. Next base: position 18,582 of record JAEZQX010000159.1, on the reverse strand, counting down.
ACGCCTACCACGGCGTCACGGTCGCTGCGGCCAGCCTGAGCGGCCTGGCACCCAATCACCTGGATTTCGACCTGCCGATCGATCGCATCCTGCATGTCGGCTGTCCGCACCACTACCGCTTCGCGCAGCCGGACGAGTCCGAGGAGGCGTTCGCGACCCGACTGGCAGACGAGCTCGAGCAGCGCATCCTCGCCGAGGGCCCGGAGACGGTGGGGGCCTTCATCGCCGAACCGGTGATGGGCGCAGGTGGCGTGGTCGTGCCGCCGGCCGGCTACTTCGACAAGGTGCAGGCGGTGCTGCGCAGGCACGACGTCCTGCTGATCGCCGACGAGGTGATCTGCGGCTTCTGCCGCACCGGCGAGATGTTCGGATCGACCACCTTCGGGCTGCAGCCGGACATCCTGACGGCAGCCAAGGCACTCTCCTCCGGCTACGCGCCGATCTCCGCCGTGCTGGTGTCGGAGAAGCTCCATTCCGCCATCGCCGGCAACAGCGGCAGGATCGGCACCTTCGGCCACGGCTTCACCTATTCCGGCCATCCCGTCTCCTGCGCGATCGCATTGGAGACGCTGCAGGTCTACCAGGACGAGAACATCCTCGCGAAGGTCAAGGCGCTGGTGCCTCGCTTCCAGGCGGGCCTGCGTCGTTATGCGTCGCGGCCGCGCGTCGGGGAGGTCAGGGGCATCGGCCTGATCGGTGCGGTGGAACTGGCGGAGGAGCCGGCGGCGAAGAAGTCGTTCGATCCCGGCCTCAAGATGGGCATGCGCCTGGCCGCGCTGGCGCTCGAGGAAGGACTGATCGTGCGCGCCATGGGCGACAGCATCGCCTTCTGCCCGCCCCTGATCATCGAAGCCGGTCAGGTCGACGAGATGTTCGCGCGGTTCGATCGCGCGATGCTGCGCTTCGAGGCGTCGATGAACTGACGGCCAGCGCCTGGAGAACCTCCTCCGGGGCTGGCCGTCGAATGATGCGACCGGGGTGCCGGCCGCATCGACAGGTCGCTTACCTGACCGCTTACTTGACCGCTTCCTTGTTCTCGAACTCGAGCACGTACATCGGCTGCACGTCCGTCGAACCGGTCGCACCGGCGTCGTAGAACATCTTCAGGTCGGCCTCGTCGGCCGACGCGCCGGCGAAGATCGCGCCGAAGTTCTCGGCGTTGGCTTCGGCTGCGCCAGCCGCGTCGTTCGGCTCACCGGCATTCCAGAACGGCGAAGCCGGCGGCAGGGCTGTCGTATCCACGAAGGTCCATCCGGCATCCTTCGCTGCGCTGCCCGGTGCCTGCAGCAGGCCAACCCAGGCGCCGTTGGCGCCGGTCGCTGCGCCGCCCAAAGGCAGCACGGAGCCGAAAGCCAGCTTGATCACCAGCAGGCTTGCCGCATCGCTGGGCGAAGCCAGCTTCCCGCCGAGGGTAACCGCATCCGCTTCGGCCGCTGTCCAGGTCAGCGGCTTGGTGATGACTTCGTAATAGCGGTTGTTGGCTGCATTGAGCACCACCGTACGGGTGTTGGTGGAATCCTTGTACACGTCGCCGACGTCACCAGTAGCGGCGGTGACTTCACCCGCCTTCGTGAAGCCGGCAGGCGTGGGATCGACCGGTCCCGGCGGCGGTGCCGGCGTCTCGACCGGGGGCGGTACCTCGGCCGGGGGAGCAGGCGGCTCAACCGGCGCGGGAGCAGGCTGCTCGGCCACCGGAGGCTCGTCGTTGTTGTCGCTGCCACCGCCGCAGCCGGCCAGGCCGAGCGCGAGCGCGATGACACCGGCAGCGGCGCCACGTGCACGCCAGGACCTGCGCGATACAGCAGCGCCTGCCAGGGTGGGAGCTTCGGTAGGTGCGGCCGGGGCTAGGGTCTCGAGCCGCGATTGGTCGTCGGTCTTGCGCTGCATGTAATGTGCTTCCTTGTCGTGAATTAGTGCTTCGAACGCAGGCCAGATATTGACGGCAGACCTGCATCCGTATCGTGCACTATTACACAAAGGCACACTGGTTCCGCATGAATACAACGGCGAAGTGCACGGAAGCCGCACAAAGGCGTCCGGGACGACGACCGCACACCGCTCCGCCGCCGGGAGACCGGCTTCAGCGAAGCTCCTGCAGGCACTGCCCGCAGCGCAGCTCCATCAGAGGCAGGGGCGTCGCCCTCCCGGAGAGGAAACGGGCCAGCCCGCGATGGGCGTCGTCGAGCCGCGACCAGGCCGCGAGGTAGGCCTTCAACGCCGGCCCCGCCGCTGCCGCGGGAGACATTTCCTCGACCCCGGCCGATTGGCGCTCCACCACATCGAGGAAGGTACGTTCGACGTCGAGCAATGCCTCACCCACGGCACTGCTGAGCTCGGTCCATTCCCAGTGTTCGTTGTCCTCTACCACCAGTATCGTCTCCTGTTCTTGGAAGATCCCCGCCACGGGCGTGTTACCGGCAGTCCAGCAGCGTGGGCGGATTCTGTTGGGATTACCCGGACTTGGCAAGTGGGCATGCCCCTTGCTGGCGACGAAACCTGCCGCGCCGGTCAGGCCAACGAAAGGAGCCTCCCGGGATGAATCGGTACCACCGCCTCTTGCTGGTCGTCAGCCTGGCCCTCGTGACTGCCGCCTGCGGCGGCTCTGATTCCGACCCGCCGCCTACCGCAGTCTCCGCCCCGCCCGAAGCCGGCGGTCCGCCGCCGGGCGATCCGTCGGGCGGTCCCGGCAGCCAGCCCGGATCCGGACCGGCACCAACCACGCCGACGGAACCCGTCGAGCCGCCCGCCGAACCGGCGCCCTCGCCCGCCGCTCCCACCCTCCCCGCCACGATCGCGAAGATGTCGATCGACATCGCCAACGGCGCCGAAGTGACCGATCGCGAGAACTACCTGCAGGCGGTGGTGCGAATCGAATCGGACCTGGAAAGCGACCGGCTGGTGGAAGCGCCGGCGGAGATCCGCGGCCGGGGCAATTCGACCTGGAACATGCCGAAGAAGCCTTACCGCCTGCGCCTCAAGACCGCGGCACCGGTGCTGGGCATGCCGGCGGAGCGCGACTGGGCACTGCTGGCCAACTTCGCCGACAAGACCCTGGCCCGGAACAAGGTGGCGATGATGCTGGGCGAGAAGCTGGGCATGGCCTGGACGCCGCGGTCGCGTTTCGTCGAGTTGCGGATCAATGGCGAATACCGGGGCGTCTACCAGGTATACGAGCATGTCAAGGTGGGCCCGGCTCGAGTCAACGTCGAGCCGCCGGATCCGGATGTCGACACCGATGCGGCGAAGATCTCGGGCGGCTGGCTCCTGGAAGTGGACAAGCGCTACGACGAGGACGCCTGCTGGGATACGCCGATGGGCGTGCCGGTCTGCATCAAGGAACCCGGGCTCGACGAAGACGACCTGGCCGATCCCGCCCACCCGTCATCGATCCAGTTCGCCTATATCCGCAACCATGTCGCCGAAGCCGAGGAGGCCCTGGATGCCGGCGACGCCTGGCGCAAGTACTTCGACGGACGAGCGGCGATCGACTGGTACCTGGTCAACGAACTGATGCGCAACTTCGATGCCAAGGTCGACGTGGCGCTTGGCTCGAGCGTCTACCTGCACAAGCCGCAAGGCGGGCCAATGGCCTTCGGTCCCCTCTGGGACTTCGACATCGGCGCGGGCAACATCGACTTCCATCCCATCGCCTCGCCGCAGGGCTGGTGGATCCGCGAAGGCATCTGGCACCGGCGCCTCTTCGCGGACGCCGGCTTCCGCCAGGACCTGCATGCCCGCTGGTGCACCCTCGAGCGCGCCGGCGTGTTCAGCGGGGCTGCCGGCATGGTCGACGACGTTGTCGGGATGATCGGCACCGAGGCCATCGCGCGCAACTTCCAGCGTTGGCCGATCATCGGGCAGTACGTCTGGCCCAACTTCTACGTCGGTCCCACCTACCAGTCCGAAGTCGACTACCTGAAGACATGGTTGCAGGAGCGCGTGGCGTGGATGAGCGCCGAGTACGACCGCGAGTTCGGTGCCTGCCCGGCAGCGAATTGAGTTCGTCGCGACGGCCCGGACCGGGACCCGGCCCGCTGCAGACGCCGGAGCGACAAGCGCCCCGGCCGTAGGGCTTCAGGCTGTACGTCCGCAAGCCATGCGCCACCTGCTCGAGCCCTCCCTCGTCAACGATCCGTTCGGCGATCCCCTCCTCTACATCGACCTCCATGACGAGCAGCGGGCGCTGCTGCTCGACCTGGGCGACCTCGCCGTGCTGCCGCCGCGCAAGCTGCTGCGCGCGTCGCACATCTTCGTCAGCCACACGCACATGGATCACTTCGCCGGCTTCGACCAGCTGCTGCGGGTGGTGCTCGGCCGCAAGAAGCGCATCGTGCTCGTCGGCGGACCTGGTTTCGTCGCCCAGGTCGAGCACAAGCTGCGCGCCTACACCTGGAATGTCGTGCATCGCTATGCCGTGGACCTGGTGCTCGACGTCCGCGAGATCGATCCCTCCGGTAACGGGCGCCGCGCCTGCTTCTGCAGTCGCACGGCTTTCGCCCGGGAACAGTCCGGCAGCTATTCCTGGGACGGCGACCTGCTGCACGACGAACCGCTGCTAAGTGTCCGCGGCGGCTTCATCGATCACGAGATGCCCTGCCTCGCCTTCCGCGTCGAGGAGAAAGCCCGCCCGCGTGTGGCCAAGGATCGCCTGCAGGCACTGGGCGTGACCACCGGGGCATGGCTGCGAGAACTCAAGCTGGCGGTGATGTCAGGGGCGCCACCGGGCACGCCCTTGCGGCTGCAGTGGCGCGATCGGGACGGCCAGCATGAGATGGTGCGGACCGTCGGCGAGCTGACGCCGGTGATGCTCGCCCCTGCCTCCGGGCGGTGTATCGGCTACGTGACCGACTGCCGCTTCACCGCGAGCAATGTGGCCACGCTCCAGCGGCTTCTTGGCGGCGTCGACCAGTTGTTCATCGAAAGCGTGTTCCTCGATGCCGATCGCGACCATGCGCAACGCAAGAACCACCTGACGGCGCGGCAGGCCGGCTGGCTTGCCCGACACCTCGGCGCCGCCGCGGTCGTGCCGTTTCACTTTTCGCCGCGCTACCGGCCGCGGCCGGCCGCGGTGATCGAAGAGGTCAATGCCGCCTGGCGGGGCATGCTGCCTGCAGCAGCACCGCATGCGCAGTGAGTGGCCGGGTTCAGCTCCGCGGCAGGGCTGCCTGCGGCGACGGCGGCAGGGAGCGGGCAGTCACCGGTGTGGCCGGCTGTGCCGACTCCACGTCGGCCGACTGGCCGGCGCCCGTGGCTGGAGCCGGCGCCGGTCGTTTCGCCGCGCCGTTGTACGCTGCCGCGAGCAGCAGCGCCACCGCGGCAGTGACATAGAAGCGACTGTTCATCCGAGTTCTCGTCAATCGTTGAGGCCTGAGAACCCGGAGCAATGCCCCGAGGTCCGTCTAGCGATGAGCATAGCGGCGAGGCCGGTCGACGGTTCCAGGCCGCCCAGGAATACAACAGTAACGATTGAAAGAAAGTGTGCTGAGAGGGCGATAGATCCAGATGTCACGCATCCACATCGGGCTCTCGGGCTGGCAGTACGACGGCTGGCGTGGCGTCTTCTATCCGGCGAAGCTGGCGCATGCGCGGGAGTTGGCCTTTGCATCCCGCGCGGTCCAGAGCATCGAGATCAACGGGTCGCACTATTCGCTGCAGCGAGCCACCAGCTTTCGGCGCTGGCGCGACGCCACGCCGGACGGCTTCGTCTTCAGCGTCAAGGCTCCGCGCTTCATCACCCACATGCTGCGACTTCGCGGCGAGCGCCTGCCCACCGCCATCGCGAACTTCCTCGCCTCCGGGCTGCTGGAGCTCGGACCGAAGCTCGGCCCGATCCTGTGGCAGTTCCCGGCACGGTCGACATTCGAGCCGGAGATCTTCGAGTCGTTCATTTCGGCCCTGCCGCGGGACACTCATGCCGCCGCGGCGGTTGCCGCGCGGCACGACGATCGGGTCAAGGATCCCAGCATCACAACCGACCACAAGCGGCCGTTGCGGCATGCCTTCGAGATCCGACATCCCAGCTATTGCGACGAAGCATTCATCCGACTGCTGCGCAAGCATGATGCGGCCCTGGTGGCATCGGATGCAGTGGCCGACTGGCCCTACGTGGAAGACGTGACGGCCGGCTTCGTCTACCTGCGCCTGCACGGGCCGGAGACGCTGTACGGCGGCCAGTACAGCGACGAAGCGCTCGACCGCTGGGCGCATCGGATCGCCGCATGGGCCCGGGGCGGTCAGCCGCGCGATGCGCAGCGCATCTCGAAGCGTGCGCCGCGCAAGCGCGCAAGCCGCGACGTGTTCTGCTATTTCGACAACGACCAGAAGGTGCGCGCGCCTTTCGATGCGCAGCGCCTGATGGAGCGCCTGGACCAGAAGCCTGCGGGCTGGCCGCCGCCCGACGGCGGCCATCGAGCTGGGGCAGCCGGCACGAAGCGCTAACCGCCGATCGAACCAGATCGCCGGTCAGGCGGCCGCGCGCAGCGCTTTCAGCAGCGCGGTGCGATCCATCTTGCTGCGTCCGGCGATGCCCAGGTCTTGCGCGCGCTCGTACAGCTGCTCGCGAGACAGGCCCTCGAGGTCGTCCTTCGCGGGCGGCTTCCGGGTCGAACGGCTTGTGGAGGCGCTCGCGATCGCCTGATCCGCACCGCCCCTGCGTCCCGTGCGACGCTTGACTGGCCGGCGGCCGCCATCCGCGGGCGCGGATCGTCCGCCCGAGGCGCCAGCGGCTTCCGCCGTGGTCACGACCGCCTTCTGCGACAGGCTGCGCCGGAGGATCTGCATCAGGTCGACGATCTCTGCGCCTTCGGACTCGGTGTCCTCCGCGCTGGCCGGCAGCGCGACCACATCCTTGCCGCGCTTCTCCTTGTCCTCGGCGATGTCGCGGATCGCGGCAGCCTGTCGGTCGGCCAACTCGTCCATGTCGAGCTCGTCGCGGGTGAGCGACTTGATCTCCCTGGCGATGGCATCCCGGAGCTTCGGCTGCGCCTTCTTCGGCTCGGGCAGTTCCAGGTCCGCTGGGTTGCGCAGCTCGTCGGCGAAGCGCAGCGTTTCCGCGCGCAGCACGCCGCCCTCCGACAGGATCGCGACCAGGTATTCATGGCTGCGCATCACGAACGTGCCGATGCCGACGCGGCCGGTGCGTTCCATGGTCGCCGCCAGCAGGTGATAAGCCTTTGTGGAGCGACCCGCGGGCGCGAGGAAGTAGGGGCGCTGGAAGTACATCGACGGGATCTGGGCCAGCGGCACGAAGCGCCGCAACTCGATGTCGCGCGTTGCTTCCGGCGCGATGTCCTCGAGCTCCTTGTCGCTGACCACCACCATCGTGCCGTCGTCGGTCTCGTAGCCCCGCACGATGTCGTCCGATCCCAGCTCCTTTCCGTCCTCCGGGCAGTAGTACTGCCTGCCCAGCGGCTTGCCATCCGAATCCACCATCTTCATCGACTTGCGCCTGGGCCGCACGGCAGCGAAGAGGTCGACCGGGATGCTCACCAGGCCGAAGGTGATCGTGCCCGACCAGAAGGCGCGTACCGGCGCCGCGGCTTCGGGGGCCGGCGGCGGCGACTTCTTCGCGGCCTGCTTGCCGCGATTGCTGCTGGCTGCCCTAGGCAACTTTCTTCTCCCCTTTGCGTTGCGGCTTGCCGCGCCCGGCGCTGCGGGTGGCCTCGAGGCTGCGCTGCAGCTGGTCGGACAGGCTGCCGCTTTCCTTTCTTGGCTTCAGCCGCACCACCTTGGGCTTCTCGCCGCGCATTTTCGATTCGATCAGCTGGCGTACCCGCTCGCGGTATTCGTCCTGCCACTGCTCGGGCTCGAAGTCGGCTGCGACCGCCTCCACGAGTTGCTCGGCCAGCTTCAGCTCCCGCTCCTCGGGGGCGCGAGCCGCCGGCACATCGAGCCCGGCCACCGACAGCACCTGGTCGGCGCGCCGCAGGGTGGTGAGCGTCAGATGGCTGCCGGACAGGCCCAGGGCGCCGACATAAGGTTGCTTGCGCATGACCCAGCGGGCGATGCCCACGGCACGGCTGCGGCCGAGCGCCTCGACCAGCGCGAAATACGCCGCCTCGTCTTCGTCCGGGCCGAGGTAGTAGGGCCTGTCGTACCACTGGTCGCCGAGCAGGGAGGCGGGCACGAAGCGGCACAGGTCGATATCGCGCGACGGGGGCGGCTCGATCTCCTGCAGTTCCTCCGATCGGACGATGACGGCGTTGCCATCCTCCAGCGGAAAGGCCTTAGCCTGCGCCTCCTTCGGCACCTCCTTGCCGTCGCTCTTGCGGACGATCCGCTGTTCGATCGGCGACATGTCCTTCTCGTGCAGAAGCCGGAAATGAACCCGCCGATCCTGGACCGCCGAGTACATCTTCACCGCCACGTCCTGCCTTCCGATGACCAGCTTCCCCTTCCAGATCGCCCGAGCCATGGCCTTACTCCTTGCGCAGGTCTGCACATTCGCGGCACAGCCGCAGCTTGCCCAGCCGCACGACGCAAGTCGGGCAAAGCACCGAGTCGCAGTCTTCGCAACGTACCTCCAGCCCGTAGCCGTAGGGCTGCGAACAACCCGGGCATTCTTCGTCGTCTGCGGTCAGCCACCAGGGCTTCGGCTTTTCCATGGATGTCGCTTGCTTCCGGTCGGAGCCGCGTTGCGTCGGCGTGCAGCTTGATCGCCCTTCGTCGCGGTGACGACGGCTGACAAGCTCCTAGCAAGGTATATGCCTTGGGGCGCCCTGGCTCTTCCGGCGTTCGGCCGAACAAGCATGCCGGCTTCCCGGCCATTGACAGCGACCGGCGCCAACCGCGATGATAGTTGTCATGACAACTTGGTCCACGCCGCGCAGTGCCGGGACAGGCGCGGCGGCCGTCTCCCTGGCCGAGCCTCTTTACCGCCGGATTGCCGCCGACATGCTGATGACCATCGATGCCAGCCGGATGGAGCCAGGCGCCGCGCTGCCCAGCGAGGCCGAGCTTTGCGCCGCCTATGGCGTCAGCCGCATCACCATCCGCAAGGCCACCGACGAGCTGGTCGCCCGCCAGGTCGTCGAGCGGCGGCGCGGCTCGGGCACCTACATCAGCAGCACCGAGAGGATCGGCAAGGCGGTCGTGCTGACCGGCTATATCGACGACGTCCTGATGCTCAATCGCATGACGGTGCTGGATGAGGCATGGCGCCCCCTGCCCCGCCACCTGAGCGGGTTTGCCGGCGTGGCGGAAGGCGAGGAATTCAAGCAGATCGTCGGCGTCAACCACATTACGCCGGGTGAACCGATCGTCCACATCGCGTTCTGGTTCCCACCGGCCATCGCCACCCGTGTTTCCGCGGCGGACGTTGCCGGGCCGCTGCCGACCATCAGGCATATCGCGCGCAGCCATGGCCTGCGGCTGGATCATGCAGAACAGCTTCTCGATGCCGTTCCGGCCTCCGCGCCGGTGGCGGCGACGCTCGGCGTCAGGCGCGGCACCTCGCTTCTTCGAGGGCGCCGTGCCTACTACGACACCGAGGCCAGGCTCATCGAGATCTTCGAGGCGCAGTACCACCCGACCCGCTACCAGTTCTCCGCCACGCTCTTCCCAAGACACGCCTAGCCACCTGACACCACCACCCGGGGCCGATCATGAACCGACTCAACCACGTGCGCTTCCTGCTGCTGGTCCTGATGCTGGTCACCGCGATCGGCTGGCTGCGGCCGCAGCATGCGCGGGCCGAGGCGTTCCCGGAGCATCCCATCAAGCTGATCAGCCCCTGGCCTCCGGGCGGAAGCAACGACACTTTCTGCCGCCTCATCGCCAGCCGCCTGGGCAAGTCGCTCGGCCAGACCGTCGTCGTCGAGAACCGGCCCGGGGCGACCGGTACGCTGGGCGTCGGACAGGTGGCGAGAGCCCCGGCGGACGGCTATACCATCGTGATGGGAAGCTCCCCCACCCACGCCACGGCAGCCGCCATCTATCCCGGCCTGGCCTACGACCCGGTGCGGGACTTCGCGCCGGTGACCATGGTCGGCACCGTCTCCAACGTGCTGGTCGTGCATCCGTCGGTGGCGGCGAAGACGGTGCAGGAATTGATCGCTCTCGCCCGGCAGAATCCCGGGCAGCTGACGTTCTCGTCTTCCGGCAACGGCAGCTCGCAGCACCTGTCCGGCGAGATGTTCAAGGTGATGACGGGCGTCGACATGCTGCACGTCCCCTACAAGGGCGCAGCTCCGGCGGTCAGCGACATCCTCGCCGGCCACGTCAAGCTCGGGTTCCACAACATGCCCGACGTCGTCCCTCACCTGAAGAGCGGAGGCCTGCGGGCGATCGCGGTGACTGCCGCCCAGCGGACGGCAGCCTTGCCGGAGGTGCCCACCATCGCCGAATCGGGCGTACCCGGCTATGCGGCGGAGGTCTGGTTCGGCGTGTTCGCCCCGGCGGCCACGCCGCGGCCGGTCATCGATCGGCTTCATGCCGAGATCTCGCAGACACTGACCGATCCGGAGATCAAGGGCAAGCTCGATGCACTGGGCAACGAGGTGTCCGGCAAGGGACCGGATGCGTTTGCCGCCTACGTGAAGACCGAGGTCGCGCGCTGGGCAGATATCGTGGCCAAGGCGGGCGTCAAGCCGAACTGACGCTTTTTCCACGAGAGACCCCTGCAACGCTTGCCGGGCCTTCGCCTGCCTGCATCGGATGATTCCCCAACGCGCCAACCCGAGGAGATGACTCAATGACCTTTTCCGTCCTAGCCCGCTGTGAACGTACCGGCCAATTCGGCATGGCAATCGCCACCCGACCGATTGCGATCGGCGCGAAATGTCCCTTCGTCCGCCCGCGCATCGGCGGCCTGATGGTGCAAGCCAATGGTGATCCGCGGCTCGGGCCGCTGGGCCTGAAGCTGCTCGAGATGGGTTACTCCGCGCGCAAGGTGCTGCAAGAGCTCGAGGAGAGCGATGGTGCCGATCACATCGAGTGGCGGCAGATCATGGTCATCGACAAGGACGGCAACACCGCTGCCCGCACCGGCAAGCACAACGAGGAATGGCGCGGCCACCTCACCCGCCCCAATGTATGCGTGGCAGGCAACCGCTTGTCCAACGACCGGGTTGCGCAGGCGATGATGGATGGCTTCGAGCGCGCAGAAGGCGACCTGGCGCACCGGCTGGTCGCTTCCCTGGAGGCGGGCCGGGACGCCGGCGGCCAGGTGGCCGGCCAGTACTCTTCAGCCTTGCAGGTGCATCATGAGCGAAGCTATGCGCTCGTCGACTTGCGCGCGGACGAGCACGACGAGCCGATCGGCGAGCTGAGGCGGCTCTACGAGCTGTATCGGCCGTTGATCCCCTACTACCTGAAGCGGCCGTCCAATCCGTCGATGAAGCGCGACGACGAGTGGCGCAAGGACCTCGGGATCCCGGGCGGCCCGCGCTAGCCGAACGAGGATTGTTGATCGAGGCGCAACAGTGTTAGTTGCGCAGGCGGATTTATCCCGCGGACTCCTGGGTCTACATTGTCTCCATGCCGAAGCGAGATGCGACGGCAACCGACAACTCAAGGAGAACCGTCATGAACGTCCGCAACTCGATCCTCGCCGCTGCCATCGTCGCCACCTTCACCGCCGGCGCCTCGGCTGCGTTCCACAACGCCGACGAAGGCGTCCCCCAGAACTTCGTCGCGTCCTTCCAGCAGGACGAAGGCGTGCCCCGCGACTTCATCGCGCTGCAAGCCGATGAAGGGGTTCCGCAAAACCTGGTCGCGCTCAACGCCGACGAAGGCGTGCCGCAAAACCTGGTCGCGCTGAACGCCGACGAGGGGGTGCCGCAGAATCTGGTCGCGCTCAACGCCGACGAGGGCGTGCCGCAAAACCTGGTGGCGCTGAACGCCGACGAAGGCGTGCCGCAGAACCTGGTTGCACTGAACGCCGACGAGGGTGTTCCCCAGAACCTCGTAGCCTGAGCTCCTGAACCGGGAACGGGGGGCGCCGGCGCCGCCCGCTTCCTACTTGCAGGGCCAGCGCTCGGCGAGCGCAGCAGCAACCAGGACGCTGCCCGCCCGATCCCGCATCTGCGGGTTCTTCTCCAGGAACGGCTGCACCACGTCCGCGATCTGCGACGCCTTGATGTTTTCCTGCTTCAGATCGAAACAGAAGCCTTCCCGGGTCGCGTTCCCGTTGGTCGCATCCACCACGCCCACGATGTAGTTGAGCGCATAGGCGTGCTCGAGCCCGGTTGCCTGCCGCAGCGCGTCGAGCAGGTCGTTGCCGGTCTTGTACACGATGCCCTGGGCATGCAAGGGCACCGCGCAGGCAAGTACGAGCATGAAAGCGGATGCTGACAGGGCTGGCCGGCATCCGGAAAGCACCTCGCGCCGGAGCGTCGCCAGGTACGTCATTGCTGTTCCGATCGCTGTTTCCATCGTCGTCGAGTCGAGGACGCTATGCTACCGCCGCTGCGGCCGCATGAGCACGACCGTACAATCGCGCCTCCGCATGCACTTCTGCAGGCGGCAGCAAGCCCATTCACCAAGGCCCCATGGCCGAAGGTTCCTTCAGTCTCAAGGACATCGCCCTCCCCGCGTTCGGACCATCCCTGCTCTACGGGATTGCAACCGGCGCGATCGTGCCGGTCATCGCATTCAGCGCGCGCGACCTCGGCGCGTCGGTCGCCCTCTCCAGTCTGGTCGTCGCCTTGACGGGCATCGGCTCGCTGGCCAGCAACGTGCCGGCCGCCCTCATCACCTCGCGCTTCGGCGAGCGCAGGGCCATGGCCGGCGCCGCGGCGTTCAGCATCTGCGCCTTCCTGATGTGCATCTTCGCCGTCCATGTCTGGATGCTTGCGGCCGGCGTGTTCATGGCCGGCATGGCCGGGTCGGTCTTCACCCTGGCCCGCCAGAGCTTCATCATCGACGCGGTGCCGATCATCATGCGCGCGCGGGCCTTCTCGACGCTCGCCGGCAGCATGCGCATCGGCGTGTTCGTCGGTCCCTTCGCCGGTGCTGCGGTGGTCCACGCCGTGGGGCTGCAAGGCGCCTACTGGGTGGCGCTGCTGTCGATGGCGGGCGTCGGCGCCATCGCGCTGAAGTTGCCGGACCTGCAGGCGACGCCGGAAGAGGCAGCCACGCCCGTGGTCAAGCCGACCATTGCCGGCGTGCTCCGTAGCCACGCCGGCATCTTCCTCACCCTCGGCCTGGGCGTGATGTTGATCAGCGCCATGCGGTCATCGCGCCAGGTTGTCATACCGTTGTGGGCGGAGCATCTGGGTTTCGCCCCCGCGGCCGCCTCGCTGGTCTACGGCCTGGCGGCAGCGATCGACATGGCGGTGTTCTATCCGGCGGGCAAGGTGATGGACCAGCATGGCCGCATCTGGGTGGCGGTGCCGTCGGCACTGCTGATGGGGCTCGGGCTCATGCTGATGTCGATCACCTCGGGCGCGGCCATGTTCCTCGTCGCCTCGATGCTCATCGGGCTCGGCAACGGCATCGGCTCCGGCATCGTCATGACCCTGGGCGCCGATGCCTCCCCCCGCGCCGGACGCGCCGAGTTCCTGGGCATCTGGCGGATGCTGTCGGACATCGGCTCGAGCGGCGGCCCGGTGCTGCTGTCGGCAGTGACGGCCGCGGCATCGCTGGCCGTCGGGATGACGACGATCGGGGCGTTAGGGCTGGTGGCGGCAGGTGTGTTCTGGCGCTGGGTGCCACCGCCGGGTGCCCGCCCCGGGAGGTCCAAGGGCTGAGGCGCCGGCACCGGTACCTCGCCCCGACCAACGATAGCGCCCCTGCCCGCTCTACGAACAAGTGTAGCTCGCAGACACCTTGGGATCGCCGCTCGTAAACGTCGGCTTCTGCGGATAGACGCAGAGCGGCCGCGACTTCGCCGGTGCCGAAGCCGTCGCTGCGCTGCTGATCTCCACCCGCTCGGGCACCACCCCGTTCTCGACCCAGTTCGTCAGCAGGCCGTACAACTGGTCGTTGGTCGGCAACGGTGGATTTGCGTCGGGGTTGGCCGTTCCATTCGAGAAGCCGTGGGCCATGCCGGGCACGAGATAGAAGCGATAGAAGCTCTGCGCCGCCGCGAGGCTCCCCAGGCGGTCGGCCACCCGGAGGTAGTAGTTGATCGAGCCTTGCGGCGGGATCAGCGTGTCCGCCAGGCCGTGGTACATGATCATCCGGCCGCTTCGCGCGCGAAAGGCATCCAGATCAGGATTGTCCGTGTTGATGTTCGCGAATGGACCCTGCAAGGCGACACCCTGGTCCCAAGCCTGCGACAATTGCTGGTAGCTCAGGTTGCGCCAGCCATTCGCGCCGTTGCCAGTCGCATTGAGGAATGCCGGGGTAGCGAGCGTCGGATCCTGCAACTCGAGCGCGACCATGTCACTCGCGATCGCGAAAGGACTTGGACCCGCGAGCCCGGCCATGCTCGTGCCGCGCGCGAGCCCATACCAGCGCTGAGCGGGAGCCGGGTTGGCTCCGAAGCCATTGTCGCTGGTCGGATCAGGCACGCTGCCATCGGCGGTCTGGCCGTACCACATCTTGTTGATGGCCGTCGCTTGAACACGGCTGACACAGTCCGGGGTCGTATTGACACCATTGTCCGCCGGGCAGAGCACCGCCGGATCGGTGGCAGCGTCGTAGCGGCAGATCGAGGGATCGGGGATGAAGCCCAGGTGCTCCCCGCCCACCGAGTCACAAGCACCGATGGCAGCCCTGCCCACCAGGTTGAGCTGAGCAGGTGTCAACGGCGTGCCGCCGAGATCTCGCTGTACGACCACTTGCGGGTAGAGTTCGGTGGTGATGAATTTCGTCCAGTTGAAGGCGGGCGCACCGGCCAGGATGCCGTCGAAATCCCCCGGGTTGGCCTGGGCTTCCTTGTGGCCTTGCCGCCCGCCGGTGGAAAAGCCGTTCCAGTAGGAGCGGCGTGCATCACGCCCGTAATAGGCACGAGCGAGCGCCTTCGTCTTGACGGCCATCTCATGGATGCCGCGCTCGGAGAAGTCCTGCCAAAGGGTCGTGTTGATCGTCCCGTCCGGGTTCATGGCGAACGAGCCGCCGCTGGTCGCATGCCCGGCGTCAGTCGAAGCGGAGACGGCGCCCTCCACCATCGCCGTTGTTGCCGGCGATCCCGATGACGAGGTCGACGTACCAGCCAGGGACGTGATGGATGTGTGCAAGCCGCCCGCCCAGCCACCTCCTACCTTCACGTGGATGAGCTCGTTCCAGGCGGCATGAGCCGGTAGCCACAGCTCGATGCCGATGCCGGCGGAGGTCGAAGGCGCATCCGCGGGCCCGGGATTGCCCGGTCCGACGAGCAGCTTGACCACGCAAACGTCCTTCGAAGCCGTGGGCGTCTGTGGACCCGACGCGCCCGAGAGCAGCAGCGGCTCCCCTGCCTTGAAGGCCTTCACCAGCAGCACCTGGGTCTGCGCGTCCGGCTTGAAGCTCGCTTGCAAAGTCTCGTCGCAAGCCTGCACGGTCGGCGCCGGAACCGGCGCGGGAGCCGGAGCCGGCTCTGGAGCCGGTACCGGATCGTCGTCGTCACTACCGCAACTGCTGGTCGCGGCAAGTACTACGATCATCAACGCCGTGGCGCCGTATCGCCGGGCCCTCGCGACATTCGTCATCATCTCTATCGTCTCCTCTTCTTCCGAGTCGGCGACAGTGGGCACGATGAGTCGTCGAGGTCGGCCTGCAAACCATACTGCAAGCCGACTGCCTGCTACGTCGCAAAGCGTTACGCGACGATGACGTTGCAGTCGTCAACAACAATATTGCGCTTTTGATCGGAAGCCAGCGACGAAAATGCGCTACTTTCCCAGCGCCTCTCGAATAACGTTCGAAAGACGATCGAATTCGGCGCGCGCTCCATCGCTCACGAATCGCGCTCGCAGGAAGCCGTGAATGGATTTCTCCACCACGCGGAACTCGACCGGAATGCCTGCATCGGACAGCAACCGGGCATATTCGGTCGATTCATCGAGCAGCGGGTCGAATTCCCCGACCGCGATGTAGGCAGGCGGCAGATCCGCCAGCCTCGTTGCCCGGATCGGCGCGGCTATCGGGTCCCGTGTCTCACGGTTTCCAGGCAGGTAAGCTTCCCAGAAATAGTCCATCATTTCGCGTGTGAGCATCGGGTCCAGGCCGCGGGCATGCGACGGCCGATTCTTGATCGGATCCAGGCCCGGGTACAGGAGCGCCTGGAGGCGCAGCGCGGGACCGCCCCGATCCCTCGCCTGGATTGCCAAGGCCGCCGCAAGGCAACCGCCGGCACTGTCGCCCACTGCGGCGATGCGTTCCACATCGGCGTCGAGAAACTGGCCCTGCCTGGCGATCCATTGCAGGACGCCGAAGCAGTCCTCCGGCGCGGCGGGAAAAGGGTTCTCCGGTGCACGGCGGTAATGCACGCTGATGACCAAGGCTCCCGTCGACTCTGCCAGACCCCAGGTGATGGTGTCATGCGTGTCGTAGCTGCTGGAGACGAAACCGCCGCCATGCAGGTACAGCACCACCGGCGGCTTCACGACGTCCTTGCGCCGGTAGAGCCTGATCGGCACTTCGCGTCCCGGCAGGCCCACCCACCAGTTCAGGACGTCGATCGTCTCGGGCGCGGGGCGTTTCCAGACCGAGTGCGTCCGGTCGGTGTTGCGACGACGTTCTTCAACCGAATTGGGCTTCGGGTGAATACCGACCGTGTCCCGTATCTTCTGCAGATAGGCTTCGATGCCAGGTTCAAAGATGCTCATCTCAATCCAGCTTCAGGTTCATTGGAACGATGATCTTGCGCAGCGCCTCGGTATCTCGTTCGATATAGGCCGCCATCTCCGCAGGCGAGGCGTTCGCCAGCGGCGTCTCTCCGCCGACCATCAACCGCTCCCGGACTTCGGCGCTGCCGAAGAAGTCGTTCGAAATCCGGTTGAGGCGTTCCACGATCGGCTGGGGGGTCCCCGCGGGAGCCATCAAGCCGTACCAGACACCACTTGCCACGCCCTCGAAGCCTACTTCGCCCATCGTAGGCACATCCGGCAGCGCGGCGATCCTCTCCTCGCTTGCGACACCGAGCGCTCGAACACGGCCCTCCTTCAGCGGCGGCTGCGCGGTCGCAATCGCGCTGAAAGCGAAGTCGACCTCGCCCGCCGCGACGGCGGAGGTTGCCGGAGACGCTCCCTTGTAGTGGACCGCGACGCTCTTCGTCTTGGCGACCGACGCGAACAATTCGCCGGTGATATGCGTCGCCCCGCCGGCACCGGTCGTCGAGTAGGTCAGCTTGTCCGGGTTCTTGTGCGCGTACTCGACCAGGTCCTTGGTCGATTTGAAGGGCGAGTTCGCAGGAACGACAAGCACCGAGTTCGACTTGAACGCCAGCGAGACGGGCGTGAGCTCATCCGGCCGGTAAGGCATGGATTCCCGGAAGAACTGGTTCGTGAAGACGTTGGTCACGCAGAAGCACAGCGTGTAGCCATCCGGAGCCGCCTTCGCGACCGCGGTCGTCCCGATCATGGTGGCGGCTCCCGGCTTGTTCTCCACGATCATCGGCTGGCCGGTGACCTTCTGCAACCCGGCCGCGAACAGGCGCGCGTAGATATCCGTGAGGCCGCCCGGGGCGAAGCCGACGATGATCCGGACCGGTTTGTCGGGATACCGCTCGGGGCCTTGAGCGAGCGCCGCAGGCACGACCGCCATCGCGGCGGCGACCCCCATGAGCGATATGCCCAGCCGGCGTAGAACTGACCTTGACCCCTGCATGGCGAGACCCTCGTTGAAGCGATGAGATCGAGTCTAGCGTTGATTTCATCGAAATGAAAGGATATCTTCATGCACATGACCTCTCAGGCTCCGGCCAATCCGCGCCATGACAGATGAATCGGCCGTCGACCGCATCGTGGGCGAGCGACTGCGAGCCTTGCGCAAGGCCCGCGACATGCCCATCGACGCGCTGGCGCGTGCCAGCGATCGGTCCATCGGCTATGTCAGCCAGATCGAGCGCGGCTTGTCATCGCCGACGCTTCGCGACGTCGCCATGTTCGCGCGCGTCCTGGAGGTGCCCTTCGTCGAGCTTCTGAAGCAGCCCACCGAGCCGGAGCTGGACGAGCCTGTTCGCTTCGACGCCGATCGTTCCTCGGTAAGCTTCCGCGGAACCGGAATCCGCAAGCGAATACTCGCCCCCCGCAATCGCGGCTCGATCGACTTCTACCTGATGGAGATCGAGGTCGGGGGAACGACCGGCGCGACGCCGTACGCGCATGACGGCGAAGAGGCGGGCTTCGTGCTGAAGGGCGTGATCCAACTCGAGGTCGGCGATCGCCAGTACCGCCTGTCCAGAGGCGACAGCTTCAGGTTCCGGAGTCGCATCGAGCACAGGTTCGGGAACTGTGCAGACGAGCCGGCGGAGGTTCTCTGGATCAATGTGGCGTCGTCGCGAATGCGTTGATCGGCCGCTTGCGCACTTCAAAGGTCAGTGCAAGCAACTGCAAACGCAAGGCTCGTCATCGAAGTGCCGATTTGTACAATGCCCGCGACCCTCTGGGATTGCGAATTCATCATCCCTGATTCGCCTTTGCGCCCCCCAAGAAGAGCAGTCTCTGTCCAGATACCGAGCGTGCAAGCAGGGAAGATTTGACCGTCCAACGGTGCGAT
>JAEZQX010000141.1 GCA_023441105.1 Pseudomonadota bacterium | reverse complement strand
CGCCAGGGCCTTCCGGCGCCACCAGCCGCAGCCGGTTACCGCCGCCGCCGCGACCAGCAGGATGATGCCCAGCGCGGTGGTCGGCGACTGACCGGACTGCTCGCCCAGCCTGAGCATCAGCAGGGCGTTGACCAGCACCGCCAGGGCGGTGCGGTTCCAGGCGAGGGTGGTGCGCTGCGCTTGCAGCCCGGGATCCGGCGGCGGCGCCGACGCGGGTGCGGCCGCAGTCATTGCAGCAGCAGGAGCAGGGCGATCGCCGCCGCGATCAGCAGTGACGCGATGGCCAGCAACGCAATGACCGGGCTGGCCGGCAGCGGCCGGGCGTGCCGCATGGCGATCTCGTTGGACTTCCAGCGCAGGTAGGCGCCGCCGCTGAGCGCGGCGGCAAGCACCGCCAGCGCCACCGCCAGGGCCACCACCGCCGCGCGCGGCTCCATCCGGGTGGCGAATTGCTCGAGCGCGACCCCGCCCGCCAGCAGGGCCAGCGCGGTCCTGATCCAGGCGAGGAAGGTGCGTTCGTTGGCGAGCGAGAACCGGTAGTCCGGATCCTGCCCTTCCTGCTGCCATCGCGGTCTGGCCATGCGCGCGTCGCGTTTCCTCGAGGTCGAGCGGCCATCTTACCGGAGCGCCCGAGCCCGATCGCGAAGCGGCGGCTACGCGTGGCGAGAAGCCTGCGGGTTTCGGGTAAAATGCCGGCAGGTCAGAGAGGCGGCCCCGCCTATGCCAGCTTCGAGCGGGCAGGGGATCGCTGCCCCGTGACCCACTGCTTGACCGGTCGCTTCGACATCTGCCCGTAGCTCAGTTGGATAGAGCATCAGCCTTCTAAGCTGAGGGTCACAGGTTCGAATCCTGTCGGGCAGGCCAGTTCCTCCGGTGGTGGCTGTAGCTCAGTTGGTAGAGTCCAGGATTGTGATTCCTGTTGTCGCGGGTTCGAGTCCCGTCAGCCACCCCAACCCCTGTCTTTTCTGCTCGTAAGTCGTTGCTGAGCGCGGTCCCGGCATCTCGAGCGCATGACGACCGAACAAGCAGCTCTGCGGAGAATCGGCGCTCTGGCCTAGTCGCGTGACGGAGCGGAGGATTGGGGTTGCAACAGGGTCTCTACGCGCACAGTCATGAACATGGCGCTCGCGGGACAGGCACCCTGGAACTCGGCAGATGCCTCGAGACCTTCGGGAGCTTCGCGAATCGGTCTCGACTCGAAGCCGAAGCGCTCGAAGTAGCCGGCAGCGCCCATGGTGAGAAGATGAAGGGAGCGAAGGCGGAAGCGCTTGGCCTCCCCGAAAACCTGAGCGAGCAGTGCCGTGCCTACGCCCATCCCCTGACGTTCCGGTCGGACTGCCACTGAACGAAGTAGCCCAGCCTCACCGTAAACCTCAAGCCCTGCGACGCCCACTACCTGACCTTCTGCCGCGACAGCAAGCCAGAAGGTATCAAGGTGCTCATGAACACCCGCCAGCGGCAGCCCTTTCGCCTCGAGCAGTCTCGATATGAGTGGCCAGTCGCCAGGTGTGGCCCGTCGAATCTGAACCGAGCGTGTAGAAGTCATCCCAGGACAGGGTAGGGTCCTAACCGTGTGGGCGGGCGCCAGGCAGTGTCGCCCAAGCGCATTCAGGCACGTCGCGTTCCATCATCCACGACAACATCGCCGTCCTCCTTCGTGAACGGAGTCAGCTTCTCTGCAGGGAGGATTTCCAGAACGGCCTCAGAGGGCCGGCAAAGCTTCGTACCCAGGCGCGTGACGACGATGGGGCGGTTGATGAGGATGGGATGCTTGACCATGAAGTCCAGCAGGTTCTCGTCCGACCAGTCGGGATCATCTAGCTTCAGCTCGGCGTATGGCGTGCCCTTCTCACGGAGGAGCGCTCGGACCGGAAGGCCCATGGCCGCGATGAGCTCCTTCAGCTTGGCTTTGGTTGGCGGCGTCTTCAGGTACTCGATGACCTGGGGCTCAGCGCCGCTGTGGCGAATGAGGGCCAGTGTGTTGCGGGACGTGCCGCAGTCCGGATTGTGGTAGATGGTGATGTCGACCATGATGTTCTCCTCAGGCAGGCTTCTGCCCCGCTTCATACCAGCCCTGGGTGCGGTTGACCACCGCAACAACCGCCAGCATCACCGGGACTTCGATAAGCACCCCAACGACAGTCGCCAAGGCCGCTCCAGATTGCAGGCCGAACAAGCTGATAGCGGCGGCTACCGCAAGCTCGAAGAAGTTACTTGCGCCGATGAGGGCCGAAGGACCAGCTACGCAATGCGCGACCCCGAGGCGGCGATTCAGCAAGTAGGCAAGGCCGGAGTTCAGGATGACCTGAATCAGAATTGGCATCGCAAGCAACGCGATGATGAGTGGCTGCCGCAGGATGGACTCACCCTGAAAGGCGAAGAGCAGCACCAGGGTCAGCAACAATGCGGAGATAGATAGCGGTCCGAGGCGGTCGGTAACCCGCTTGAAGTGAGCGGTACCCCCACTGAGCAATTGCTTCCGCCAAAGCTGCGCCAGAATGACCGGGACGACGATGTAGAGCCCGACGGACGTCAGCAACGTGTCCCAGGGCACAGTGATGGACGAAAGGCCCAACAGCAGTGCCACGATAGGTGCAAAGGCGACCACCATGATGGCGTCGTTGAGCGCCACCTGCGACAGGGTGAAGTACGGGTCGCCTCGGCACAATTGGCTCCAGACGAAGACCATGGCCGTACACGGAGCAGCCGCCAGCAGGATGAGCCCGGCGACGTAGCTGTCGAGCTGGTCCGCCGGCAGGAGCGGCGCGAAGACATGGCGGATGAATATCCAGCCAAGGAGCGCCATCGAGAACGGCTTGACCGCCCAGTTGATGAAGAGCGTGACGCCGATGCCTCGCCAGTGCGACTTCACCTGCCCCAGGGCCGTGAAGTCGATTTTCAGCAGCATCGGGATAATCATCACCCAGATGAGAACCCCGACCGGGATGTTCACCTTCGCCACCTCGAGGGCGGCAATCCCCTTGAACACCCCGGGAAAGAGTTGGCCGAGCGCAATGCCGGCCGCGATGCACAGCCCCACCCAGACGGTGAGATAGCGCTCGAAGAAGCCGATGGCGGGCGCGGACGGAGCGATGGCAGGCGAGGCTTGGGAATATGTCGTCACAGGTGTCAAAGCGTGGGAGACCACGCAGGTCGACGGGGTGCCTAGTCAATGAGACGGAGGAGGGAACGGAAACCTCAGCAGCAGGCCGAAGCCTTGGCTGGGATGCTTTCGGGTACGCTGGACACGGCACAGCAGGCCTTCTTGGTGGCGGCCGGAGTTGCCTCTCGCTCGTTGAACACGGGGATGCTCTCCAACGTATGGAACTGCTCCCACGCGATGCCCTGGGGGTCGGTCACCCAGTATTTGTCGCTGCGTGCGTAGCAGCAGGTGGTTTCGCCGACGTCGAGCAACGTCATTCCGGCGGCCTCTGCCTGACGCTCCATCACCGCCAGGTCGTCCGCGTTGTCGGTCTGGATTCCCAGGTGGTCAATGCCCGGCTTGGCACCGCGCGTTGAGATGGCAAAGTTCACGGCCGGGTCGTCCAGCATCCACTTGGCGTAGTCCGACTCGACTCGCGCCGGGGTCGAGTTGAACATCTTGTTGTAGAAGCCAATGCTGGCCGCCAGGTCCTCGACATGCAGGTGAACATGGAATCGCTTCATGGCACTTTTCCTTTCAGCAGTTGCACGCAGACGCCGCCGGGTCCAGGCACTCCTCTCCCTGGCAGCAGTTTTCGGTGAGGTAACCGAGTAGCTTGTTCATGCGCTCATAGGCAGCGCGATAGATGAGGTTTCGGCTGGCTCTTGCCTGCGTCACCAGGCCGGCATTGACCAGTTCCTTGAGGTGGAACGAAAGCGTCGCGGCTGGGATGCCAAGGCCCTCCGCCATCACACCAGGAGTCAGACCAGCCGGGCCGGCAACGACCAGGGCACGGAAAATCTTCAGGCGGTGCGGCTGGCCCAGGGCGGCAAGCGAGCGGACGACGTCATCTTCTTCCATGCTTCGATCATATTGGAAATGTGGCAGCCATCAAGTGAAGAATTGTGACGTCTCACAAGGACGCGGGTACTAGCCCTTTTGACATCCCTACTCTCGGCCGGGCGGGCGTGCCATCCCGTTCATTCCGTCGCGTAGCCAGTCCACCCAAGAACGCCGACACACAGCGTCAACAGACCCCCGAGTTGCTGATGCGCGCTCTCGATGGACGGGCTTGTCGCTGAGGTTGTTCAGTCCTACAGCGGCCAGAGCTCATCAGCTTGGTTATTGGTCAACGGCTGCACTTTCTGCTGGTTTTGACCTTTCCCTGCCAACTTATGGTTCAACTTCGGACGGGTTAGTCCAAATTTGACGTTCGTCCTGCATCACCTCCGCTTCGGGCGTTGATTCGGTGCGCTCTGCCCGCGAGCCGCGCGGGCCTGCTACAGTCGTAATCGATTCCCTGTCGATGGTCATCATCGGGTCAGGCCATCGCCCGACATTGAGGACTTGCCAGTCCGACCAGGGAGAATGCTCATGGATGTCGATGTCCTCGTTGTCGGCGCCGGTCCCACCGGCCTGATGCTCGCCAACCAGTTGCGCCGGCGCGGTGTCCGCACCCGGATCATCGATCGCCACAGCGGTCCGGCGCAACAGTCGCGTGCGATGGCCGTGCAGGCGCGCACCCTCGAGATCTACTCACGTCTCGGAATTGCCGATCGCGCCCTGGCGATGGGCCGGCAAGCCAGCGGCGCGAGCATGTGGGCCCAGGCCCGACACCGGGCTCGCGTGCCGCTCGGTGACATCGGGCAGAGCCTCAGCCCGCATCCCTACATCCTGATGCTGGGCCAGGACGCCAACGAAGTGATTCTCGGCGAGCGCCTGCATGAGTTCGGGCTTACGGTGGAGTGGAACACCGAGCTCGTCGCGCTCGAACAGCACCCGGATCACGTCGACGTCACACTGCGCATGAGGGACGGCAGCACCTCCCGCTTGACCTCGAGCTGGATCGCCGGCTGCGACGGCAGCCACAGTGCCGTGCGGCGCCTGAACGACATCGGCTTTCCGGGTGCCCCGTACGAGCAGGTCTTCTATGTCGCCGACACCGAGGCGACCGGTCCGATGAAGCCGGGCGAGCTCAACGTCTTCATGTTCCGCGACGGCTTCCACCTGTTCTTCCCGATGCATGGCCGCGATCGCTGGCGCGCGATCGGCATCCTGCCGAAGGCGCTGCGCGATCGCGACGACCTCGCCTTCGACGAGGTGGTCCCGGCGATCACGAGCGAGGTCGGCGCCGGGCTCTCGTTCGCCGCCTGCGACTGGTTCTCGACCTACCGGATCCACCATCGCTGCGCCGAGCGCTTCCGCAAGGGCCGGGCGTTCCTGCTCGGCGACGCCGCCCACGTCCATAGTCCGGCGGGTGGCCAGGGCATGAACACCGGGCTGCAGGATGCCTACAACCTCGGCTGGAAGCTCGCGCTCGTCAGCAGCGGCGTTGCCGATCCGTCCCTGCTCGATACCTACGAGGCCGAACGCCAGCCGGTCGCCCGGCGCCTGCTGCGCACCACCGACCGTCTGTTCACGATGCTCGTTTCCGACGGTTGGGTGGCCAGCATGCTTCGCACGCGCGTGATCGCCAGGGCGCTCGCCTTCGCGATGAAGCAGTCGCGGATCCGGACCGTGGCCTTCCGCACGATCTCGCAGATCGGCATCCGCTACCGCCACAGCACGCTATCGCTCAACGCCGGCAAGATGACTGCGGATGGACCGCAAGCCGGCGATCGCTTCCCCTGGATCCAGCTGGCCTTCGAAGCGGGCGGTCCGCGCCGGGACCTGTTCGAGCGGCTCGACGACACCCGCTTCCACCTGCTGGTCTTTGGCCAGCCGCAGGCGGGCAGCGAAGCGGCGCGCCTGCTACGGGACGGCGCCGTGCCGGTGGACACGACAGTCGTGCCGGCCGATGCAGCCAACGACGCGGCACTGGCGCGCATCGGCGTCGCGCAGCCGTCGTTCTTCCTGTTGCGGCCGGACGGCCATATCGGCCTCGCCGGCGAACGGCTCGATATCGAGGCGATCCGCCGCTACTTCGGCGAGACACCTCTTCGAATCGACCTCGACGGATCCGGCGCACGTGCCGGTTGGGCGCTGCGGCCGGTCTGAGGCCGGCGACCGGCAGGATCGTCGCGGCAGCTTCGTGACGGCGAGGCTGCCGCGCGCCGGGCCTGGGTTTCACTTGTAATCCGCCGAGCCCCGCGCGGCAATCCGGCGGGCATCCGCGCTTGACATGCTGATCGACAGCGACCGACGCATCACCAGGATGACATGGATTCTTCCCAACCGGCTCGTCTCGACTGCGACAACCCGCCGGAACGCATGCCTGACCGCGGCACGCGCTACGGCCTCACCATCGATCTCGAGCCGGCCACCACCGACCTGATGAACTGGTGGCTTGCCGCCGCAGGGCTGGCGGTGCGCCTCGATCCCTCACCCGCTGGTGCACCGGCATTGATCCTGGTCGAGATCGCCTATCCGCGCCACGACGATCGCGACCTGCTGCAGGGGGTCACGACGACCTGGCCCGAGATTCCGGTCATCCTGCTGTCGCCGACCTTCTTTGCCGAAACACCGTCCCGTGGCGAGGTCGCGCGCCGCTTCGGCGTCGCCGCGACGCTGGCGACTCCGCTTTCCCGTGATCGCCTGGTCTCGACCGTTCGCGACCTGCTCGGCACGCCGCGATGAGCACGCCCGAGAGGCCGCCCGAAGCGCCCCACCCGATGGCTGCCAGCCGGCCACCAATGGACGGTGGCTCGGCTGCGCCCGCGACGCCGACGGGGTTCTGGTCGCCACGGCGCGTCGCATGGGCCGGCGGCCTGCTGGTCGCCGCCTTCGCTGCCCAGGGCATCCACGACATGGTCCGCGGCTACTTCGGCACGCTCGAGGAAACCCGGCACGCCCTCGAGAGCCAGTCACGGGTGATCGCGGAACAGACGGCCCGCAGCCTGCAGGCGCTGGACACCGTGCTGCGGCACCTGGTCGAACAGCACCGCCGGGGGGTGCTCGATCGGCTCGATCCTGCGAGCCTGCACGCCTACCTCAATGAGCAGGCGGTCGGACTCGTCCAGATCGACGGTCTCGTGCTGTTCGATGCCAAGGGCCAGGGAGTGGCATCATCCATCGTCCCGCCGGCAGAGATCCACAGTGTCAACGTCGCGCAGATGTCCGTGTTCCAGCGCCTGCGGGAGGATCGCGACACCGAACTGGCGGTCGGAACGACGTTTCGCTCGGCGAACACCGGTCGCCATGTCTTCCCGATCGGGCGCCGGCTCGAAGGGCCCGACGGCGAGTTCCTTGGCGTTGCCGGCGCCGGCGGCCTGGTCGACTACTTCCAGCGCTTCTATCGCGACGCCTATCCCGAGGCCGGCATCCGGATCGCGTTGCTGCACCGGGACACGACCCTGCTCGCGCGGCATCCGCCGGCCGATGCGGCGCTGGGCCGGAAGGTGCCGCTGGTCGAGGAGCTGATGGCAGCCGCCGAAGCCGGCGAGATCATGAAACGCCACCCGAGCCCGCTCGATGGCATCGACCGCTTCGGCGCCACCAGGCTGGTGCCCGGCTATCCGCTGGTGATCGTGGTGACGCGCGATGCGGCCAGCGTCTTCGCAGGCTGGCGGCAGCAGGCCGTCGGTTCGGTGCTGCGCACGCTGGGACTCGGCGCCCTCGCCGTGGCACTGATCGTGACGGTGATGCGGCAGCTGTCGCGGCTGGCGGCGGCGCGCGGGTCGCTCGCCACCTCCGAAAGCCGCTACGCGCTCGCCGCCGCCGGCTCCGACACCGGGGTGTGGGACTGGGACATGGTGGCCGGCACGGCATACGAGTCCCGGCGCGCGCGTGAGCTGCAGGGCTTGCCGCTCGAACCCGAGAACCAGTCGCTGCAGGAGCTCGAGGGCACGTTGCGGGTGCATCCCGACGATGCGCCGCGCCGCGCCGCGGCGCTCCAGGCCCACCTGGCCAGCAAGACGCCGCACTACGAGATCGAGTACCGGGTCCTGCGACCCGACGGCAACTACTACTGGGTTCACTGTCGTGCCCTGTGCATCCGCGACGCGGCCGGCAAGCCGTTGCGGATCGCCGGCTCGGTCGCCGACATCGACGCGCGCAAGCGGGCCGAGGTGGCGCTGCTCGAGTCCGAGGAGCGCTTTGCAGCGGCCGTCGCCGGCTCCGACGACGGCATCTTCATGCGCGACCTCGTGCACGGCCGGGCTTTCGCCTCCACCCGGGCGCAGCAGCTGACCGGCCTGGTGCCTGGCCCCGAGGTGCAGCCCCTCCAGGAACATCTCGACCGCGCGGCGCGACAGATCCATCCCGATGATCTGGCGCGGCGCGAGGAGGCGATGGCGCGCCACTTGGCCGGCGAGACTCCGGCCTACGTCGTCGAGTTTCGCGTCCGCCAGCCGGACGGCAACTACCGCTGGGTTCACGTCCACGGAAAATGCGTGCGCGACCTCGATGGCAAGCCGTTGCGGATCGCCGGCTCGATCAGCGACATCGATGCCCGCAAGCGCGCCGAAGAGGAGCTGCGCCAGAGCGAGGAGCGGTACGCGCTGGCGATGGTCGGCTCGAGCGGTGGCCACTGGGTCTGGGACACCGGCAGCGACTTGCTCTTCGTCTCGGGGAAGGTCCACGAGCTGTTCGGGGTCGCGACCGACTGCCAGTGGAGCACCCGCGCCGAGTTCTTCGCGCTGGTGGCGCTCGATCCCGATGAACGCGAGCGCCTCGCCGCGATCGAGACTAACCTGCTGTCGGGACGGATCGAACGCGCCAGCTACGAGTTCCGCATCCTGCTGCCGGAGGGCGAGCGCTGGATCCTCACCCGTGCCCAGCGCTTCGAGACCGAGCAGAGCCTGCGCATTGCCGGCGTCAGCGTCGACATCAGCGAACGCAAGCGCGCCGATGCCGAACGGCAGCGGCTGGAGGAGCAACTGCGCCAGGCGCAGAAGCTCGAGGCGATCGGCACCTTGGCGGGTGGCATCGCCCACGACTTCAACAACATCCTGTCGGCGATCCTGGGCTACGGGGAGCTGGCACAGAAGGGTGCGGTGGAAGGCACCGACCAGTGGCGCCACCTCGAGGCGGCGATGGCCGCCGGCCAGCGGGCGAAGTCGCTGGTGGAGCGGATCCTCGCGTTCTCGCGCAGCGGCATCGGCGAACGCGCGCCGGTGCACGTCCAGTCGGTCGTGAGCGAAGCGCTCGATGCGGTGGCCGGCGGCGCGCCCCCGGGAATACGGCTAACGCGCCGGATCGCCGCCGGCGATGCCGGCGTGCTCGGTGATCCGACCCAGATTCACCAGGTCGTGATGAACCTGTGCGCCAATGCGATCCAGGCGATGCGTTCGGAAGGCCACCTGGAGGTCGCGCTCGACGTGATCCGCCTCGATGCCCCGCTCGCGGTCGCCACCAGCACACTGCCCAGCGGCAGCTTCCTGCGCCTCGTCGTCACCGACAACGGCAGCGGCATTGCGCCGGGCGTGCAGGCACGGATCTTCGATCCGTTCTTCACGACCAAGGAAGTCGGCGTCGGCACCGGCCTCGGGCTCTCGCTGGTCCATGGAATCGTCACCGATCTGGGCGGCGGTATCGCGGTCGAGAGCGAGGAGGGCGTCGGCAGCCGCTTCACCGTCTACCTGCCGTCGTGCGCGCCCGTTGCATCGCCAAGCACCGAGCGGTTCGCGGCGCCGCACCAGCGCGGCGACGGCCAGACCATCATGCTGGTCGACGACGAAGAGTCGCTGGTCCGGCTCGGTGAGGAGACCCTGGCCGGGCTGGGCTACGAACCGGTCGGCTTCACGTCGCCACGGGCTGCGCTCGATGCGCTCGCCGCCGAGCCTGGTCGCTTCGATGCACTGCTTTCCGACGAGGCGATGCCGGGCCTGACCGGCTCCCAACTCGCGCGGGAGGCCCTGGCGCTGGCGCCCCGGCTCCCGATCATCCTGATGAGTGGCTACGTGACGCCGGCACTGGTCGAGCGCGCCGCCGGGATGGGGCTCGTCGAGGTGCTCGCCAAGCCGTTGACCGAGCGCGCCGTCGCACGGGCGCTTGCCGCCGCGCTTGCCGCCGGCAGCCGCCCGGCGAGGGCGGCATGAACGGGGACATCCAGGCAGGCGCGTAGAGGGGATGCACCCGCCGCCGCACGGCGGGTTGCACGGAGGGGGCTTGCATCTTCCGGCGAACGGAACCATGCTTGCCGGCAACGACGTTGTCCCATCATCGCGATGAACCCGTCCTGGCCCCATGTCCTGGCCGTCGATGACGACCCGATGATCCGCGCGTTGCTCGGCGACTACCTCGGCGACAACGAGTTGCGGGTCACCGCCGTCGCGACCGGCGCCGAATGCCTGGCCATCATCGGCCGCGAGATCGTCGACCTGGTGCTGCTCGACATCCGGCTGCAGGGTGAGGACGGCCTGCAGATCGCGCGCCGCTTGCGCGACGCCTCCAGCACGATTCCGATCCTGTTGCTGACCGGCCGCGCCGAGGAGGCCGATCGCGTCATGGGCCTGGAGCTCGGCGCCGACGACTACCTGACCAAGCCGTTCTCGAACCGCGAGCTGCTTGCCCGGATCCGCGCGCTGCTGCGCCGCGCCCAGGCGCAGGCCAGCGTCGCCGACACGCTGCGCAGCGTCCGCGCCTATCGTTTCGCCGGCTGGGAGCTGAACCTCGGGCTGCGGCGCCTGAGAAATCCACAGAGCGAGCCGGTCGAGCTGACCAACGGCGAGCTCAGCCTGCTGCTCGCCTTTCTTTCCTCGCCCCGGCGCACGCTCACGCGCGACCAGCTGCTCGACCTCTCGCGGCTCCACAACGCCGAGGTCTACGACCGGTCGATCGACGTCCAGATCCTGCGGCTCAGGCGCAAGATCGAGCCCGACCCGACGCACCCGCAATTCATCCTCACGCAGCGCGGTGCCGGCTACGTATTCGATGCGATGGTCGAGACCATACGCTGACCCGCCTGGCCGGTAACGATTGCAGCGGTTCTGTTGCAGCCGACATCGAACGCCGGCTGCGCGACACTGCCCGACAACCTGCGTGAACGAAGCTCTCGATCATCATGATCGAGAGCCTGCAACCCGGAGCCCATCTCACGTCGCCGCGCGCCGGCTACGTGCATCATGGCCTCTACGCCGGCAACGGCCGCGTCCTGCAGTACGGCGGCTACTCCCGCCTGGGGCGTCGCGCGCCGGTCGAGGAAGTGACGCTCGCGCAGTTTGCCGGCGGTCGCGAGGTCTCGGTGAAGGCGGGCGAACCGGCTTGCTTCAGTGGCCCCGAGATCGTGGCGCGCGCCCGTTCGCGGCTGGCCGAGGATCGCTACCACCTGCTCACGAACAACTGCGAGCACTTCGTGACCTGGTGCCGCACCGGCACAGCCCGCAGCCGGCAGGTGGAAGGCTGGCAGGATCGGCTGTCCGCCGCACGTGGCGCATTGACCTGGGTGGTCGGCTGGGCCATTCCCGACGGTCCGCGACGGTTGCCTGCCTTCAGACGTAACCAAGCCGCCTGATGACGCAACAGCGGCGCGCTGATCGCCCGACCGCCCCGCCGTTCTATTGCTGCAAAGGTGTTTCCTGGGAAGCCGCATTTATTGCGCCCTGTCCGGCTCCATTTGATCAGGACAGCGGGCCCCCGTGGCTCGATCCCCGAACCCAGGAGACCTAAATGTCCAAAGTCCTCGTCCTCTATTACTCCTCGTACGGTCACATCGAGACCATGGCCAAGGCGGTTGCCGAAGGCGCCCGCGAAACCGGGGCCACCGTCGACATCAGGCGCGTGCCGGAGCTGGTACCCGCCGAAGTCGCCAAGGCGTCCCATTTCAAACTCGACCAGGAGGCGCCGATCGCCAAGGTGGCGGAGCTGGCGAACTACGATGCGATCATCGTCGGCACCGGCACGCGCTTCGGGCGGATGGCCTCGCAGATGGCCAACTTCCTCGACCAGGCGGGTGGCCTGTGGGCGAGCGGCGCGCTGAACGGCAAGGTCGGCGGCGCCTTCACCTCGACGGCCACCCAGCACGGCGGCCAGGAAGTGACGCTGTTCTCGATCCTGACCAACCTGATGCATTTCGGCCTGATCACGGTCGGTCTGCCGTACAGCTTCCAGGGCCAGATGACGCTCGACGAGATCGTCGGTGGCAGCCCCTACGGCGCCACCACCATCGCAGGCGGCGACGGCTCGCGGGCACCGTCGGAGATCGAGCTGGCGGGCGCGAAGTACCAGGGCCGGCACATCGCCGAGATCGCGAACAAGCTGTTCGGCGGCGAGAAGGTCGCCGCCCGCTGAGCGGGCGGCCGCCGACAGCGGATCACGGCCGCGTCAGCAGCAGGAAGTGATCGAGGATCTGGAAGTGGTCCTCGAAGAAGCGCTCTTCCATGTCCACGAGGTCCGCAACCGGTACCCACAACGCGTGGCGCGCGTCGTCGCGGCCCTGCACGTCAGGCAGCGGCGTCGATTTGAGGTCGAACAGGTGTGCCACGGTGACGATGCGAGCCCGCGTGCTGCGGTCGGGCCGATCGAAGACTTCCGCCTGCACGAAGGCGACGTCGAGCCCGTCCCCGACGTAGCCCAGGCCGGTCTCCTCGCGCAGCTCGCGCTTGGCACCGTCGTAGAAGCGCTCATCCTTCTCGAGAAAGCCGCCGGGCAGGGCGTAGAGGCCGGCGCCGGCGCCTTCGCCGCGCTCGATCAGCAGGACGTGGTTGCTGCAGACCACCAGCGCGTCGACGGTCATCGCCTGCTCCACCGGCCAGCGCTTGCGGTATTCCCTGATCCATTCGTTCTCCTGCGCCAGCCGCTCGCGCAGCGGTGACTCCCACCATGCCGACAGGTAGTGGCGGACGGGAACCGGCACTGCGCTCTCGAGGAAGGCAAGGGCCGCGGCGCGAGCCTCGCCGTCGACCGACAGCAGCACGCTGCGGATGGTGACGCTGTCGCAGGCGGCGATGCCGGCGCTTGCGACCGGCAACGGGTGGTGCCCCCAGCGGGGCAGGATACGCGGGCAGTCGAAGCGATAATCCCCGGGCTCGTCGAAGGCCGGATCGACCACCGTGAACTGCTTGTCGCCGGCATCCGGCGCCTGGCGACGGACACCGCGTGCCACTTCGTCCGCCCAGCGGTCGTCACGATGGTGATCGCGCACCGGCACGAACTTGAGCCGCTCGTTCTCCTCGTCGGTCAGGCACAGCCGGATCATGTCGGCGCGCTGCTGCCAGCTGAACGGATTGCGCGGGCTGGGCGCCTGGAACGCCGAGACGATCACCACTACGACCTGTCGCCAGGCGGCCAGCGCCGATCGCAGCGCCTGCTCATGCCGGCGATCGACCGGCGCGAAGCGGCCGATCAGCACGGCGATCTCGTTGGCGCGGATCCTGACGGCAGGACGCGCGGCAGGGACAGCCGTGCGGCCGGCGACGGTGGATGAGGACTCGGGAGGCGTCGTGGTCATGGCGAGAGGTGGTTCGATGGACCGGTCGCAACGCGCGGCTGCCGCGCATCGTGGCGTCGAGTCCCCGACGATACACCGGCGTTCGACGTCCGTGGTCCGGCTTCCAATCGGCACTGGCAGGCCAGTGCGCGCCAGTCGCGTCAGGCATTGCCTTTGCTTGCTCTCCGGGACGACGGAGGACGGCGATGACCGACAGGCAGACCCAGAACGCGCCCGTGGCGGGCAACATGAAGAAGGACCCGGACGACTGGGTGACCGGCGAGGAGCCGATGACCGGCGCGCAGCGCTCGTACCTGAAGACGCTGTCCGAGGAAGCAGGCCAGCCCTTCGACGAGAACCTCACCAAGGCGGACGCGTCGCGGCGCATCGAGGAGCTGCAGTCGACCACCGGGCGCCACCCGCCGGGCCAGGAGCCGCGCAGCGAGCGACATGAGACGCAGGAGGACGCGGCATCGAATGGCGCCGATCCGGCGCCGCGCGGGGAGTCGGGGAAGGCGGACAAGGCTGCCACCGGAAGGCCACCGCCGGCTCCGCGCCGATGAGCCTGCCAGCCGACTGCACGCATCCTGCGTCAGCGGCGGCACCGCGAGGGACGGCCATGCCGGTCGCGCGATTGCGCAGAAGGCTGGCGACGATCGCGGCAACGGTGCCGATGTTCGCGTCGCTTGGCGCGCTCGCCCAGCCGGCCGGCCAGCCGCCGGGGGCC
This sequence comes from Pseudomonadota bacterium, assembly GCA_023441105.1. Next base: position 8,038 of record JAEZQX010000141.1, on the reverse strand, counting down.
GAGAAGTCTCCCGCCACCAGGGCGCTCGAGCTCGGCAGCCGCCTGCTGCAGAAGAACTCCCCGCTGGCGCCGATGGACATCTACCTGGTCGGCTTCCATCCGCTGAAAGACGATCCGCTGCCGACCGGCGATCCGCGCCTGGCGTGGTCGTTCAGCCGCGATGGCGAGATCCAGCCGCCGCTCCTGCAAGAGCGCGATCGCGCCATGGACATCGACAGCGCTCGCATACGGGAGGATCGTGCCGACCTGCGCGAGCTGGCCAGGCCGCAGGCGGGGGTCGATGCCCTCGACGGCCGGTTCAAGCGGCCGACCCAGCCGATTCCCGGGGTCGTCGACCTGGACGGTGCGCCGAGATAGGCCGGCCCGCAGCAAGCCGTTGCGCCTGCGGTCGGGGCGCGGCGCAGGCAGCCGCTGCGACGGGTTAGCATTGGCCGATTGCGGGAGATGAAGATGCTCAGGATGAGGCGGTGGTTGCTGGGATTGGTCGCATCGGTCGCGCTGCTCGCGGCAGGTTGCGGCGGTTCGAACCATCGGCATTTCGAACCGTGGCAGGCGGAAGGCCTGTGGAGCGGCACCACCAGCTTCGGCACCCTGGATGGGGTGATCCTCGACACCGGCGAATACTGGCTCATCTACGGCTCGGGCGGCGTCGCCCGCAGCGTCGTGCACGGCAACGGCTTCTTCTCGAACGGGCGGTTCGTGTCCAACGACGGAACCGACTACTTCTTCGGCTACGACCGGCCGTTCCTGAGTACGCTGAATGCCCGCGTCGAGCCGGAGTTCTCGATCGACGGCGAATTGTTCCTCGAGGGACAGCCGCAGGCCTTCAGCGCCGGCTTCGTGCCCGAGTATCGCTTTCCTGCCAATCCGGCCGAGATCGTCGGCCGCCGGCGCGGCTCCGGATCGACGCTGCTGTCCGCCGGCGACTTCGTGATCGACATCGATCCGCAGGGCAATTTCGTTGCCGGACTGGCCGGCAGCTGCGACTACTCCGGCCGGGTCGTGCCGAACCGCAACGGCCGCAATGTCTTCGACATCGCGTTGACGTCGCAGGCGACCTGTCCCTTCCTGTTCTCGGCCAGCGGCGTGCTCGTCGCCACCAACGGCCGGCTGGTGATCACCGCGGTGACGCCGGATCGGCGCGACGTGTTCTACGCGGTGGCGCAGTAGTCGCCGGCGCCGGCGGGCAGCCGGTGCCTTGCGTCAGCTCTTGTCCTTCGGCAGGAACTTGAGCGACACGCCGTTGTTGCAGAAGCGGGTCCCGGTAGGGGCCGGACCGTCCTCGAAGACGTGGCCATGGTGGCCGCCGCAGCGGCTGCAGTGGTACTCGGTGCGCGGCATCAGCAGCTTGTAGTCGGTGCTGGTCTCGAGCGCGCCCGGAATGGTGGTGAAGAAGCTGGGCCAGCCCGAGCCGGAGTCGTACTTCATCTCCGACGTGAAGAGCGGCTGCCCGCAGCCGGCGCAGACGAAGACGCCGTCGCGATGCTCGTCGTTCAGGTGGCTGGTGAACGGGCGCTCGGTGCCTTCATGACGCAGGACCTCGAAGGCGGCGGGATCGAGCTGCTTGCGCCACTCCGTGTCGCCTCGTTCGACCGGCTCGTTCGACACCTCGGCCTTCACGTCCTGCGGCAGCAGCTCGTGCCAACGTTGCTGGATCCGTTCGACTTCCTTGGTCATTGTCGCTCCTCGCTTCGCCTGTCCGATCCGCCGGCCGTGTCCTTGCGCCCGGGGCGTCCGGATGGCAGCGGCGTTTGATTCTAAACTTCAGGGCCCGCCGCGGGCTCCAAGGCCATGAATCCGAGTATTCCCCTCCAATCGCAGCCGTCCGAACAGTCGCCGCCGCCGTCGCCGCCGCCGCCCTCGCGCGATGCCACCTGGCTGCCGGCGTCGCGGCGCGATGCCGCCGGCCGCCTGAAGGTGGACGTTCGCGCCATCCTGGCGCTCGCGCTGCCGCTGTTCCTCAATTCCAGCATCCAGGCGGTCCTCAATCTCACCGATACCTGGTTCATCGGGCGGATCTCGTCGACTGCGGTGGCGGCCGTCGCGGCGATCCACTGGCTGATCCTCGGCTTCCTGCTGCTCTTCGGCGGGGTGGGAATGGCGGTGCAGACCTTCGCCGCCCAGGCCTATGGCGCCGGCCGCTATCGCCGCGCCGGCGCCGCCGCCTGGAGCGGCATCTGGGCGTCGCTGCTGATGGTGCCGGCCTTCATCCTGCTGGCCTGGTTCGGCCCGCACGTCCTGGCGCGGCTGGGCCTCGATCCGGAGGTGTCGTCGCTGGCGATCGAGTACTGGCAGCCGCGGACCGGTGGCGGCGTGCTCGCGCTGCTGATGTGGGCGGTCATGTCGTACTTCTACGGCACGGGCCAGATCCGGGTGGCGGTGATGATCAACCTGCTGGTGGCCGCAGCCAACGCCGTGCTGAACGAGCTGCTGATGTTCCGGCTCGGCATGGGGATGGCCGGTGCCGCCTGGGCGACGAACCTGGCCTTGGCGATTGGCTTCGTGATCGCGATGTTCGTCTTCACCCGCCTGCCGCGCGGGCGCGGCCAGTATGCGTCGCACCTGCTGTGGCGCCCGCGCCCGGCGCAGATCGGCGCCCTGTTCGCGATGGGGCTGCCGCTCGGCGCCATGATCGCCTTCGACCTGCTGGGGCTTGCCGTCTTCCAGCTGATGATGGCGCGCCTGGGCGTCGTCGAAGCGGCCGCCACCCAGATCGTGATGATGCTGACCTCGCTGGCCTTCATGCCGGCCGTGGGCCTGGGCATGGCGGGAACGACGCTGGTCGGGCAGTCGATCGGCGCCGGCAATCCGGACTGGGCGCGGCGTCTCGGCAACCGCGTGATCCTGATGGCGATCGTGCACATGGGGAGCATCGGCCTGCTGCTGGCGCTGGCCGGCGGCTGGCTCAGCTCGCTGTTCGTGGCCGCCGACGATCCGAATGCCGCGGCGGTGGTGGCGCTGGGCTCGACGCTGCTCTGGGTGGCTGCCTGCTACCAGTTGTTCGACGGCTTGCAGCTGGGGTCGAGCTTCTGCCTGCGCGGCGCCGGCGACACGCGCTATCCGGCGGTGATGCTGCTGCTCCTGAGCTGGACGGTGTTCCTGCCGCTCACCCACGTGCTCGCCTTCGAGACCGGCAGCGGCCCGATCGCGGCACTGCCGGGCTTCGGGTTCGGCGCGGTCGGCGGCTGGTGGGCGGCGGTCATCTACATCCTGTCGCTTGCGTTCGCGCTGTCCGGTCGCTGGGCGTCGCGCCGCTGGATGTCGATCCGGGTCGGCTAGCGCCGGCAGCCGCGCTGCGCCTCGCCGGGCGCGCGCTCCTAGAACAGCGCTGCCTGGATCAGCCGCGGCGAGTCGGCGGTGCCGGCCGCTTCACCGCGCTCGAGGTTGCTCGCCTTGACGCCCAGCAGCCGGATCCGGCGATGCAGCGACAGGCGGTCGAGGCAGGCCAGCGCGGCCTGCACGATGTCGTCCGGCGCCGCGGTCGGACGGCTCAGCGACAGGTCGCGGGTGGCGCGGGTGAAGTCGTCGTAGCGCACCTTGATCCCCACCGTGCGCGCACCGTAGCCGCCGCGCGCGAGGTCGCCGGCGACCTGGACCGACAGCTCCCGGATCAGCGAGCGGATCGCGGCCAGGTCGCGGCGCGGATGCAGGTCCTGCTCGAAGGTGGTCTCGCGGCTGCGCGACTTGGCTTCGCTCACCGTCTCGACGGGGCGGCTGTCGATGCCGTGGGCGACGCGCAGCAGCCATTGGCTGTAGGTGGTGCCGAAGTGCTTCTGGAGCAGCGCCGGCGACGCCACCGCGAGTTCGCCGATGGTGGCGATGCCGATCGCGAGCAGCCGGGCGCTCGCCTTGGGCCCGATGCCGTTGATGCAGCTGGCCGACAGCGGCCAGATCCGCGACTGCAGGTCCTGCTCGGTGACGATGGTGAGCCCGTCCGGCTTGTCGAGGTCGGAGGAGATCTTGGCGAGGAGCTTGTTGGGCGCGATGCCGACCGAGCAGGTCAGCGAGGTGGCTTCGAGAATCGCCTGCTTCATCGCGGTGCCGAGGCCAGCGCTGTCTTCGCTGCGCGCGCTGAGGTCGACGTAGACCTCGTCGATGCCGCGGTCCTCGATGAGCGGCTCCACCGTGGCCAGCGCCGCCTTGAAGCGGCGCGAGTAGTGGCGGTAGGCGTCGAAATCCACCGGCAGGAACACGCAGTCGCGGCACAGTTGCGCCGCCTTGCGCAGCGGCATGCCGGAGCGGATGCCGAACTTGCGCGCGGCATAGGTGGCGGTGGTGACCACGCCGCGACTGTCGGGGTTGCCGTGACCACCGATCGCCACCGGCCTGTCCCTGAGCTCCGGGCGCCGCAAGAGCTCCACCGACGCGTAGAAGGCGTCCATGTCGACGTGGGCGATGCGGCGTCCCGCGGGCGGTGTAGCGGCTGGCATGGCCCGGATTATCGTTCCTGCGGCGAGCTGCGCGGGCAGCCCCCGAGCGGATTCTCCCTTTGCCGTCGACGGCCGCCGGCAGTGGCCCGATCCGATGCCGGCATACTCCTGCCGATGAAAGCCTTGTCGATGCTGCTGCTGTTGCTCTGCCTGGCGGCCGCGATGCCGGCGGCGGCCGAGCGGCGCGCCTATGTCGTCGGCGCCGCCGACCTGACCCGGGAGGCTGCGGCGCGCTTTCCGCAGCGGCGCTGCCTCCTCAACCTCGCCTGCGTGACCTTGGCCGATCCGCTGGTGCGGCTCCGCAATGGTGACCCCAGGCTCTTCCTGAGCGCCCGCGCAAGCCCGGACATGGGTGCGCAGCCGCTGGGCGAGGGCACCATCGAGCTTGCCGGCAAGCCGCGCTACGACCCGGCCCGGGGTGCGTTCTTCATGGATGCGCCGGAGATCCTGCGGGTGGAATTCCCGGGCCTGCCGCAGGCCTATGTCGCGTCGGCGGTCGAGCTCACCCGCGGCCTGCTGATCGACTACCTGCGCCAGATGCCGGTCTGGGTGCTGGACGAGAAGGACTCGCAGCAGGCGCTCGCGAAGCTGGTGTTGCGCGAGGTCACGGTGCGCGACGGCAAGCTGCGCGTGGTCGTCGGCGACGACGACTGACCGACGGGACGAGCCCTGGCCATCGGCGCCCACGCTCGACGCCCCGACTCCCGGCGGCGATCACCGATCCCCGGCAGTTGCCGCTGAAGGCAGCGGGCGGATAATGGCGGCTTGGGCCGCCATCGGCGCGGCTGCATCGCCATCGAGGAACAACGGACATGGATCTCTCGGAAGTCGCCCGCATCCTGGACCGCAAGTGGCAGGACGACCTACTGCCGCGGCTGGTGGAGTATGTGAAGGTGCCGGCCAAGTCGCCGGCCTTCGATCCTTCCTGGGCAAGCCACGGCGAGCTGGCGGAGGTCGTCGCCCGGGCCCACGCCTGGTGCCGGGCACAGGAGATCCGCGGCCTGCAGCTCGAGATCGTCGCCATCGAAGGCCGCACGCCCTGCCTCTACTTCGAGGTGCCGGCGACCGGCGGCCTGTCGAACGACGCGTCGGTGCTGTTCTACGGTCACCTCGACAAGCAGCCTCAAATGGAAGGCTGGCGCGCCGACCTCGGGCCCTACCAGCCGGTGGTCGAGGGCGGCCGGCTCTACGGTCGCGGCAGCGCCGATGACGGCTATGCCGTCTACACGGCCCTGTCGGTCATCCAGGCGCTGGACGCGCAGGGAATCGCGCGCCCGCGCTGCGTCGGGCTGATCGAGACCTGCGAGGAATCCGGCTCCCCGGATCTGCCGGCCTACCTCGAGTTGCTTGCGCCGCGCTTCGGCGACGTCCTGCTGGTGGCCGGCCTGGATTCCGGCTGCGGCAACTACGACCAGCTGTGGGTGACGACGTCGCTGCGCGGCCTCATCGGCGGCACGCTGACGGTCGAAATGCTGACCGAGGGTGTGCATTCCGGCAATGCCAGCGGCATCGTGCCGTCGACCTTCAGGATCGCCCGGCGCCTGTTGAACCGGCTGGACGATCCCGACACCGGCAAGCTGCTGCTGCCGGATTTCGCTGCCGACATCCCGGCCGAGCGGCTGGCGCAGGCGCAGCGCGCCGGCACGATCCTCGGCGACGCGGTATGGCGCCAGTTTCCGTGGGTGGGCTGCGACCACGCGCCCGACGGCCAAAGCACCGCGCAACTGCACGCCATGCCAACCACCACCGATCCGGTCGAGGGCATCCTCAACCGCACCTGGCGCGGCGCATTGTCGGTCACCGGCGCGGAGCACCTGCCCAGCATCGCCAATGCCGGCAACGTGCTGCGGCCGAAGACCTCGCTCAAGCTGAGCCTGCGCCTGCCACCGACCGTCGACGGCGAGGCGGCCGCCGCGGTCATGAAGCGCGTGCTGGAGCAGGATCCTCCCTATGATGCGCGGGTGCGCTTCGAGATGGATGCGGCCGCCAGCGGCTGGAACGCGCCGGCCACGGCGCCGTGGCTGGCGAGCGCGGTGGACTCGGCGTCGCGCCAGGCCTTCGGCCGAGAAGCGGCCTGGATGGGGGAGGGCGGCACCATCCCTTTCATGAACATGCTCGGCGTGCGCTTCCCGAAGGCGCAGTTCCTCATCACCGGCGTGCTCGGTCCCGGCTCCAATGCCCACGGCCCGAACGAGTTCCTCGACCTCGGCTATGCGCGCAAGCTGTCGCTCGCGGTTGCCTCGGTGGTGGCGGCGATCGGCAACTCCTAAAAGGCGGGCCGGCAGGCTCAGCCCGTCGCCGCGGCCAGTCCGCCGCGGCTAGTTGCAGACCGCGAGGATTCGTTCCTGCTGGTTGCAGGTGCGGCGCACCGGCGCCGCAGCCGGGCTGGCAGCGGCCGGCGCCGGCGCGCTGCCGGCCAGGCAGGACTGGATCTCGCGGGTGGTTTCAGGATAGTAGGTCCAGCCGCGGCCGACCTCCGGCAGTTCGAGCTTCACCTCCTTCCACTTCGGATGGCCTTCGGCCTGCAGCTTGCCGAAGTTGGTGCAGAGGGAATGCCCGAAGTTCGCCAGGTTCCTGCGCGTGTACTGCTGGTCGTAGTTGTAGGTGATCAGGAAGGCCTTCACGGCGAGCGTCGGCACGTCCTCGGTCAGCAGGTTCGGATAGCTCGATGCCCGCACTGTCGCCGGGAAGTAGGTTTTCACCGCTTCCTTGCTGGCCGGATGATCGGGATCGAAGCGCAGCAGCTTGATCAGTTCCTTGGCTTCGGGCTGCATGTCCGCCAGCACCTTGGCCGGCTGGCCGGCGACGATGATGACGACGTCGACGGTCTTGTCGGTGACCAGTCGCGACAGTCCCTCCTCGTTGCTGAGGAACTGCGCCTTGTCGTCCGCCAGCTGGCTGCCGAACATCTGCCGGTACAGGGTGGCCGAAGTCAATGCGGTGCCGCTGCCGAGCGGGCCCATGCTGATCCGCTGGTCGCGGATCTCGTGGATCATGTCGAGCGGCGTATCCTTGCGCACGACGAAATAGATCTCCTCGTTGTACAGCGGCAGGATCAGGCGCAGCGGATTGATGAGGCCGCGCGCCTCGCGGTTGCCGCCGGCGGCGAGGTCCAGGTAGGCCTGGTAGACATCCGACTGCACCAGGGCGAACTTGACCCCTGGCTCGTAGCGCAGCCGCCGGACGTTCTCGGTGGATCCGGCCGACGGCAATGCCTCGAGCTGGATGTCGGCCGCCGGCGCGACGAACTTGCCGAGGTCCCTGCCGATCTCGATGTAGGTTCCGCGCGGCGAGGCGGTCACGATCTTGTAGTCGACGGCCATCGCTGTCGCGGCGGTGCCCATGGCGGCCGCCAGTCCTGCTGCCAATGCCAGCCTGCGGATCAGGTTGCGCATGCCGTTCCCCTATCGTGTTGGGTTGACCTTGTCGCAGAGGTTGAGGGCCCGCAGTTCCGGCCGGCATTCCCCGGTGGCGGACGGCGCTGCGGGCAACGTTGCCGCCGGCGGCAGCCTCTGCGCCTGCGGCGTCGGCGTTGCCGGCGGCTGCGCCGCCTGCGTAGCCGATACCGGCCTGCCCGGCGTCGCCGGCAGCGCCGTCATCGCCGGCAC
>JAEZQX010000119.1 GCA_023441105.1 Pseudomonadota bacterium | reverse complement strand
GCCGAAGCCGGATGCAGCGGCCGCGCCCGGCAACGACCGCGGCGCCGGCGGCGAGCGGCGCGACCTGCGCGACGATGGGAACGGCGGCGGCGGCGACAGCAGCATGCCCCGGCAGGATGCGCCCGATGGCGGCGCCGGCGAAGACGACGATGACGACGACCTGGAATCGCTCAATGAGCAGGTCGACCTGTCGGAGCTCGGCGAGCTGGAGGATCTCGGGGAGGTGGGCGAGCTCGACGACCTGGTCGAGCATCGGGCGCACAATGCGCCGATCCCGCCGGAGCCGGGCAGCGTCGCGGCCGCGGCGGCGGCCGACATCCCGATGCTGACCGAAGTGGTGCAGGTGCCCCGCTACGATACCGAGGACCTGCCGCAGACGCTGGCGGAGGTCGACTGGGGGGACCTGGGGCAGCGGGTGCGCGAGAATGTGCTTGAGCGGCTGCTGCGCCGCTCCGATGCGCTGCTCGACGCGCAACTGCAAAACACCCTCACGCCGGTGCTCGAGCGGGCCGCCGAAACCGTCGTCCATGAGCTGCATGACGCGCTCAACCGAATGATCCGCGACATCGTCGCCCGTGCGGTCACCGAAGAGCTGACACGGCTGCACGCCGAGATCGCGAAACGCAACCGATCCTCACGCCCGAGCTGAATGAAACCTGCCACCTCCCCACAGAACGTCCCGCCGAGCGCCCTGCCCTCCGTCGCCGCCGAGCCTGCCGGCGCCGTGGCGGCGGCGACCAGCGACGTCGACGCGCTGCCCAAGAGCTTCGAGCCGGCGCCGATCGAGGCCCGCTGGTACCCGCTCTGGGAGAGCCGCGGCTATTTCGCCAACCAGCCTGCCGCACAGGCCGACGGCGCCGGCCAGCCCACCTACAGCATCCAGCTGCCGCCGCCCAACGTCACCGGCACGCTGCATATGGGCCACGCGTTCCAGCAGACGCTGATGGACACCCTCATCCGCTACCACCGGATGAAGGGGCACGACACCAACTGGGTGGTGGGCACCGACCATGCCGGCATCGCCACCCAGATCGTGGTGGAACGCCAGTTGCAAGCCCAGGGCCGGAGCCGCCACGACCTCGGACGCGAGGAGTTCGTCGCCCGCGTCTGGAACTGGAAGCAGGAGTCCGGCGCCACCATCACCCGGCAGATGCGGCGGCTTGGAGACTCGGCCAACTGGCCGTATGCCGACACCGAAGGGCAGAACGCCGGCTACTTCACGATGGACGCGCGGATGTCGCGCGCCGTGGTGGAGGTATTCGTGCAGCTCTACCAGGCGGGGCTCATCTATCGCGGCAAGCGGCTGGTGAACTGGGATCCGGTGCTGCGCACCGCCGTCTCCGACCTCGAGGTCGACATGGTGGAGCGCGACGGCCACATGTGGCACATCCTCTACCCGTTCTCGGACGGCCCGCAGCCATCGGGCGACGGCACGCCGCTCGCCGGCATGACGATTGCCACCACCCGGCCGGAGACGATGCTGGGCGACGGGGCGCTGGCGGTTCATCCGGACGACCCGCGTTACCGGCACCTGGTGGGACGCCTGGTCGACCTGCCGCTGTGCAATCGCCGTATCCCGATCATCGCCGACGACTTCGTCGACCCCGAGTTCGGCAGCGGCTGCGTCAAGATCACCGGCGCGCACGACTTCAACGACTATGCCGCCGCCCAGCGCCATGGCATCCCGCTGATCGTGATCATGGACTTCGACGCCAACATGAACGGCGAAGTCCCCGAAGCCTATCGCGGGCTGAACCGCTACGTGGCGCGCGAGCGGGTGGTGGCGGATCTCGAAGCGGCCGGGCTGCTGGTGAAGACCATTGCCCATCGCCACATGGTGCCGATCTGCGGCCGCACCAACGAAGTGGTCGAGCCGATGCTCACCGACCAATGGTTCGTCGACCTGACCCGCCAGCGCCAGCCCGACGGACGGATCGGCGGCCATGCGGCCATCACCCTGCCGGCCCTGGAGGCGGTGTCGAGCGGCGCCGTGCGCTTCTATCCCGAGCACTGGGCCAGCACCTACAACCACTGGCTCGAAGGCATCCAGGACTGGTGCATCTCGCGCCAGCTCTGGTGGGGTCACCAGATTCCCGCCTGGTACGGTGCCGACGGCCAGCTGTTCGTCGCGGCATCGGAGGCGGACGCCATCGCCCAGGCCCGCGAGGCCGGCCATGAAGGCCCTCTCACACGCGATCCGGACGTGCTCGACACCTGGTTCTCGTCGGCACTGGTGCCGTTCACCTCGCTCGGCTGGCCGGACGCGACCCCGCAGTCGCAGCTCGACCAGGAGCGCTACCTGCCGTCGTCGGTGCTGATCACCGGCAACGACATCATCTTCTTCTGGGTCGCCCGGATGGTGATGATGACCCGGTACTTCACCGGCAAGGTCCCCTTCCGCCACGTCTACATCAACGCCATCGTGCGCGACGCGGAAGGCCAGAAGATGTCCAAGTCCAAGGGCAACACGCTGGATCCGCTGGACCTGATCGACGGCATCGGGCTCGACGAGCTGCTCGCCAAGTCCACCGTGGGGCTGCTGAAGTCGGAGCACAGCGCCCGCATCCAGAAGTACATCCGCAAGACCTTCCCGAAAGGCATTCCTGCCTTCGGCGCCGATGCGGTGCGCTTCACCTTCGCGTCGCTCGCGTCGTTCTCGCGCACGCTCAACTTCGACATCAACCGCTGCGAGGGCTACCGCAACTTCTGCAACAAGCTCTGGAATGCGACCCGCTTCGTGCTGATGAACGTCCAGGGCAAGGACAACGGCTTCGCGCCGCACACGCCCGACCAGTGCGTGCCGGGCGGCTACCTGCACTTCGGCGCGGTCGATCGCTGGATCGTCTCGCAGCTGCAGCGCACGGAAGCGGAAGTCGAGCGCGCCATCGAGGAGTACCGCTTCGACCAGGCCGCCGGCGCCATCTATGCCTTCGTCTGGAACGAATACTGCGACTGGTACCTGGAGCTGGCCAAGGTCAACCTGCAGCATCCCGACGCCGCCACCCAGCGCGCCACCCGCCGGACCCTGCTGTCGGTGCTGGAGACGGTCCTGCGGCTTGCCCATCCGATCATTCCGTTCATCACCGAGGAGCTGTGGCAGAAGGTCGCTCCCCTGGCGATGCGCTACGGCGATCGCGGCGTGCAGCGGCTGGCCGGCGAGGAGCTCGCGGAGGCGTTGCGCGAGCAGCGCCATTCGCTGATGTTGCAGGCCTATCCGCAGTCGCAGCCGGCAAAGATCGACGAAGCCTCGGAAGCCTGGGTCGCCGAGCTGAAATCGCTGATCGACGCCTGCCGCGCGCTCCGCGGCGAGATGAACATCGGCCCGCAGCAGAAGGTGCCGCTGCTGGTCGCCGGCGATGCCGAGCGGCTGCGCGACATGGTGCCGTACATCCCGGGGCTGGCGAAGCTGTCGTCGGTGGACGTGGTCGCCGAGTTGCCGAGCGACGCAATGGCGCCGGTGCAGGTGGTCGGCGCGCACCGCCTGATGCTCAGGATCGAGATCGACGTCGCGGCCGAGCGCTCGCGGCTCGACAAGGAGCTCGCCCGGCTGCAGGGGGAGATCGGCAAGGCGCAGGCGAAGCTGGCGAGCCCGGCCTTCGTCGAGCGGGCGCCGGCGACAGTGGTCGCTCAGGAGCGCGAGCGGCTGGCGCAGTTCGACGCCGCGCGGCAGAAAGTCGAGGAGCAGCGCGGCCGGCTCGGGTAGGAGCCTGGCCCAGGCTCCTGGTCCAGGTTCTAGCCGACGCTGGTGTAGCCGCCGTCCACCAGCATCACGGTGCCGGTCATGAAGCGGGCGGCGTCGGACGCCAGGAACAGCACCGGGTCTGCGATCTCGGCCGGCTGCGCCCAGCGCCCGAGCGGCGAGCGGCCCATGATCATCGCATTGCGCTCCCGGTTCTCGCGCGCGCCGCGCGAGAGGTCGGTGATGACCCAGCCGGGCGCCACGGCGTTCACCCTGATCTCGTCGGGTCCGTAGGCGCAGGCGAGCGACATGGTGAGGTTGCGGATGGCGCCCTTGGAGGCCGAGTAGGCGGGCTGCCGCGGGCCGCCGAAGTACGACATCACCGATCCGACCAGCACGATGGAGCCCTTGCTGCGGGCAAGCAGCGGCCGCGCCGCCGTGGCCACCCGCATGCTGCCGGAGAGGTTGACGTCGATGACCTGGTCGAAGACTTCGGGGTCGTGCTCGGCGTCCCGGCGGATGATGCCGGCGCTGGTCACCACCACGTCGAGCGACGGCTGCTCGGCGATCAGGGCATCCACCGCCGACTTGTCGGTCACGTCGAGCCTGACCACGTTGATGCGCGCGAAGGCCGGATCGGCGCGCGCCGCCTTCAGCTCCTGTTCGGTGAGACCACAGGCGATCACCTCGGCTCCGGAGGCCAGGAATGCCATCGACACCGCCCGGCCGATGCCGGACACGCCGCCGGTGACCAGGACCCGCTTGCGGGTGAAATCGAAGCTGAAGTTCATGCTGGGTCGCTCCGGCGCGTCAGCGCCGCTTGAGGTAGAAGGTCCACGTCCGGTCGGCCTCGAACTGGCCGACCAGGGTGTTGCCGGTCTGGCGGGCGAAGGCTTCGAAGTCGCGCTTGGAGCCTGGATCGGTGGAAGTGACTTTGAGCACCTGGCCGCTCTGGATGGTGGCCAGCGCTTTCTTCGCCTTGAGGATCGGCAGCGGGCAGTTGAGGCCGCGGGCATCCACTGCGCCGTCGAAGGCGATCCCGTGGCCATTGCCGTTCTGGGCGCTGCCCTGGGTGTCGGTTTCATCCATGCCGGTCATTGTAGCCAGCCCGCCACTGGTTGAGCACGCCCAGACCCACCATCGACCCGACGGTCCAGAACAACAGCCCCACGCCGAAGGCGCTGCCGAGCACCCCGAACACCGAGGGCAGCAAGGTCTGCGTGCCGTTGACGATCATCAGCCGCAGGCCCGCGGCCTCGCCGATCCTTCCCGGCGGGGTCACCCGGTGCATCAGCGACAGCACCATCGGCTGCGAGATTCCCAGCCCGAGGCCCAGCGCGAACGACAGGCCGATCAGGATCTCGAAGCGGTCGAACATCGGATAGAAGATATAGACGACCGTCGCCACCACTTGCGCCGTCATGATCGCCGTCCATTCGGTGAGCGAGGTGAACAGCGGCAGGATCAGCCGCACCACCAGGGTCGCGAGGCCGAAGGCGCCGAGCACGAAGCCGACTTCCGTGGCCGACAGGCCGATGGCGCGGCCGTAGATCGGGACCACGAACTGGTGGACGTCCCAGGACGACGAGATCAGCCCGACGGCGAGGTAGAGGCGGCGCAGCTCCGGTGTCTTCAGCAGGTCCGAGAAGCGCCGCTGCACCGGCATCTCGGCCGCCGGCCCCGGCAGGCGACGGCGGCGCACCTGCAGCCAGAACATCACCAGCAGCGACAGCGCGGCCAGCACCAGGAAGGTTTCCGGGCCGCCGATCTTGTCGTAGAGGATGCCGCTCGAGGACGGGCCGACCACGCCCGAGATGGAATAGCCGACGGCGAGAATCCCGAAGACCTTGCGCCGGTGTTCGGTGGAGCGGCCGAGATCGCCGGTCATCTTCTGCATCACCAGCTGCGACAGCAGGAAGCCGGATCCGACCAGGATCGAAGTGGCGAACAGCGTATAGAGATGCGGTAACAGGTAGGAAAGCAGCCCGCCGACCACCATCAGGGCGGTGCCGAAGAACAGCGGCCAGCGCACGCCGATGCGATCGATCCAGCGGCCGCCGATCAGCGACAGGATGGTCGGCACCAGCGCGAACAGTGACAGCAGCGCGCCGATCACCAGGGGGCCGGCGCCGGCATCGATGGCCGCCAGCGACAGGCAGACCCGCACGCCACTGAAGCTGATGTGCGCCAGGATCGCCAGCGCGGTGAGCTCGAGGATCTTCAGGACGGCCGGCCCGGTGCGTTGCCCACCAGCCTTACCCGAGTCTTTGGGCCACCCACGGTCTAACCGAGGCCAGCGCCTTGTCCACTCCCGCGGCATCGCTGCCGCCCGCCATGGCAAAGTCCGGCTTGCCGCCGCCCTTGCCGCCGACCTGTCCGGCGACATGCGCCACCAGCTCGCCCGCCTTCACCTTGCCGACGAGGTCGGTGGTGACGCCGGCGGCCAGCTGGCCCATGGCGCCGGCGCCCGCGGCCCGCCCCC
>JAEZQX010000114.1 GCA_023441105.1 Pseudomonadota bacterium | reverse complement strand
CCCCGCCCACGCAGCCGGCCCGACCACCGCCTGTGCCTGCCGGCGCATGTCCGCGAGGAGGCGGTTCAACTCGGCCGGATCGCAGCCGGCCAGCGCCCGATGGTCGCTATGCACCACCTCGTAGGCGATCGGTGCGCGCAGGAAGCCGATGGCGGAGCCGACGCCGGCGCCGGCCGGGACCAGCACCCGCGAGATGCCCAGCTTCTGAGCCAGTCGTCCGGCATGCAGCGGCGCGCCGCCGCCGAAGGCGATCATGGTGAAGTCGCGGATCACCTTGCCGCGCTCGATCGCGTGCACCCGCGCCGCATTGGCCATGTTCTCCTCGATGATCTCGGAGATGCCGGCCGCCGACCAGAAGGCATCCATGTCGAGCCGCGATCCCACGTCGCGCTCCAGCGCGCGGCGCGCCCGCGTCTCGTCGAGCCGCATCCGGCCGGCCGCGAAGCGCGCGGCATCGATCCGGCCCAGCACCAGGTTGGCATCGGTCACCGTCGGCGCTTCGCCGCCGCGACCGAAGCAGGCGGGGCCCGGCTCGGCGCCGGCGGAATCCGGGCCGACGGTGATCCGCGCGAGCGCGTCGACCCGCCCGATGGAACCACCGCCGGCGCCGATCTCGACCAACTCGATGACCGGGATCCTGATCGGCAGGCCGCTGCCCTTGAGGTTGCGGTAGACGCGACCGACCTCGAAGCGTCGCGAGCGCTCCGGCTCGCCGTCGCTGATCAGGCAGACCTTGGCGGTGGTTCCGCCCATGTCGAACGCCATCACATCCTGCAGGCCGCATTCGCGGGCGAGGTGGGCGGCAAGGATCGCGCCGCCGGCGGGGCCCGACTCCACCAGCCGGATCGGGAACCTCGCCGCATGTCCGAGCGTGGTGATACCGCCGCCCGACATCATCAGCAGCAGCGGACAGGCAAGCCCTTCCTGCTCGAGCAGCGCCTGCAGCCGCAGCAGGTAGCCCGCCATCAGCGGCCTGACGTAGGCATTGGCACAGGTGGTGGAGAAACGTTCGTACTCCCGCATCTCGGGGCACACCTCGCTCGAGATGCAGATGGTCACGTCCTTGCCGAGGATGCCGGCAAGGATGTCGCGTGCCCGGCGTTCGTGATCGGGCCAGCCGTAGGCGTGGATGAAGCCGATGGCAACCGCCTCCACGCCCTGGGCCCGCATCGCGCGACCACGCTCGGCGACGGCGGCCTCGTCGAGCGGCTCGAGCACTTCGCCGTCGGCAGCCATGCGTTCCTTCACCGTGTAGCGCAGCGGCCGCGGCACCAGCTCCTCCGGGCGCTGGATGTCGATGTCGTACTGCTCGAAGCGCTTCTCGAAGCCCATCTCCAGCACATCGCGGAAACCCGCCGTGGTGAGCAGCGCGGTGCGCGCGCCCTTGCGCTCGATCAAGGCATTGGTGGCGAGGGTGGTGCCGTGGATGAAGAGGCCGACCTGCCCCGGCCGCACCCCCGACTCCTCGAGCAGCCGCCCGATGCCTTCCATGACGGCGAGCTCCGGCTGCCGCGGCGTCGTCGGCACCTTGCAGGAGTAGCGCCGGCCGCCGGCCTCCAGCACGATGTCGGTGAAGGTGCCGCCGATGTCGGCAGCCAGCTGGACCTCGGGACGGTGCGCGCTCGTCATCTCAGTAGTAGTTGATGGAGGGGTTGTCGCCGGGATGGATGACGCCGGCCGCCAGCATCGGTTGCCGGCCGGTGCATTGCAGCGAATGGAGCTGCTTGCGCGGCAGGAAGATCACGTCGCCCGCGGTCACCGGCGCCTTGCGCGTCTCGGTCCACATCATGCCCTCGCCGGCGAGCACGATCAGCGTCTCCTCGTAGAGGTGGCGGTGCGGCAGCGCCTTGCCGGGCGGGATCTCGCCGATGAACTGCGTCAGGCTGGTGGCACCGTGGTCCTTGCAGACCAGCACCTGGAAGAAGCGGTCGGCCATCGCCTGTTTCTGCACCGGATCGACCGGCGCCAGGCGCCGGTCGTGACGATCGTCGAAGGCGGGTGCCAGCGACGGCAGCCAGGCCGGCATGCCATCGAAGTCGTCGCCGATCGGACCGACGGCAGCGAACAAGCGCAGGCGCCTGCGTCCGGTGTTGGCGACGCGGAAGCTCTCGCCGGGCAGGACGCTGGCGCCGACCTCGCCACCCGGCCGGGCGTCGACCTCGAAGCGCCTGCTGCCGACGTCCAGCGCGGCGTTACCGCCGGTGAACAGCAACGCCACCTGGCGCGCGCCGAACGTCATCGCCGGACAGGCACCGGGCTGCACGTCGATGCAGAACAGCGCCTGGTGCCGCGCGCCGTCGGCGGGGGCGACCGGCGCGCCCCAGGTGAAGCCGTCGCCGACCTGCCAGGAAAGCCGCTGCACGTTGCAGACGTAGCAGCCGCCGTCGAGCATGGCCTTGCCTTCGCCGAGCGCCGCCACCTGCCGCACCTGGCGATTGCCCTCGCTGTCCGGATCATCCGAGGCATATGCCGTCAGCAGCCCGTTATGGGCGCCGTCGCAGAACGGCGGCGTCGCCGTCTGCTTGCAGCCGCACAGTAGCACCTCTTCGGCGGCGGCCGCCCGGTAGCGCAGCGGCAGCAGCCCGGTGCCGGCATGCGAGCCGTCGCAATAAGGCTGGCGGCTGCTCAGGCCGCAGCGGCACCAGAGGACCGCCTGGTCGCGCGCCAGTTCCACATACCAGGGGGCGGTCCTGGCGACGACCGGCACCGGCCGGGCGAGCGGCGCGCTGGCCGCGCTCGCCGCGCCGGCAGCCGGTCCGGAAG
>JAEZQX010000214.1 GCA_023441105.1 Pseudomonadota bacterium | reverse complement strand
CCGCTGCTGCGAGGCGCGGACTGGGCGGAACTCGACCGGCAGCGGCAGGAGTCGCGCAGCCGCGGCGTCGAGGGCATGATGCTCAAGGCGCACACCTCCGGCTACGGGGTCGGGCGGACCAGCAGCGCCGGCATCTGGTGGAAGTGGAAGGTCGAGCCGTTCACCGTCGATGCGGTCCTGGTCTACGCCCAGCGCGGCCATGGGCGGCGGGCCGGACTCTACACCGACTACACGTTCGCCGTCTGGGGGCCCGGCGTGGGGGCCGGCCGCCCGCTGGTTCCCTTCGCCAAGGCGTATTCCGGGCTCACCGATGCGGAGATCGCGCAGGTCGACGCGATCATCCGGCGCACCACCACCGAGAAGTTCGGCCCGGTGCGGGCGGTCCAGCCGACCCTGGTGTTCGAGCTCGGCTTCGAAGGCATCGCGCGCAGCACCCGGCACAAGAGCGGCATCGCGGTGCGCTTTCCGCGCATGCTGCGGTGGCGCCAGGACAAGCCGGTCGAGGAGGCCGATACGCTCGACACCCTGGCAGCGCTGCTCGGCGACCAGCCGGTCGCCGGGTCCGTCCCGACCACCAACTGAGCGGCGGTCGCGCCGGCTGGTGCGGCGGCCGCCGTCGGTGGCTGCCGCCGCCGTCGCCGCTGCTACTTCGCTGCCGGCTTGGACGGCAAGGTGCCGTCGGTGGCCACCTGCCGATCGACCACGCCGCATGCGATGCGCGGGCCCGAGTTGCCCGCCGGTTGGCTCTTCAGGTCGTCGGGTCCGCCGTGCACCACCACGGCCCTGCCGACCACGCTCGCCGGGCCCGCGGCCAGCGTCAGCTTGTTGGCCGGCACGACCAGCGTCTTGGTCGCCTTGCCCTGCCCATCCGCTTCCAGGTTGCCGAGATCGCCGGCATGGTACTTGTCGCCCTCGTGCGGACCGTGTTCCTGGCCCTGGAGCGAGAAATGCGGCCCGGCGCTGGTCGCATCCGGCGCGCTGCAGTCGCCTTTTTCATGCACGTGCAGGCCGTGCAACGAATTCGGCTTCAGCCCGCTGACCTCGATGGTGACGCGCACGCCATCCTTGCCGGCGCTCGCGAAGGTGGCCGTGCCGGAGGCGGTGGAGTCCTTGGTGGGCGCAAGCTTCGCCACGGCCTGTCCGGATTCATCGACGATGGCCGCGCCGGCCGGGGCCTGCAGGGCCAGCATGATCGCGCCGACGGCGATCGCAATGGGCGCCGCCAGGGGTGCGGTTCTACTGAGTCTCTTGCGCATCTGCATCTTCTTCTCCTGTTGCTCGTTTGGCTGGAAATGCGTCCGACAGTCTTGCCCGGGATCCGACCGGCGGTCGCCCAGGCTTGAATGGCAGGCCATTCTGCCAGCAAGCCTGCCATGACCCGGAACTTCTCCTCGTCGGCTGCCACTTTTCCCTCATGGCTGCCACGATCCCGCCCCGTCAATCGCGCCGGTTGGGTGACCAGGGGGTCAAGGGGCTCGGGTACTGGCGTGGCGGAGTCGGGTAGGCGCGTGGTGGGTTCGGAAAGCCGCCCGGACCGGGATCGAACTGCGGCGGCGGTTGCCGCGGAGGATGAGGTTGCCAGCCACCCCACGGTTGCTGCTGCCAGTTGGCCGGTGGCGGTGGCTGCCAGTTGCCCGGGGGGACTTGTCGATTGCCGGGAGGGACCGGCTGCCAGTTGCGCGGCGGGTTGGGCTGCCAGTCGCCCGGTGGTTGTCTCGGGCCCCAGGGGCCGGGCTGTTGCTGCGGCATGGCCGGCCGCCCAGGCGCAAGCTGCACCGGCTCCAGGCCCCCAGCCGACGCCGCCCTGGGCAGCGTCGCCAACGGCACCGCGGCCAGCATCACGGTCAGCACCACGGCCAGCGAGCCCGGCCGCGGACGCGGAAGCGGAAGCGCCCGCCGCTCGCTTGCCCGGGGCCTCGTCGGCTGGATCATCGACCTTCCTTCGTTCGCCGCAATTTCATCGCTCGCTCCCTGACGGACGCCTTGCCGCAGGCGTGGTAGTGGCTGATACTCGCCCCTGGCCGCCCGCGCCAGCGGGGAACGGTGCCTGCATGGAGAGTAACGCGTGCCTGCATGATGACGGACGACAAGACCGTATTGCGGCGGCTCGATGCCCCGCCGCGGCCGCCGCATCCGGGGGACGGCCTGATTGTCGCGCAGGCCGCATGCTCGTGCTGATCGTCGTCGGGACGCATTGATCGTGGCGCTGGCGGAAGGCCCGTTCTGGGCCTTGTTCAGCACGCTGCCCGTCGGCGCGGTGCTTTTCGATCTCGAGGAAGACGGATTCGTCGCCTTCAACGACGCTGCCTGCCTGCAGCTCGGCTACTCGCGCGAGCAGTTCGCGAGGCTGCGTATCGGCGACATCGACGCGACCCGCACCGGCGAAGAGATCGTCAACGCCAGGCGGCAGCTGCGGCCCGGGATGACGCCGCAACGATTCAATACCCGCCAACGGGCCGCCGACGGCAGTTACCGCCGGGTCGACGTGACCCTGCAGTGCATCGTCCTCGACGGCCGGACGCTCGGCTACGCCGTGTGGGACGACGTGACCGAGCGTGAAAACGCGCTCGAAACCCTGCGGGCGCGCGAGGCCGAGCTGGCCCGCGTGCAGCGCATCGGCCGCATCGGGGGCTTCGAAGTGGACTTGCGCGGCGGCTTTGCGAATCACCGCTCGCCCGAATACCTCACGCTGCACCAGCTCGACGATGATGCTACGCACGAGCCGCATGAGGCCTGGGTCAGGCGCCTGCATCCGGACGATCGCGGCCGCATGGTCGCGCATTTCACCAACGCCGTCGCCGGCACCGCGCGCGAGTACTCGGCCGAATACCGGGTCGTCACGCCCAAGGGGGAGGTTCGCTGGATCTCGGCGGTGGCCGAGATCGAGCGCGACGTCGACGGCAAGCCGCTGCGCATGATCGGCGCGCACATCGACGTCAGCGCCCTGCGGAGAGCCGAAACCGAGCTTGCCCTGCATGCTGCTCGACTCGAGGAGGCCGACCGGCGCAAGAACGAATTCCTGGCGATCCTCGGCCACGAGCTGCGCAATCCGCTTGCGCCGATCCTCTCGGTTGGCCACTGGCTGCGACGCAAGGCGGCGGACTTCGCGCCGGACGTGGCTGCTGCGCACGAGATGCTCGATCGCCAGGGCCGGCACCTGCAGGTGCTGGTCGACGAGCTGCTCGACGTGGCACGGATCACCACCGGGCGAATCACGCTCAACCGGGAGGTGATCGATATCGCGAGCGTCGTGCTGGCGGCCGTCGAGCAGGCCCAGGAGCTGATCGCGCGCCGGCAGCACCGGTTCGAGCTGGCCTTGCCGCAATCGGACGAGGCGGCGCGGCGAGTGTACGTCCATGGCGATCTCGCGCGTCTCGTCCAGGTGGTGAGCAATCTGCTGACCAACGCGGCCAAGTACACCGAACCCGGTGGTCATGTGAAGCTTGCGGTGGCAGCCGACGAAGTCGAGGCACGCGTGATCGTGCAGGACACCGGTATCGGCATCGCGGCCGACTCGCTGCCGCATGTCTTCGCGGCATTCTCGAAGGCGGCACGGCACGGCGAGCCCGGCCACGACGGGCTGGGGGTGGGCTTGAGCCTCGCCCACCGGATCACCGAACTGCATGGCGGGCGCCTCGTCGCCAGCAGCGCCGGAGAGGGCAGCGGCAGCTGCTTCACGCTGCACCTGCCGCGGGTGCCCC
>JAEZQX010000026.1 GCA_023441105.1 Pseudomonadota bacterium | reverse complement strand
ACCCACGACATCGAGCGATCCATGGCCGACCCTGGGGTCGGCACTGCCGGCCTCGGCGATCCGGCAGCTGCCGCGGCGCCGTCGCTGCGCATGTTCCAGCTCGGCGGCCGCATCGCGCTGGTGACGGGATCGAGCGCCGGCCTCGGCTTCGCGATCGCCCGCGCGCTCGGCCATGCGGGCGCCATCCTGGTGGTCAACGGTCGCGATCAGGCGCGTCTGGCGGGCGCGGCCGCCGCGCTCCAGGCCGAAGGACTCGAGGTGCACCAGCAGGTTTTCGATGTGACCGACCGCGATGCGGTGCTGGCGGCTGTCGATGCCATCGAACGCGACGTCGGTCCGATCGAAATCCTGGTCAACAACGCCGGCATGCAGCGTCGCGGGCCGCTCGAGGACTACGAGCCGGCGACCTGGCAGGAGCTGATGCGCACCAACCTGGACAGCGTGTTCTTCGTCGGCCAGGCGGTGGCGCGCCGCATGATCCCGCGCGGGCGAGGCCGGATCATCAACGTCTGCTCGGTGCAGAGCGAGCTGGGCCGGCCCGGAATTGCGCCCTACACTGCCAGCAAAGGGGCGGTGAAGATGCTGACCAAGGGCATGGCAATCGACTGGGGCCCCCATGGCCTCAACGTCAACGGCATCGGCCCCGGCTATTTCGCCACCGAGCTGAACGCGGCGCTGGTCAGGGACCAGCAATTCTCGAGCTGGCTTGTCGGCCGCACGCCGAGCGGCCGCTGGGGGCAGGTGGACGAGCTCGGCGGCGCCGCGATCTTCCTGGCCTCGGATGCGTCGAGCTTCGTCAACGGTCACGTGCTCTACGTGGACGGTGGCGTGACAGCACGGCTTTGAGCAGGGTGTTCCGCACCGGAGAGCAATGAGCACGCCGATGGGGCCGCGCGTCGCCCTGCATCATTCCACCAGCTATCGCTACGACCGTCCGGTGTCGCTGTCGCCGCACGAAGTGAGGCTGCGGCCGGCACCGCATTCGCGCACGCCGATCCTCGCCTATTCGCTGTCGGTGGCGCCTTCGTCGCACTTCATCAATTGGCAGCAGGATCCGTACGGCAACCACGTCGCGCGCCTGGTGTTCACGGAGGCGACGCGCGAGCTGAGCGTCACCGTCGACCTGGTCGCCGACATGACGGCCATCAATCCCTTCGAGTTCTTCATCGAATTGGACGCGGAAGTCTTTCCGTTCCGCTACAGCGAGCCCCTGCAGGTGGACCTCACGGCGTACACGCGCCCCGAGCCGGCAGGCCCGCTGCTGGAGAGCTGGATCGACAGCATGCGCGCCGAAGTGCTGGCGCACCCCTTGCGGACGACGCAGTTCCTGGTGGCGCTCAACCAGCGGCTCTCCCGCGACATCCGCTATCTCGAGCGGATGGAGCCCGGCGTGCAAACGGCGGAAGACACGCTGGCGCTCGGCTGCGGCTCCTGCCGCGACAGCGCCTGGCTGCTGATCCAGGTCTTGCGCCGGTTGGGGCTCGGGGCGCGCTTCGTGTCCGGCTACCTGATCCAGCTGCATCCCTCGGCAGCAACGAGCGCCGGTCCAGCCGATCCTGATCCGGATTCGGATCGCGCAGACCTGCATGCATGGGCCGAGGTCTACATCCCGGGTGCCGGCTGGATCGGCCTCGATCCCACCTCCGGCCTGCTGGTCGGCGAAGGCCATATACCGCTCGCCTGCTCGGCGGTGACGGGCTCGGCGGCGCCGGTCAGCGGCCGCGCCGATCCGGCAGACGTGTTGTTCCGGCATGAGATGCGGGTGACTCGGCTGCATCCTTAGCGCCGCTCACTGGCATCGATGCGCCTCGCCGGCCATCGTCGAGGCCGCGCACCCTGATCTCCGCCGCCGCCGCGTCCGAACGGGTGGAGGGCCCCGGCAGATTGTCTGATGGCAGGCGCCCCTGCGCCGATGACGGTTCGTCGATTCCTCCGAAAGAGGGAGGCCACGCTCGGTCGCTGGGCGGGTGGCGGCGGCGCCTGCCCGGGCGATGCGCGCGGCGGTGCAAGGCTGCAGGATTGCGTTGCGGCAGCAGCAACGCCGCCGCATTCGCGTGGCAAGGAGAAGGATGAAGATCGGATCGGTTCGGGCCCGGGTTGGCGAGCAAGTCCACAGGGATCTGGCCGCGGCCGCGCGTTTTGCCGGCTTGCTACTTGCCTGCGCGGCGTTGACGGCACCGGCAGCCGCGCAGTCCGCCTCGGCGCCGGTCGCGGCGGGAGCTTCGGCGAGGTCCGCCTTCCGGCCGAGCGCCATTTTCGTGCAGGCGGGCGTCGCCGAGGAAGCGCAGATGGCGAATGCCGGCGCGATCTGGGAATGGAGCTGGCATCGCGACCTCTCGTTCGGCCGCCTGAGCGGCTATTGGGAAGCAGCGTTCGGACGCTGGAGCAGCGATGTCGACGGCAACGGCGGCAATGCCTGGGTGACGCAGATCGGTGTCACCCCGGTCCTTAGGCTCTATCCCCGGAGCTGGGGCGGGCGCTGGTTCCTCGAAGGCGGCATCGGCTTCAATTTCCTGCAGCCGATCTACCGCAGCGCCAGCAAGAGCTTCAGCACCACCTTCAATTTCGGCGACCACCTGGCCGTCGGCCGGCGGTTCGGCAGAGACCGCCGCCACGAGCTCGCGCTGCGCTTCCAGCACTTCTCGAACGCCGGCATCAGGTCGCCCAATCCGGGCGAGGACTTCCTGCAACTGCGCTACAGCTGGTATTTCTGAGCTCTCCAGCCGCGGATCGACGCATTGCTCGTGCGTCAGCAGATGGCCGTCACGCTGGGGTGCGCACCTATAATCCGGCTCGTGCCCGAGCATGGAGGGATCATCGCCAGGCCCGCCCGTCGCGCCAGCCCCTGCTCCCGATCGTCGCCTGAATCCGAGCCATCGCCGTTGCCGGCGGAGGAGGAGATCCTGGTGCTGCAGGGCGGGGGTGCGCTGGGCGCCTACCAGGCCGGCGCCTACGAGGCGCTTTGTGCCGGCGGCCATGCGCCGACCTGGGTCGCCGGCATCTCCATCGGCGCGATCAACGCCGCGCTGATCGCCGGCAACCCGCCGGAGCGCCGGGTGGCGCGGCTGAATGAATTCTGGGAAACGGTCTCGGCCGGTTCCATCGCCGGTCTTCCGGCGGTTCCCGGTCTCGAGGCTGGCGGTGACATCCACGGGTTGCTCAACGAGGCGAGCGCCTTCGCAACCGCGCTGTTCGGCCGTCCGGGGTTCTTTGCGCCACGAGTTCCGCCTCCATGGCTGCAGCCACGCGGTACGCCGGGCGCGATCAGCTGGTACGACACTTCTCCGCTCCGGGCGACCCTGCTGCGCCTGGTCGACTTCGACCTGCTCAACAGTGGCGCGGTGCGGCTGTCGGTGGGCGCGGTCAATGTCCGCAGCGGCAACTTCGCCTACTTCGACACCAGCCGGCAGCGCCTCGACGTCCGCCACATCATGGCCAGCGGCGCGCTGCCGCCGGGTCTGCCGCCGGTCGAGATCGACGGCGAGTGGTACTGGGATGGCGGGCTGGTATCCAACACGCCGTTCAACTATGTCCTGGAGCAGCCGGGCAGTCCGCGGCGGCTGGTCTTCCAGATCGACCTGTTCGCCGCCACCGGCCCGATGCCGGTGGACCTGGCGCAGGTGATCGAGCGCGAGAAGGACATTCGCTACTCCAGCCGCACACGCCTCAACACCGATCGCGCCCGCCAGCGGCAGGCGCTGGCACAGGCGGCGCGACGCCTGTTCGCCAAGTTGCCGGACAGCCTGGCCAATGATCCCGACCTGCTGGCGCTGAAGGACGCCACCGTCGAGCGGGCGGTGTCCGTGGTGCACCTGATCTACCGCCGCGTGAGCCACGAGACGCATTCGAAGGACTACGAGTTCTCGCGGCTGTCGATGCTCGACCACTGGCAGTCGGGCATGGAAGATGTGCGCGATACGTTCGAGAGCCCGCGCTGGCGCAACCGCACCATCCCGGAGGACGGCTTCGTCGTCTTCGACCTGACACGCCGGCGCCCGTGACAGCCGCGGGCACGCCTGCTGCTTTGGCCGCACCGCCGCCGCGCGCCCCCGTCGGGTAAACCGATGACTTCACCGTCGAAGCCGTGGAAGCTGTCAAGGCTTCCGACGCTCGTATTGCTGCTGCTGGTCGCCATCGCCTCCGGCTGCGCTTCCCTTCCACCGCTGGCCGGCCGTAGCGACTCGCAGGCCCTGCGCGATACTGGCGACACCCGCCTCGGCCGCACCATTGTGCCGCTCGCCGCCGCGCACGGCGCGCGACCGGCGGACCGCGCCGCCTACCTCGAGCCCGGCACGCCGGTGAAGGCGGGACTCTATCCGCATTTTTCGTGGCGCTGCTGGTGCCGTTCGGCGGGTTGTCGGGCGCGCAGAACATCCGCGGCCTCACCGGCGATCTCAGCGTCGG
>JAEZQX010000551.1 GCA_023441105.1 Pseudomonadota bacterium | reverse complement strand
GGCGCTGGCCGGCGGCGGTCGCGGGCCGCGGGCGCCGCCGGCCGGCCTGCTCGGGCCGATGCAGCGGCTGCTCGCGCGCCTGGCGATGGGCCTGCCCAAGTCGCTGCTCAAGCCCGAGTCGACGTCGCCACTGGCGCTGTTCGTGCGCCACTGGCTGCAGTTGACCGCCGCTGTCAACGCGGCGCGGGTGGTCTCGGTGCTGCATCATGCGGCGGCCGCCTTCGCGGCCGGCGCGGTGGCCGGCCTCTACGTTCGCGGCCTGGTATTCGAGTACCGCGCCGGCTGGGAGAGCACCTTCCTCAGCGTCGACTTCGTCGGCAGCCTGCTGCGGTGGGTCCTGGGCCCGGCCAGCCTGCTCACCGGCATCGCCCTGCCGGACGCGGCGCGATTGGCGGCGATGCGCCTGCCGGGCGGCACGGGGGAGAACGCGGCCGGATGGATCCACCTGCATGCGGTGACCGTGCTGCTGGTGGTGGTGGTGCCGCGAGTGGTCCTCGGCTGGTACCAGTCGCTGCGGGCGCGGCGTCTGGCCGGCCACCTCCCGGTGCCGCTCACCGATGGCTACTTCCAGAACCTGCGCCGCCTGCATGGCGGGCACGCGGCCCGCGTGCGGGTGCTGCCGTACAGCTACCAGCCCTCGCCCGAGGCGCTCGACGGGCTCAGGCGGCTCCTGCAGCAGGTCTACGGCGACAAGCTGCAGTTGTGGATGCTGCCGTCGGTTCCGCTGGGCGGCGAGGACCATCTCGACACCGTCGGCCGCGAGGCCGTCGCGCTGACGCTCGCCTTGTTCTCGTTGTCGGCGACGCCCGAGTACGAGAACCACGCCACCTTCATGGCGGCGCTGGCACGCGCACTGCCTGCCGATGCGGCGGTGGTGGCGCTGATCGACGAATCCGCCTTCACTCGGCGCTTCGGCGCGGCATCCGGGCGGCTCGCCGACCGCCGCGCGACCTGGCGGCGGATCCTGTCGAGCCGCGTCGACATCGAGCCGGTGTTCGTGTCGCTGGAAAGAGAAGACGCTGGTGACGCAGGTCGCAAGCTAGCGGAAGTACTCGATGAGATTTCCGGCCGCGTGGTGCAAAATGCCGGATTCAGGGCGGGCGCCAAAGCATCTGCATGAAAGACAACAGCAAGACCATCTCGCTGAGCCTCGTGTCGCACACCAATGTCGGCAAGACGACGCTGGCGAGGACGATGCTGAACCGCAATGTCGGGGTGGTGAAGGACGAGCCGCATGTCACCGACAGCGCGGACCGCTTCGTGCTCCTCGAGACGCCCGAAGGCGACGTCCTGACGCTGTGGGATACGCCGGGATTCGGCGACAGCGCCCGCCTCGCCGACCGGCTGCAGAAATCCGAGCGGCCGATCGGCTGGTTCGTCAGCCAGGTCTGGGACCGCTTCACCGACCGCGCGCTCTGGTCGAGCCAGCAGGCGGTGCGCAACGCGCGCGAAGAGGCGGACGTGGTCCTCTACCTCGTCAATGCCGCAGAGGATCCGGACGATGCCGGCTACGTCGAGCCGGAGATGCGGATCCTGCAGTGGATCGGCAAGCCGATCATCGTGCTGGTCAACCAGATGGGGCCGCCCAGTGGACCGGCCGATGAAGCCGCTGAGATCGAGCGCTGGCGCGCGCACCTCAGCCATGCGCCGGCGGTGCGCAAGGTCCTGGCGCTCGATGCCTTCGCCCGCTGCTGGGTGCAGGAAGGCGCGCTGCTCAAGGAAGTGGCGCAGCTGGTGCCCGAGGCGAAACGCGAATCCTTCGGCCGACTGCACCGCGCCTGGCAGACGCAGCGCCGCGAGGCGTTCGACGCCGCCATGCGGGTCCTCGCCGAACGCCTGGCGCGCGCCGCCCTGGACAAGGAGAAGGTTGCGCACGGCGGCATCAAGGGGCGGCTGCGGGACGTTGGCACGGCGCTCGGCGTCACCCGGGATAAGGTCGACTCGGCCAAGCAGAAGGCGATGCGCGACCTTGCGGAGCGGCTCAACCGGGACATCCACGAGACCACCAACCGGCTGATCGAGCTGCACGGACTCGAAGGCAAGGCCGGCGACGACGTGCTCACCCGCCTCGCCGACCACTACACCGTCACCAAGCACGTCGACGAAGGTCGCGCGGCCGTGGTCGGCGGCCTGGTCACCGGCGCCCTGGCCGGCCTCAAGGCGGACGTGATCACCGGCGGCTTCACGCTCGGCGGCGGGATGATCGCCGGCGGCGTGCTTGGCGCGCTGGGCGCGGCCGGGCTCGCCCGCGGCTACAACATGGTCCGCGGCACCGAGACCGTCACCGTCACCTGGACCGACGAAGTCATGAGCCGGCTGGTGGCGTCGTCGCTGCTCGCCTACCTCGCGGTCGCCCACTACGGCCGCGGCCGCGGCCAATGGGCGCAGTCGGAGCATCCCGCCTTCTGGGAAAGCACGGTGCGCGACGTGCTGGTCCAGCAGTCGGCCAACTTCAGCAGCTTCTGGCGCCGGCGCGGCAGCTACAACCAGGAGTCGCTGACTGCGGCGGTGCAGACCGAGCTTACGCTGGCGGCGGAGCGCGTGTTGATCCGCCTGTATCCGGAAGCCGTCTCGGCCGCCGCCATCGGCACCGAGAACACCCGGCTGACTATCGAGGCCCGCGCCGATGCCGAGCGGCTGGAGGCTGCCAGGG
>JAEZQX010000523.1 GCA_023441105.1 Pseudomonadota bacterium | reverse complement strand
GGCCCGCCGAACAGCGACGGCTTGCCGTTGTGCTTCTGCCAGCTGTCCCAGAGGAACAGCAGGGACATCACGAAAATGACCCAGAGGATCGTTCTTTGCGTCTGCATCATGAGGAAGCGGTGTCCGAATGGTCGCGGTACGGCTCGCCGAAAGCGGCGCGCCAGCGCGGAGTGGAGTTCTGAGAGTTCTTGGGGTTCTTGGGATCGCCGGCGTTCGCGAAGCCCGCGGAATTCGCGGAACTCGTGAACGGCAGATTGAAGAGGGAATTGCCTACTGAAGTGCCAACCGCGCCGGTGCCGCCTTCGCCATGGCCACCGGTACGCGGCGCCGGCACCTCGTCGATGCCGCCGGCCGACCACGGATGGCAGCGGCACAACCGGCGCGCGGTCAGCCAGCTGCCCCGCGCAGCACCATGCCGGCGCAGGGCCTCGATGGCGTATTCCGAGCAACTGGGCCAGTAGCGGCAACTCGGCGCCAGCACCGGGCTGATCGCCAGCCGATAGACCTGGACCAGCCCAACGAGCAGGCGCCCGGGAAGGGACCGTGCCTGCCTGCCCAGCCAATGCAACGTCGTCGGCTCCTGCCGGGAAATGCTGGCGGGCGATGGCCCGATTGCGGATCGCATCGGCTACTTCCTCTTCGCCCGGAACGTGGCGAACAGCTGGTCGGCGTCCTGGCGCAGGCTGCGCTTGATCATCGCGAAGCTCGGCCGGGGATCGGTGCCGACCCAGGGAGAGCGCTTGAGGCGCACCAGGCAGGTCCGGCGGGAAGCCCTCGCGGCGCCGACAGCGCCAAGAGCGCCGGCCGACAGCTCGCCGCCATCGTGCCGTTGTCCGCCTGCCGGTTGTCCATCAGCCTGTGAGCGCTGTTTCGCAATGCCCTTGTCCGTTGCCGCGCGCCAAGCTTCCCGCACGATCCGTTTGACGGTATTGCGCCGGACGGCCGACTTGACCAGCCGCTTGGCGACGCTGATCAGGAGCTCGCTCCGTCCGTCGCCGGCATCCCGCCGTCCAGCCGACGCCGCCGCTGGCGTCTTTGCCGGTGCTGCCGCTGTCGCCCCCGCTGCTGCCCCCGCTGCTATCCCGGAAGGGGCCTTCGCTGGCCGGCGATCGGCGACGCGATCCGTCAGTTCGAAATAGGAGCCGGTGAGACGCAAGCGGATCCGCCCGGGCGATCCCGCTGTCCGCATCGACGCAGACCGCCTCTCAATTGCACCGGTTCAGTGGCTGCGCGACCGCCCCCGGTAGATGTCTGTCCTGCAGCGTGGCCTGGAGTGCCCTGGGCCCGCCCTTGGACGTCGCCAAGGCCGCACCCGGCCAGATCGGTATCAGACGGCGAGGCGCTTGCGGCCCTTGGCGCGACGAGCGCGGATGACGGCTTGGCCGCCGCGGGTCTTCTGGCGTACCAGGAAGCCGTGGGTTCTCTTGCGCCGGCAAACGGATGGCTGGTAGGTGCGTTTCATGACTGACTTCTATAGAGAGTGATTTTTTCGGAAAAGCCTTCTATTCGACTCGATCGGCCGCTTTCTGTCAATCCAGATAGACCGTCGGCTCTGTGGATAAGTTAGAATGCGGGGTCGTGGCGACAAAGTCCGATTGTCTTCCATCAGGACCGTCCGCGGTGCCCCGCCAGTTGTCTGCAGGGCCTACCGCGGCAGGCTTTTTTCGCTTCAAGAACAGAGAGAACGCTGGTCCAACATGCAGGAACGATGGCAGGAATGCACTGAGCTGCTTTCAACGAAGCTCTCCGAGCAGGCATTCCGCACCTGGATCAAGCCATTGGTTTTCCTCGGCTTCGACCCGGCGGACCGGGTCGTGCGGCTGGGCGCGCCTACCCAGATCAAGGTGGACGTGGTGCGCAAGCAGTACCTGCGCCTCATCAGCGCCAGCCTCCAGGAGCAGTTCGACAGCGACGTGTCGGTGCAGTTCGAAGTCCTGAACCGGCCGGCCCCGGCCGATGCGACGGCGGACGCGCAATACGGTCCCTATGGGGCGGGTGGGGCGGATGCGGCGGGCTCCCAGCCCCCGACCTCCTCGATGTCCGGCTACGCCGGCAGCAGCCCCGCAGGTAACGGGCCCGCGGCATTCGCCTCGCCGGAGGCGTCCCCCGTGGCCGACACCGCCGACGCCGGCCACGGCCGCGCCGGCTTTTCCGCCCTCGGCTCGCGGCCGCCGGACGAGCGCACCAAGCTCAATCCGGACCTGACCTTCACCACCTTCGTGACCGGCAAAGCCAACGACCTGGCCCGCGCCGCGGCGCTGCAGGTGGCGGACCGGCCCGGCGGCGCCTACAACCCGCTGTTCATCCACGGCGGCGTCGGTTTGGGCAAGACCCACCTGATGCATGCGGTCGGCAACGCCATCCTGGACCGCGAGCCGGCGGCCACCATCCGCTACGTCACCGCCAACCAGTTCTTCCAGGACATGGTGTCTGCCGTGCGCCGCGAGGCGGTCGACCAGTTCAAGCGCTACTACCAGTCGCTGGACCTGCTGCTGATCGACGACATCCAGTTCCTGTCGGAGAAGAAGCGCTCGCAGGAGGAGTTCTTCTACGTCTTCGAGTCGCTGGTCGCGGACCACCGCCAGATCCTGATCACCAGCGATACCTATCCCAAGGAGCTGGCCAACATCGACGACCGGCTGGTGTCGCGCTTCAATTCCGGGCTGATCGTCGCCATCGAGCCGCCGGAGCTGGAAATGCGGGTGGCCATCCTGCTGCGCAAGGCCGAGCAGGGGCGCATCAAGCTGCCGGAAGAGGTCGCCTATTTCGTGGCCAAGCACATCCGCCAGAACGTGCGCGAGCTGGAAGGCGCGCTGCAGCGGATCGTGCATTTCGCGGGTTTCCGCAACCAGCCGATCGAGCTCGAGCTGGTCAAGGAAGCGCTCAAGGACATCCTGTCGTTCAACCGCGGCCAGATCTCCATTGAGCTGATCCAGCGCACGGTGGCGGACTACTACAAGCTCAAGCTGGCGGACATGTACTCCAAGCGCAAGCCGGCCAAAATCGCCCTGCCGCGCCAGGTGGCCATGTACCTCGCCAAGGAGTTGACGCAAAAGAGCCTTCCCGAGATCGGCGAGGCCTTCGGCGGCAAGGACCACACCACCGTCCTCTATGCCGTGCGCAAGATCGGCGAGCTGCGTGCGCACAAGCCCGAGCTCAACCACCAGATCCACGTGTTGGACCAGACGCTGCGGGAGTATCTGTGAGCGGCGGCCGCGCGGCAAGCCCGTTCGACAAGGTGCCTGTGGAGAACCTGGGCAGAACCTTGGGGAAACGTTGGGGAAAAACGGTGACGGCCGTGTGGACAGGATGCGGAAAACCGTCCCCCGCCGGATCTCTCCACAGATGCGTCACGACCCCGGCACCGATTCCGCACAAGGCTGTCCACCGCGCCGAGGCCTGCAATCGCTGGCTCCGCAGCGGCTATCCACAGCCGGCCGGCGAGCATCAACAACAACATCTTCTTTTTAAATAGAAAGATAAGAGAACCAGGGAAAGCGCATGCAGATCATCAAAGCTTCGCGAGACGCCATCCTGAAACCCCTGCAGACGGTTGCCGGGATCGTGGAAAAGCGCCATACCTTGCCGATCCTCGCCAACGTGCTGATCCGCAAGAACGGCGAAGCCGTGTCGTTCACCGGCACCGACATCGAGATGCAGGTGCAGACCAAGGCATCGATCGGTTCCGGCAGCGAGGATGCGGCGCTGACCGTGTCCGCCCGCAAGCTGATCGACATCCTGCGCGCGCTGCCCGAAACCGAGGTGACCGTCACCCTCACCGGCACCAAGCTCACGGTGATCGCCGGCAAGAGTCGCTTCAACCTGCAGACCCTGCCGGCGGCGGACTTCCCCACGCTGGCCGTCGGCACCGAGGTGACGTCGGAGGCGACCCTGCCGCAGAAGCAGCTCAAGCACCTGCTGCAGATGGTCCATTTCGCGATGGCACAGCAGGACATCCGCTTCTACCTCAACGGCCTGCTGCTGGTGATGGGGCCGCAGGGCATCCGCAGCGTCGCCACCGACGGCCACCGGCTGGCGTTCTGCTCCCATGCCGAAGCGTCGGCGTCGACGCAGACCGAAGTGATCATGCCGCGCAAGACCGTCACCGAGCTGCTGCGGCTGCTCGGCGACAGCGACGAGCCGGTGCTGGTGCAGGTCATCAGCCACCAGATCCGCATCAGCTTCGGCGAGGTCGAGTTCGTCACCAAGCTGGTGGAGGGCAAGTTCCCCGACTACCAGCGGGTGATCCCCACCGGCTACAGCAAGGCCATCGCCATCAACCGCGAGCAGTTTTCCGGCGCGCTCAGCCGGGCATCGATCCTGACCAACGAGAAGTTCAAGGGCGTGCGGCTGAGCCTCGGGCCCTCGCTGCTCAAGATCCAGAGCAGCAACGCGGAGCAGGAAGAGGCCACCGAGGAGCTCGACGTCGACTACAACGACGCGCCGCTCGAGATCGGCTTCAACGTCTCCTACCTGCTCGACGTCCTCGCCAACCTCAAGGTCGACCTGATCAAGGCCGAGTTCGGTGATTCCAACTCCAGCGCCCTGCTCAGCCTGCCCGGCGACGACACCTTCAAGTACGTGATCATGCCCATGAGGATCTAGCAGTCCGATGATTCCAAGCACCAGCCCATCGCAGCAACCCGAAGACTCCAAACCTCAGGCGGACAGAACCACGGAACCGAACAAGCAAGCCCAGCCGGCTGGCCCGAGCGGCCAGAAGGATGGCAACGGCCACGGCAATGGCAACGGCGCCGGTCACGGCGGTAATGGAAACGGCAACGGAACCGCAACAAGCGGGGCAACAAGCGGTGCAGCAGGCGGAGCAACGAGCGGAGGCCAAACGGGCGAAACGCCCACGATCAAGGCCGGCTACGACTCCACCTCCATCCAGATCCTCGAGGGCCTCGAGGCGGTGCGCAAGCGCCCGGGCATGTACATCGGCGACACGTCCGACGGCACCGGCCTGCACCACCTGGTGTTCGAGACGGTGGACAACTCGGTCGACGAGGCGCTGGCCGGCTACTGCGACGAGATCATCGTCACCATCCACACCGACAACTCCATCTCGGTGCTGGACAACGGCCGCGGCAT
>JAEZQX010000471.1 GCA_023441105.1 Pseudomonadota bacterium | reverse complement strand
GCCGTCGCCCGCGTTGCCGCCGCCGGCCCAGCCGCCCGCTGCGCCCGAGCGCACGATCGCGTTGCTCGGCACGCGGCAGTTGCGTTGCGCCGATCCGGGGCCGCAGGGACAGGATCCGCAGCAGGCGCACAGCGAGGCGTTCCGCGACGCGGCGCAGTGGCGCGCCTATCTCGCCGCGGTGGACGGCGGAATGCGCGCGGCGCTCGCTTCGTTCGGCGTCGACTTCAACGCCGGCGAGTCGGCGGTGCTGGTCCGCCCGGGGGCACTACCCAACCTCGGGTATCGGATCTCGTTGCCGCAGCAGCGACTGCCGGTGACGGCGGGCACGCTCGGGGTGCACCTGCAGGTCGAGCCGCCGCCGCCGCACCTGTTGCAGGCGCAGGTGATCGCCTTTCCCTGCGTCTACCTGCGGCTGGCCAATGCCGACTACAGCCGGATCGCGGTCGACGTGGAGCGGCTCGCCGGGCCCTGACGGACGCGTCCAGCCGATCGGGATCGCCGGCGCAGGCGGTGTTGCCGCCAGCCGCCGCGCGGCGCGGCGCTTCCTCAATCCGGCAGCAGCTTGCCCGGATTCATCAGCCCATCTGGATCGAGCGCCTTCTTGATGGCGCGCATCATCGCCACTTCGACCGGCTGCTTGTAGCGCGCGGACTCGTCGCGCCGCAGGATGCCGAGACCGTGCTCCGCCGAGATGGAGCCGCCGAAGCGCACCACCGCATCGTGGGCGATGCGATTGATCGGGCCCTCCAGCGCCATGAAGGCTGCGTCGAGGCTGGCACCCTGGCCCGGGCCGGGGGAGACGTTGTAGTGCAGGTTGCCGTCGCCGAGATGGCCGAAGACGATCATCCGCGTCTGCGGATGCGCTGCCTTGATCTGCGCGTCGGTCTGGTCGATGAAGTCGGCGATGCGCGAGATCGGCACCGAGATGTCGTGCTTGATGTTCTTGCCTTCGAGGCCTTGCGCATCCGAGATGTTCTCGCGCAGCGCCCAGAACTGGCGGAACTGGTCGATCGACGCCGACACTGCCGCGTCGCGCACCAGGTCGGCTTCGAGCGCCGCCTCGAGCAGCGCCTGCAGCGCCTCGGCGGCATGCTCCTCGCTGTGCAGGTCGCTGAGCTCGAGCAGCACGTACCAGGGACAGGCCGATCCGAGCGGCAGGCGGCTGCCCGGGAAGTGCTTGAGCACCAGCGAGAGCGCCTCGTGCGAGATCAGCTCGAAACCGGTCAGCGACGAATCCAGCCGCGCCTGCGCCAGCTCCAGCAGCCGCAAGGCGTGGTGGGGCGACTCGAGGCCGATGAAGGCGGCCACCTTGGCGACCGGCAGCGGGAACAGCTTCATCACCGCGGCGGTGATGACGCCGAGCGTGCCTTCGGCGCCGATGAACAGGTCGCGCAGGTCGTAGCCGGTGTTGTCCTTGCGCAGGCCCTTCAGGCCGTTCCAGATCTCGCCTTCGGCGTTGACCACCTCGAGCCCGAGGCACAATTCGCGGGCGTTGCCGAAGCGGATCACCTGCACGCCGCCGGCATTGGTGGAGAGGTTGCCGCCGATGGTGCAGGTGCCTTGCGCCGCCAGGCTCAACGGGAACAGCCGGCCCGCCTCCGCGGCGGCCTCCTGCACCCGCTGCAGCACGCAGCCGGCTTCGACCGTGAGGGTGTTGTTGAGCGGGTCGATCGTCCGGATGCGGTTCATCCGCGTCAACGACAGCAGGATCGCCCGGCCGCCGGCATCCGGCACCGAGCCGCCGGTGAGGCCGGTGTTGCCACCCTGCGGCACGACGGCGATGCGGTTGCCGCGACACCAGCGCACCAGCTGGGCGACCTCCTCGGTCGAATCCGGTTGCGCCACGGCGAGGGCCGCGCCCATCCAGCGCTTGCGGTAGTCGAGCAGGAAGGGGGCCATCGCTTCCGGCTCGACGAGCAGCCGGCCGGCATAACTGGCACGCAGGGAGTCGAGCAACGACGGATCAGCCGGCCGAGCCCCGGCATGGGCAGGTTCGTGGGTCATGGCGACAAGCGTATCACTGCAGCGCGGCAAGCGGACGGGCACCGGCAGCCGCCAGGTGGGCAAGCGCCTCCGGCACCTGGTCGACGAGGACCAGGCACAGGTCGCCCGGTTCGAGCCGGGCGAGCGCCGAGTCGATCGCCGCGAATTCGCCGCGGATCTCGTCGATGCGGGTGGTGCGCCGGGCATTGGCAAGGCCCTGCCGCAGCAGCGCCAGCACCTCCCCGTCCCCGCGTCCGCGCTGCGCCTGGTCCTGGTACAGGACGACGTCGTCGAAGGCGTCGCCGAGGATCTCGGTCTGGCGGGTCAGGTCCTCGTCGCGGCGGTCGCCGGCGCCGCTGATGACCGCCACGCGGCGGCGCGAGGTCATGGCGTCGACGGCGCGCACCAGCGCCGCGATCGCGTCGGGATTGTGGCCGTAGTCGGCGATCAGCGTCGCCTCGCGGAACTGCAGCAGGTTGAAGCGGCCCGGCGCGGAGGCGACATCGCTGACGAAGCCGGCCAGCCCCTGGCGCAGGATCGGCCAGGGAATCTCCAGCGCCCAGGCGGCGGCGACCGCCGCCATGGCGTTCTCGACCTGGAACGGGATGCGTCCGCCGCCCGTCAGGGGCACGCCGTCGAGGCCGATCCGCTGCTCGTCGGCGCCGGCCGCGGCGACGATGTCGTTGCCCTCGACGAAGACCGCGCGCCCGCCCTGCGCGAGGTGCAGGGCGATCACCGGCTGCTGGCGGCTGTTCCCGAAGTAGGTCACCGCGCCGGGGCAGCTTTCCGCCATCGCCACCACCAGCGGGTCCTCGGCGTTGAGCACCGCCATGCCGTGGTCCGACACGTTCTGCACGATGACCTGCTTGACCGCCGCGAGCTGCGCCGGCGTCTCGATGTAGTTCATGCCGAGGTGGTCGCCGGCGCCGATGTTGGTCACCACCGCCACGTCGCAGCGGTCGAAGCCGAGTCCCTCGCGGAGGATGCCGCCGCGCGCGGTCTCGAAGACCGCCGCATCCACGTCGGGATGCAGCAGCACGTTGCGCGCGCTCTTGGGGCCGCTGCAGTCGCCATCGTCGATGCAGCGGCCGTCGACGAAGATGCCGTCGGTGCCGGTGCTGCCGACGCGCAGGCCGCTCGTCGCCAGCAGGTGGGCGACCAGCTTGGCGGTGGTGGTCTTGCCGTTGGTGCCGGTCACCGCCACCACCGGGATGCGCGCGTCCTGGTTGGGCTCGAACATCGCGGCGATCACCGCCTGGCCGACGTTGCGACCCTTGCCGAACGACGGGCTCAGATGCATGCGCAGGCCCGGCGCCGCATTCAGCTCGACGATGCCGCCGCCTTGCTGCTCGAGCGGCGCGAAGACCGTGCGGCAGACGACGTCGACGCCGCAGATGTCGAGGCCGATGGTCAGCGCCGCCTCGACCGCGCGCGCCGCCACTTCCGGATGCACGTCATCGGTGACATCGGTGGCGGTGCCGCCGGTGCTGAGATTGGCGTTGTTGCGCAGGATCACCCGCGTGCCTTGGGGCGGCACCGAATCCGGTTTCAGTCCCTGCAAGGCCAGGCGGGCGAGGGCGATGTCGTCGAGCTTGATGAAGCTGAGCGAGGTGGCATGCCCGGAGCTGCGGCGCGGGTCGCGGTTGACCTGCTCGACCAGCTGTGCCACGGTGTGGATGCCGTCGCCGGTCACCGACGGCGGATCGCGCCGCGCCGCCGCCACCAGCCGATTGCCGACCACCAGCAGGCGGAAGTCGTTGCCCGGGATGAAGCGTTCCACCAGCACCTTGCTGCTGATCTCCCGCGCCGCCTGATAGGCAAGCGCGAGCTGCTCGCGGGTGGCGATGTTGACCGTGACGCCCTTGCCCTGGTTGCCGTCGAGCGGCTTGACGACCACGCGTCCACCCAGCTCCTGCATCGCCCGCCAGGCGTCCTCGACGTCCTGCACCGGACGCCCGAGCGGCACCGGCACGCCGGCCGCATCCAGCAGTGCCTTGGTCAGGTCCTTGTCCTGGGCGATCGACTCGGCGATGGCGCTGCTGGCGTCGACTTCGGCGGCCTGGATGCGACGCTGGCGGCTGCCCCAGCCGAACTGGGTGAGGCTGCCGTCGGTGAGGCGTCGATAGGGGATGCCGCGAACCACGGCGGCACGCACGATCGAGCCGGTGCTCGGACCCAGCCGGATGTCCTCGTCGAGCTCGCCGATCTCGCGCAGCGCGCCGTTGAGGTCGAAGGGCGTATCGTCCATCGCCGAGCTGCACAAGTCGAGCGCATGCCGCTGGGCAAGCCGGCCGACTGCTTCCTCGGAATATTCCACCACCACCTGGAAGACACCAGGCTCCGGCGTCGCCCGCGCCAGGTTGAAGGCCACCGGGCAGCCGGCTTTCGCCTGCAGCCCGAGCATCGCGTGCTGCAGCACATGTGCCATCGCGACCGGGCTGATGCCATCGACCGGGTGGAAGTCGGGAATGTCCGGGAAGCGCTCCAGCAGCCGGGTCTCGAAGCCCGGCACCCGGTCGACGGCGCGCTCGATCTCGGTGCAGGAGACGAGCATCTCCAATGCCGTATGCCGGCTCCAGAGGTTCGGGCCGCGAAGGGCGCGCGTTCGGATCAGTTCCATAGATCAGGCAGCGACCTCCGCGCCGGCGTAGTCGGGTACGAACGTATGGATGGCAGTGGCGATCAGGTCGGACCTGAGGTTCAGTGCGCATGCGGCGCCGACCGCGGCGAGCAGGCATTCGATGGCGATGCCGGCGCGCCAGATGTCGCTGCCGCTGCGAGCCAGGGGCGCGGCGGCCTCGAGCGTCGCGATGACGTCCTGGGCGTGGCCGGTGGCGATGGTGATGTTGCCGTCGGCGAGCAGGATCGCGCGGCCACCGGCGGCGCGGTGCGCCACCACGGCCGGCAGCGTCGGATCGCTGCCGAAGAAGATGATCTCGCCGTCACACAGCCCGGCCATCTCCACCACCGCCGGATCATGGGCGTTGAGCACGGCCGCGCCGCGCGCCAGCACCACGTCGACCTGGGTGCGCAGCAGGCGGAACATCTGCTCCGGCGTGTCGATGAAGTTGTCGGGCAGCGCCACCTGCGGATCCAGGTGGGTGACGATCCCGATCTGGCAGCGATCGTAGGCGAGGCCTTCGTTGGCGAGGGTCCAGGGCCCGTTCTCGAGCACCGCGGCGTCCACCAGCCGGTTCTGCAGCAGCCGCCGGGCGGTCTTCCAGTTGGCGCAGTCGCCATGCTCGATGCGGCGACGTCCCAGGTGCATGCCGGTGGCACAACCGAGGCCGACCCGCTTGCCCGCCAGGCGCAGCATGTGCGCCACGATCTGCGCCACCGGCGTCGTGCCGCGGGTGCCGGCGACGCCGACCACCGGGATGCGCCCGTTCTCCTCGCCCGCGAAGAGATGGTCGACGATCGCGCGCCCGACCGGCCGCGGCTTCCCGTCGGCCGGCTTAAGGTGCATCAGCAGTCCCGGCCCGGCATTGACCTCGACGATCGCGCCGCCTTGCGGGGCGAGCGGCCTGGCGATGTCCTCCGCGACCAGGTCGACGCCGGCGATGTCCAGGCCGACGACGCGGGCGGCCAGCGCCACGTCGGCGGCGACATCCGGATGGACCAGGTCGGTGACGTCGAAGGCGACGTTGCCGCTGCGCTGGATCAGCACCTCGCGTCCCGCGTCCGGCACCGCGTCGGCGTCGAGACCCTGGCGGCCGAGCTCGAGCCGCGCCGCCGAGTCGACGCGCACATAGTTGAGCGGGCAGTCCTCGCCGCTGCCGCGACGCGGATCGGCGTTCAGCTGCAGCTCGATCAGCTCACGGACCGTATGGCGCCCGTCCCCGGTCACGGACGCGGGCTCGCCGCGCGCGGCGGCGACCATCCTGCCGCCGACCACCAGCAGGCGATGTTCGTTGCCGCGGACGAAGCGCTCGACGATCACCCCGCTGCCTTCCTCCTCGGCCACGCGATAGGCCTTCTCGATCTCCTCCCGGGTGCCGACGTTGGTGAACACGCCGCGGCCATGGTTGCCGTCATAGGGCTTGACAACCACCGGCAGGCCGATCTCCTGCGCCGCCTCCCAGGCATCCTCGATGCTGTCGACCAGGCGGCCTTGCGGCACCGGCACGCCGCAGGCCTGCAGCAGCTGCTTGGTCAGGTCCTTGTCGCGTGAGATGCCCTCGGCGATGGCGCTGGTCAGGTCGGTTTCCGCAGTCCAGATCCGGCGCATCCGGGCGCCGTAGCCCAGCTGCACCAGGTTGCCGGCATTGAGCCGGATGAACGGGATGCCGCGCTGCTCGGCGGCTTCGACGATGGATGCCGTGCTCGGGCCCAGCAACAGGTCGTCGGTCATTTCCCGCAGCTGCTGGACGGCAGCGGGCACGTCGAACGGTTCGTCGTTGATCGCGGCCATGACCAGGTCGCGGCCTGCCGTCAAGGCGGCGCGGGTGACATCCTCGTGCCAGGCGGTGACCACCACCTTGTAGACGCCGCGGATCGGCACCTCGCGCGCCTTGCCGAACCCGCCGGGCATGCCCGCCATGTTCTGGAGCTCGAGCGTGACGTGCTCCATGATGTGCGCCGGCCAGGTCCCTTCCTGCAGGCGACGCACGAAGCCGCCGCGTTCGCCGTAGCTGCAACGGTGCTCGACCAGGCTCGGCAGCCAGGCGCACAGGCGGTCGACGAAGCCGGGCAGCTTGTTGGAGGGAAAGTCCTCCAGCGCGCCGATGTCGACCAGCGCCTCCAGCGCCGGCTGGTAGGTCCACATGCTCGGGCCGTTCAGATGTGTAACGCCGAGTATCCGTATGTCTTCGTGCTTCATTGGCCGACAGGCTCCTCAGCGGTGCTGTACGCTACGACCGCGGCCAGCGATACTACAACGCCTTCCGCGCCCGGATTTGTGCCGGAATGCCGCTCCCCCACCCGCGTCGATGATCGCAGACCTTCCCCCGAGTTCCCTTCCCGCGTCGGTTCCACCGTCCACCTGGCGCGACCGCCTCGGCGCGCTGCTCGAACCCGGCGAGACGCTGGTCGCCTGGCTGGAGACCGACCTCGACGAGCGACTCGACTTCGCCGACGGCCTGCTGGCGCTGACGACGCGGCGGCTGGTCGGCGTGTCGCCGGAGCCGGCTTCCGGGCCGCCGCAGAGCCTGCCGCTGGCGCGCGACATGAGCCTGGCGCACCAGGACCATGCCGGCCTCGGCCGCCTGACGCTGGCGGACGCCAGGCGACGGCTGGCGACCTGGCGCTATACCCTGGCGCGGGCGGCGCAAGCGGCGGACCTGGTGGACGCCTTCGAGCGGCTGCAGGCGGGGCGGGACGCAGGGCCCGGCCGCGCTCCTGGCTCCGGCGCTGCGGTCGGAGCCGGAACCGGAGTTGGACCCGGAGCCGGAGCCGGACCCGGCGAGACCCCCGTAGGTACATCGGGCCCCGTTCCCGGCGTGCGCACGGCGGCGCGGCCGGTCGCCCGGCATGCAGCGGAGGAGGGCGATAGCGCGCTGGCGGACCCGGCGTCGCCCGGCCGCAGCACGGGACGGCAAGACGACGCCGAGCAGGCCGACGCCGCTGTCGCCGCCGGCGATGCCGACGATGCGGCCGACGGCGACGACGGCATCGACACCGAGGAGCGTCCGCCCTCCACCTGGGTGCTGTTCCGGCTATGGCGCTTTGCGCGACCGTACCGGATGCGGCTGCTGGCCGGTTTCCTGCTGACGCTCGCCTCCACCGGCGCGACGCTGGTGCCGCCCTACATCACCTTGCCGCTGATGGACGAGGTGCTGATTCCCTACCAGAACGGCGTGCCGATCGATCCGGGCAAGGTGCAGCTGTATCTCGGCGCCCTGCTGGCGGCCGCGCTGGTGGCCTGGTCGTTGGGCTGGGCGCGGACCTACGTGCTGGCCTTGGTCAGCGAGCGCATCGGCGCCGACCTGCGGACCACGACCTACGAGCACCTGATGAAGCTGTCGCTCGAGTATTTCGGCGGCAAGCGCACCGGCGACCTGATGGCGCGGATCGGCGCGGAAACCGACCGGCTCAACCTGTTCCTGTCCCTGCACCTGCTCGATTTCGCCACCGACGTGCTGATGATGGCGATGACGGCGGTGATCCTGTTCACCATCAACCCCTGGCTGGCGCTGGCGACGCTGCTGCCGCTGC
The DNA here is from genome assembly GCA_023441105.1 of Pseudomonadota bacterium. The sequence goes on along the minus strand of JAEZQX010000471.1, from coordinate 18,609 downwards.
CGCTGATCGCCTGGCTGATCCACCTGGTGCGCGACCGGCTGCGGCACGGCTTCGAGAAGGTGGACCGGGTCTGGGCGGAAGTGACCAACGTGCTGGCCGACACGATTCCCGGCGTCCGGGTGGTCAAGGCTTTCGTGCAAGAAGGGCGCGAGGCGGCGCGCTTCCGGGAGGCGAACCGCCACAACCTGGTGATCAACGACCGGGTCAATCGGATCTGGTCGCTGTTCACGCCCACCGTCAGCCTGCTGACCGAGATCGGCCTGCTGATCGTCTGGGCCTTCGGCATCTGGCTGGTCGCGCGCGACCATATAACCGTCGGCGTGCTGACCGCCTTCATCGCCTATATCAGCCGCTTCTACGTCCGCCTCGATTCGATGAGCCGGATCGTGTCGGTGACGCAGAAAGCGGCCGCCGGCGCGAAGCGCATCTTCGACATCCTCGATCATGTCTCGAGCGTGCCGGAGCCGACCGACCCGGTGCGCCTCGAGCGCCTGGAAGGGCGCGTGCAGCTGCGCGACGTCGGTTTCCGCTATGGCAACCGCTCCATCATCCGCGGCCTGGACCTCGACATCGCGCCCGGCGAGATGATCGGCCTGGTCGGCCACAGCGGCTCCGGCAAGAGCACCCTGGTCAACCTCATCTGCCGCTTCTACGATGTCAGCGGCGGCGCCATCCTCATCGACGGCGTCGACATCCGCACCATGCCGGTGGCGGACTACCGGCGCCACATCGGGCTGGTGCTGCAGGAGCCGTTCCTGTTCTTCGGCACCGTTGCCGAGAACATCGCCTACGGCAAGCCCGAGGCGAGCCGCAGCGAGATCGTCGCCGCCGCCCGCGCGGCGCATGCGCATGAATTCATCCTGCGCCTGCCCCACGGCTACGATTCGCTGGTCGGCGAGCGGGGCCAGTCGCTGTCGGGCGGCGAGCGCCAGCGGTTGTCGATCGCGCGGGCGCTGCTGATCGACCCGCGCATCCTGATCATGGACGAGGCGACCTCGTCGGTGGACACCGAGACCGAGCGCGAGATCCAGAAGGCGCTCGACAACCTGGTGCAGGGCCGGACCACCATCGCCATCGCCCACCGGCTCAGCACCCTGCGCAAGGCCGACCGGCTGGTGGTCATGGACCGCGGCCAGGTGGTCGAGGAGGGCAGGCATGCCGAGCTGATGGCGCGGCAGGCCCACTACTACCGGCTCTATCAGGCGCAGCAGCGCCAGGCGGACCAGGATGATTGAGCTGCAGCGCGATCCCTTCGGACGGGTGACCTTGCTGCTGGACGGCATCGAGCGCGGCGCCGTGGTGCCGGTGCGCGCCTTCGCCATCTCCGCGCCGGACGAGGGTATCGCCCTGGTCGGCAACGAGGGCCGCGAGCTCGCCTGGATCGAGCGCCTTGAGGACCTGCCGCCGGCGCAGCGCGCCATCGTCGAGGAGGAACTCGCGGCGCGCGAGTTCATGCCCGAGATCCGCCGCATCGCGCGGGTTTCCGGCTACGTGACCCCCTGCACCTGGACCGTCGACACCGATCGCGGCGAAACCGCCTTCGTCCTGAAGTCGGAGGAGTCGATCCGCCGCCTGTCGCGCCACGGGCTGCTGATCGCCGACAGCCGCGGGATCAGCTTCCTGGTGCGGGACATGCGGGAGCTGGACGCGGCGAGCCGCAAGGTGCTGGATCGTTTCCTGTAGCGCCTGCAACGAAGGCGGCCGGGACGTTTCAGTCCCTATAATGGCGCCCGGTCGAACATGAGAGACGGCGAGCGGCGATGGAACTTCCCTTCGATGAGGCGGCCTACCTGAGCGCGAATCCGGACGTCGCCGCTGCGGTGAAGACCGGGCATTTCGAGTCTGCCCGGCAGCACTACGACCTGTACGGCCGGTCCGAGGGCAGGCGCTGGACGACGGATGCCTTGCCGGACGCCCCCGCAGCTGCGCCGCAATCTCCTGCCGCACCGGCGTCCGCGCCAGCGCCTGGGGAAACGCCGGCCAATCCGTTCGTCCGCTTCGAACAGCGCCCGCCTTCGGCACAGGTGGCGGTCGATATCTTTCGCGGACGCTGGGCGAGCGATCTTGCGACCGTGCTGGGGGTCGACGGCACCGGCAGCGTGCCTCTTTTCCAAGGCGATGACCGGCCCCTGCTCGCCGCGAATGCCTTCGGCACGAATGGTCGTCTCGAAGGCATGGACGTGCTTGAGCTCGGCCCCCTCGAGGGAGGTCATACCTACCAGCTCGAGCGTCTCGGGGCCAGGACGGTCACCGCCGTAGAGGCGAGCGTCGAAGCCTTCCTCAAGTGCCTGGTGGTGAAGGAGGCGACCGGCCTGCAACGGTCGCGCTTCCTGCTCGGGGACGTGGTCGAGTACCTCTCGGCGGCTCCCCGGCGGTTCGATCTCGTCTTCTGCTCCGGGATCCTCTATCACATGCCGGATCCGGTCGCGCTCATCCGACTCATCTCGACGGTGACGGATCGCTGCTTTGTCTGGACGCACTACTACGATCCGACCAATCACTACCTCAATCACCACGCGCGCCAGCATACGGTGGCGGACTTCACCACCACCTACTGGTCCCATGTCTACGGTGACAAGTCCACCGCATTCTGGGGCGGCAACCAGGCGGAGGCGTCGTGGCTCGAGAAGTCCAGCCTGCTGGATGCATTCCGCCACTTCGGCTTCGGGCACATCGAGGTGATCCGTGACGACCAGACGTTCGTCAACGGACCCAACATCATGCTGTGCGCGAGCCGGACCGCCGGCCCGAAATAGGCGCTACTGGCTCGCCTCGCTGGGAGCGACGGCGCCAGGGATGGCAGCGGCCTGGTAGTAGGCATCGAGCAACGTCCTCGCGATGGCCGGATAGTCGACCACCGGACCGGCATTGGGCGGTTGCCGGAATGCGGGCGCCTGCTCCGCCGGCCGGTCGTTCATCCGCTGGACGGCCGACTGCAGCTTGCGCGCAATATCCTCCTCGGAGATCGCATCCAGATTGACGATGCAATCACTGTAGACCGAGAGGTCCTTCTCCTCGAAGCGGTTGGTGAGCGTCAGCATGCCGGCCATCGCCATCTCCAGCGGCGGATAGCTCGGATGCGGCGACAACATCAGCGACACGCCGACCGATGCACGCGAGAGCAATGCGCCGTACTCCTCGAGCCCTACCTTGCCCAGCACGGCGAAGTTCTGGACGGGATAGGCGAAGTCCGGCGGGAAGGTCTCCCCCAGCGAAATGATCTGCCACTGGGCCGCCTCGGCCGGATGGGTGATCTGCCAGAGGTGCAATCCGTTCAGCAGGACCTCGAAGCAGTTGCGCGCCACCGAGGGACGGCCATAGATGAGGATCAGCTTCTCCTTCTGCTGCTGGCGGATGGCGCCGCGCACGGTGGCGTTCGGCTCGTAGGGAAGAACGAACGCGCGAGGGAAGTCGTAGCGCTTGGACATGTAGCGGTACAACTCGTTGGAGTTGACGATCGAGATGGTGTCCTTGTCCTGGTAGTACGTCCGCTCAGCCGCCGCCCATTGCGAGGACCATGAGCTGAAGTTCGGCTCGAAATCCTGGACCAGGTAGACGAAAGGCATCGACTTGTCGAAGTAGGCCCTCTGCATCCGGCGGAAGTCACCGGCCTGCTGGGCATTCCACCAGGCCGACGCGACGAACACGTCGCCCCGGCGCAGGGGCAACGCGCCGGTGCGCGCCGAAAGATCGGCAACGATCAACGGTTCGTGATCGAAGGGGTGGTCGCCGCCCTGGATGGCGAAGTCCTTGTATTTCTCGAGCGCCTCCTGGTCGAGTCCGGCATCGGTCACGACGATTCGGGCATCGAAGCGGTCGCCCAGTTCGGCGCGCAGCGTGTTGAAGATCTTCACCGCGGTCGCCACCCCGCCGAAGACCTGGTAGGGGTTGATGGTGGGGATGAGCAGGTTGAGCCGGGCCCGGCCGATGTTCGATGGGGTCACGACGATCGGCTTGACCACCGGCAGCGACCGTTCCAGCGGCGGGTAGGTCGTGAGCGGCTTGGCGAGCACCGATCTGAAGACGAGATGGAGCAAGCCGCGGATGTCGTCTTCGGTGCTGACCGACTCCAGGGTCTTCGGCAAGGGATACGCGTCCCGGCGGGACACCTTCGCCCACTTGTAGCCTGCCGCTTCGCAGAAGAAGAGATAGCTGCGCTCGATCGCGTGCGCCAGGGTCCCGTCGACCTTGCCCGCCTCCTCTTCGAAATCCTCGAACTGCAGGTCGAGTGCGAGCAGCTTGCGCAATGCGTCCGACCGCGCCCAGAACATCGAGCCCGACGGAAACTCGAGCAGGTGCTCCTTGCTCAGCTCGATGCCTGCCCGGGCGAGCAGCCCCTTGGCGAGCATGAAATCGTAGCCCCAGTTGAGGACGCCGCGGACGTCGAACATGTGCTGCGGAAAGACGATGCCGATGTCGTCGGTGGTCAGCAGCGCCAGGTTCGACTCCACGATCTCCCGCGAGCCGATCAGGTGGTCGAAGAGGTACTTTCGCCAGGGTTTGAGCGCTTCACCGCCATGCGGTGAACGCTTCGAATGGATATGCAGGAAGTAGCCGTAGCGGGAGTACACGTCCCGGAAACCGATCAGCTTGGGGCCGATGTCGCGGCCCCGGTTCGGAACGACGCGGATCTCGACTCCGCCACCCGGGAACTTGGCAAAAACGCTGCTCAGGGCGTCGCGCTTCTCCTCGCTGTCGGTGGAGATGAAGAGATCCGCGGGAACCGGGATGTTCCGCAGGTATCCGAGGATCTCCTCGGCGTACTCGACGTAGAAGATGTGGGCGATGACCGCGACCTTGGCGACCTTGTGGGGCACTGGCGCAGCGAAGGGAATCTCGAAGGCGTGGTCGAGATTGTTCTGGAGGCGAACTGCCGGGACGACACCCTTGTCGTCGGTCAGCGAAGGCGACCAGAGCAGCGGCGGGGGGGCGGGCAGGAGGCTGCGGACAGCCCCGAAATGGCCGTGCAGGGTGATCCTGCCGCGCCACATGGCCAGTGCCCGCTGCGCGGTCCAGGCGACGCCATGCTTCCTGATCGCGCGGCCGAGCCGGGTGCCGGCGTCGGCCAATCGGCTCGCGTTCATCGATCGTTCCTCGCTCGGAGGCGCAGCAACCTGGAGGCTCCTTGGCGCGAGACCGCGGCGAGCGACGGATTGGCCGCGAGCGTCGCCCGCGTCGTGCGAAGCTCTCCGCGGACGGCATCCAGCACCGTCTGCAGCGCTTCCAGGTCCTTCTCCTTGCGCTTGAGTTCCTGCCGGAGCTGCTCCTCGGTGCTGCGCAGATCCTTCACGAGCAGCGAATACTCGTGAACGCTCGCGCGATGGGCGTCCAGTTGCGCGGAGTTCTCCGCCAACTCGGGCTTGAGCTTGTCGAGTTCGTAGCCGCATTCGATTGCCGAGCCCAGCTTGCTGAAGATCTTCAGGAGCTGCTCGCGGAAGGCAGGTTCCTCGCAGGCTCGCAGGAGCGTCTCGTCGCGCTCGCCGCCGACCAGGACGACGCCGAGGCCGTGCGAATGGTCGAACGCGAACGCCGGGTACCTGGCAGACACTTCCTCGAGCAGTTGATGGACGCCGAAATTGCGCTCGCGGACATGCGTGTCGTGCATGAGCACCACGCCACGGCTGGACACTTTCGGCAGCCAGGTCTCGAAGTCATGCCGGACCGCGTCGTAGGTGTGCAACCCGTCGATATGAAGAACGTCTATCGAGCCGTCGTCGAACTGGGCGACGGCCTCGTCGAAGGTGGTCCGCAAGAGCGTTGAGAAGGATCCGTAGCGCGGGTCGTGATGTGCCGACAGGTCGTGGAAGACATCCTCGCCGTATTCGAAGGAATGCTCGTCGCCGCACCAGGTGTCGACGGCGAAGGCCTTCCCCTGCACGTCGTTTTCTGCCATGGCCTGGCAGAAGGCGCAGTAGGAGTTGCCGCTATGGGTTCCCAGCTCCACCAGCAGGCGAGGGCGCAGCAGTGCCACCAGCCAGGCTGCGAACGGAATATGCCCGATCCAGGGCGGGGGAAAGACGAGGCGGGCTGGCTCGAGAAGGGCGGAAGTGTCCAGTTTCATGAGCGGCGTGGCGGTCTCTGCTTGGTAGGTTGGCATCCGGTCTTGTCAGGGATTGTTTGCTGCACGGGTATCGAGTTCGAGCGACACCGTGCGCATCGGAATCCCGACCAACCCGTGATGAACGCTGCTCGAATGGGAACGGAACATGAGCGCGTCGTGGATCCAGTGATGCTGGACATGGTCCTGTTGCGTGCCTTCGGCCAACGCCGCCGTGATGGAATAGTCTCCCATCGGCAGGATCGGCATCTGGAACTCGAAACGTGCGACAAACAACTCGCCGGCTTCGATCGCGCAGGGAGCGTGCTGCGTGGTGAGAAAGGTGTTGTCGCCGAACAAGACCTGGCCGAGCCGGTCACGCACGTAGAACCCCACGATCGGGCTCGCGAGTGGCTGTTCGGCCTCGGCTTCTATCCTCAGGACCACCGTCTCGCCTCCGGTCACGAAGGTGATCCGGCTGCCGTCCGCGGCCTGCAGCGCCACATCGACGATCCTTCCCTGTCCGATGCCGAAGCTTTCGCTGCCCGGATCGAACTCGAAGATCTCGATGTCGTTGCGGTACTTCGAGTTGCGGAGAAGCTCCCAGCGCGGGTCGGTGAGCCCGGCGCCGGCGGAGCGCTCGCCGGTTGGCGCTGCCGTCGTCTCCAAGGGGACAGGACGTGCAGACCGCTCCTGGCGGGCGGGAGCTCCGGCTGCTCTTTCGGAGGTGACGGGCGCCGATGGACCGGCAGCATCGCCGCCCTCCGGGTTGGCAGAACCAAAAGTCCCCTTGCCCTGCCGGTCCTCCACCAGTGCCTCCAGATACCGGTCGGAGACGATCCGGGCCGTGGATTCGAGCCGCTTGACGCCGTTCTCGAGCCACACCGCGGTGTCGCAAAGGCTCACCACGGCGCCGGTGTCGTGGCTCACGAACAGCACGGTGCCGGTCTGCATGAAGCGCCGGAGATAGCGCATGCACTTCTGCGAGAAGAAGGCATCCCCGACCGACAGCGCCTCGTCGATCACGAGCACGTCCGCATCGACATGGGCGATCACCGCGAAGGCGAGTCGAACGACCATCCCGCTCGAGTAGGTCTTGACCGGTTGCTCGATGAAGTCGCCGATGTCAGCGAACGCGACGATGTCGTCGAACCGGCTCTCGGTCTCCTGCCTGCTGAGGCCGAGAATGGAGGCGTTCATGAAGATGTTCTCGCGCCCGGTGAACTCCGGGTTGAAGCCGGCGCCGAGCTCGAGCAGGGCTGCGACTCGGCCGCGCACTTCGACTTCACCGGCGGTGGGTGCGAGGGTGCCGCAGATGATCTGCAGCAGGGTGGACTTGCCCGATCCGTTCTTGCCGACGATGCCGACGGTGCCGCCCCGCTTGACGTCGAACGAGACATCCCGGAGCGCCCAGAACTCGCGGAAGTATCGGGTGCCGCTGGCGTCCTGCCCCAGCCAACCCTTCAGCCTGGGCAGGATCGCCTGGCGCAGGCGGTCATGCGGCTTGTCGTAGATCTGGTAGCACTTGCTGACGCCGCGTACGCGGATGGCGAAATCGTCAGAGGACATCGGCAAATCCGGATCGGGTTCTCTGGAACCACCAGAAGCCGCTGGCGCCGACGAGGAAGGCGATGACGGTGTAGAAGGCAAGCCCCGCGAGGTCGGGGGCATGCCCCCAGATGGCCACGGCGCGGGCCTGCTCGATGATGAAGGTCAGCGGATTCAGGTTCAGGAAAGGTCGATAGGCCTCCGGCAGCGCCGACGCCGGATAGAACACGGGGGCCAGGAAGACGAGCACGGTGGTCAAGATGCCCGTGGTCTGGCCGATATCGCGCACGTACACCCCGGTAGCTGCCAGGAACCAGGCCACGCCGACCGTCAGCAACGCGAACGGCAGCAGGATCACGGGTAGCCAGACCACCGTGAGGTTGACCTGTGCGGCGAGGATCAGGTGGAAGACAAGCAGGATGCCCACGCTCACCAGCATGTGGAATAGTGCCGAGCCCAGCGCCACGACGGGCAGGATCTCCAGGGGAAAGATCACCTTCTTGACGTAGTTGACGTTCGCAAGGATGAGGCTCGGGGCCTTGTTGACGCATTCGGCGAACAAGGCGTGCACGATCAATCCCATGAACAGGATGATTGCGAACCCGGACTTCTCGGTTTCCAATGGCGTGCCCCAGCGCGCCTTGAAGACCACCGCGAACACGAACGTGTACACCGCCAGCATCAGCAGCGGATTGATGAACGACCAGACCAGGCCGCCCACCGATCCGCGATAGCGGCCGACGACGTCACGGCGCACCAGCTCGTAGATGAGCTGGCGATGGCGCACTACGCTTCTCAGCATCTGAGCGGGCGTGCCTGAATGCCGCTGCATTACCTACCTTGTTCCTGTAGAGCGTGGGGTTCGTCACAAGCGTGACAAGACGCCCGGCGGTTGTAGCTCGGGCTGCAGGCGGTCGCAAACCGGAACGACCGAGTCTCCCGTCCCCGTCGCGGGCTGGGGGGGCGACCGCAGCTATTCTACATTGTCGACCGGTGCCGCCGGCCGCTGCTCAGCAGGCTGCGGTAGCGCCAGAACCCTGGCGACGACCAGTAGCGCAGCATGCCGGCGATGTGCCAGCGGGTGTACCTGAGGGAGCGATGGCTCTGCTTGCGGGCGTCGTGGATGACTTCGGACCTGGCATCCTGCAGCAACTCCCAGCCCGACACCCTCAGCCGGGTACAGATGTCGACGTCTTCGATGTAGAGAAAGTAGCGCGGATCGAAGCCGCCCACGGCGCGGAATGCCTGGGAGCGGAAGAGCAGGAACATGCCTGCCAGCCAGTCGGCAGACGCTCCCTGGTTCGACGGCCGGAGTTTCTGTGCCAGCAACTCGACCGGGGTGTACAGGCGGCGCGCCGTGTTCTCGATGCTTCCGGCCGGCGTGACCACCCGAGGCGCCACCAGCCCCACTTTCGCGTTCTCGAACGACTGGACGAGCAGGGGGAAGGGATCGGCTGGGAGCAGGATGTCCGGGTTGCAGACGCAGAAGTACGGTTCCACGCATCGCTCGAAGGCGGCATTATGGTTGGCGCCGAAACCCTTCGGTTCGCTGTTCGCAATGATCTCGAGCCGGATCGGGCCCAGGTCGACCGCCGGTAGATCGGGTTCCGCGATGTTGCGGGTATACACGATATGGGTGACAAGCGGCGGCCTGGACCGCGCAATCGACCGCAGGAATGCCGTCGCGATCTCCATCTGCCCGTGGCTGACGAGGGAAAGGCAGATCACTGCCGGCGCGCCGGATGAAGCTTGCTCGCCGGCGCATCACCTGAACTGAACGGCCCGAGCCTCCCGCGGAGCCCGTCGGCGATTCCCCGGCTCATCATCCGCACGTGCTGGCGCCTGGGGATCGCGAAGAGCGCATAGAAGCCGAACCTCAGCAGGAGGCGAAGGCCATCCGCGAACTTCCAGTGCCGCGGCAGGTTGCCGCTGCGATAGAGCCAGGCCGCATTCCGGAAGTGATAGTAGTGGCGAAGCGGGCTCCGTACCGGAAGCTTCCTGCCGAGGAAGCTCAGCGGGGCATCGCCGAGGTCATGGGCCATCCGCGCCGCGCAGACGCCATACGACTGGAATCCGAGCTGTCTTGCGCGCAGGCCCCATTCGATGTCGACGTAGTCGATGAAGAGGTCTTCCGCCATGGGGCCGACGGCATCCAGGGTAGCCATGGGGATGAGGCTGCCCGATGCGATCAGGTAGTCGACCTCCACGATCGTGTCGTCGGTCGGGCACGGACACCGCTCGACCCGCAGGCCTCGCACCCGGATGAAGGGTGGCGGGTTGTCCAGCAGGTCGTCGAGGTAGCGCGGACCGACCGCGCCGATCCCGCGACCGGAAGGGCGGACCGTTTCGACGGCATGCAGCAGCTCCCGAACCATCGTCTCTGCCGGAACGCTGTCATGATCCAGCAGCAGCACGTGGCTGCAACCGCCGGCGCGAGCCTGCGAAATCCCGACGTTCTGCGCAGCGGCAATGCCCTGGTTGCTGCCAAGCTCGACCAGGCTCACCCGGGAGTCGGTGAGCGCGCGCATCCAGGCGATGCGATCTTCGCCGGATCCGTTGTCCACCAGGACAACCCTTGCGACCTGGGGCCCGACAGCCTGGAGCAGCGCCTGGAGGCGCTGGCGATCGGGGTCATAGGTGACAACGACCCCGACGACGATGGTTTCCTTTGGATTGACCGTTTGCGTCCTCACGCCCGCCCGTAGATGTCCTCGAACCGGACGATATCGTCCTCGCCCAGGTACTCCCCGCTCTGCACCTCGATCATCTGCAGCTCGAGCAGGCCGGGGTTCTCGAGCCGGTGGCGGTGGCCGGCGGGAATGTAGGTGGATTCGTTGGTCCGCAGGTAGAGCTCCTGCTCGCCGTTGACCACCCGGGCCATGCCGTGCACGACGATCCAGTGCTCGCTGCGGTGGTGGTGCAGCTGCAGGCTCAGGCTTGCCCCGGGCTTGACCATGATCCGCTTGATCTTGAAGCGGTCGCCGTCCTCCAGCACGGTATAGGTGCCCCAGGGGCGGGCCACCGTCCGGTGCAGCTTGAAGGTCTCGTGGCCGCGGCTCTTCAGCTCGGCGACCACCTTGCGCACGTCCTGCACCTTGTCGGTCCGGGCGACCAGCAATGCATCCGGGGTGTCGACGATGGTCAGGTCGTCCACGCCCAGCGCCGCCACCAGCCGGTCTTCGCTCTGGATGAAGGTGTTGTGGCTGTCGACGAAGATCACGTCGCCGGTGCCGCGGTTGTTGTCGTTGTCTGCAGCCACCAGCTCGCTCACTGCCGACCAGGAGCCGATGTCGTTCCAGTCGAAGTTGCCGGGGACCACCGCGACCCGCTCGGAGCGCTCCATCAGGGCATAGTCGACCGAGATGCTCTCCACCGCGGCGAACGGTGCGGCGGGAATCTCCTGCATGATGGCATCGTGGTCGGCTGCCATCGCCGCCCAGCATGCCTGGACGGCCCCTTCGAGGGCCGGCGCGTGGCGCGCGAACTCGTCGAGAACCGCCCCGGCGCGGAAGCAGAACATGCCGGAGTTCCAGAGGAAGTTGCCGCTGCGCAGGTATTCCTGGGCGCGATCGAGGGTCGGCTTCTCGACGAAGCGCACCACCTTGCGGCCGGCTTCCGGCGTTGCGCCCAGCGACTCGCCGGCTTCGATGTAGCCGAAGCCGGTTTCGGGCGCGCTCGGGGTGATGCCGAAGGTGACCAGGTAATCCTGGCGGGCCAGCGCGGCCGCGGCCTCGACCGCGCGGCGGAAGGCGGCCTGGTCGCGGATCAGGTGGTCCGCCGGCAACACCAGCATCAGCGCGTCGCGGCCGTGCGCATGGGCGACCTGCAGGGCGGCCAGCGCCACCGCCGGGGCGGTGTTGCGGCCGGACGGTTCGAGCATGAACACCGCCCGGTGACCGGCGGGCAACTTCGCGCTGTCGAACTCGTCCTTGCTGAGGAAGTAGTAGTCGCGGTTGGTGACCGTGAGGATGGTGCCGCCGGCCGCGACGTCGGCCGCCCGCCGGAAGGTCTTGGCGAGCAGGCTGTCGCCGTCGGCCATCTTCATGAACGGCTTGGGGTTGCCTTCCCGCGACACCGGCCACAGCCGGGTTCCGGCGCCGCCGGAGAGGATCACGGGTATCAGGGGGGATGTCTGCATGTTCATTCCTGCGGCGCCGTCCTTGGCGTGGCCTGAAGGCCGGGCGGTTGTTCCGGATGATGCTCCGCCAGGAAGCTGCGGTAGGCCATTCGGATGCCCTCGGCGAGGGGAATCCGGGCCGACCAGCCGAGCGCCTTCAGGCGGGAGACGTCGAGCAGCTTGCGCGGCGTGCCGTCCGGCTTGCTGGCGTCGAACTCGAGCCTGGCCTCGAGGCCGACTGCCGCCATCACCATCTCGGCCAGCTCGCGGATGGTCACGTCGGTGCCGGTGCCCACGTTGAGCAGGCCGCCGGCGTATCCCTGTTCCATCAGGAAGACGCAGGCGTCGGCCAGGTCGTCGACATGCAGGAACTCGCGCAGCGGCTTGCCGGAGCCCCAGATCACCAGGCTGCCGTCGCCACGCAGCTTCGCCTCGTGGGCCTTGCGGATCAGCGCCGGCAGGACGTGCGAATTCCGCAGGTCGTAGTTGTCGTTCGGCCCGTAGAGGTTGGTCGGCATCACGCTGGTGTACTGCGTGCCGTACTGATGATTGAACGCCTCGCACAGCTTGATGCCGGCGATCTTGGCGATGGCATACGGCTCGTTGGTGGGCTCGAGCGGACCGGTCAGGAGGTAGTCCTCGCGGATCGGCTGCGGGCAGTCGCGCGGATAGATGCAGCTCGAGCCGAGGAACATCATGTTGCGCACGCCGGCGGCATGCGCCGAATGCACCAGGTTGGCCTCGATCATCAGGTTCTGGTACAGGAAGTCGGCGCGTTGGGTGTTGTTGGCGAGGATGCCGCCCACCTTGGCGGCCGCCACGAACACGTAGTCCGGCCGGTGCCGAGCCATGAAGGCGGCCACGGCGGCCTGGTCGAGCAGGTCGAGCTCGCTGCGCGGCGCCGTCAGCAGGTTGGCATAGCCCCTGGCGGCGAGGGTTCGCACCAGGGCCGAGCCGACCATGCCGCGGTGGCCGGCGACGAAGATCCTTGCCGATTTCGAGACTGTCACGGCCGTTGAACCTATTCCGCGTAGTTGAAGGAGGCGTAGCCGTGGCTGCGGACCAGGGCGTCGCGCTGCGCGGCCTTGAAGTCGGCCTGGGTCATTTCCTTGACCAGGTCCTGGAACGAGGTGGTGGGCACCCAGCCGAGCTTCTCGCGCGCCTTGGTCGGATCGCCGAGCAGCGTCTCGACCTCGGTCGGCCGGAAGTAGCGCGGGTCGACCCGCACGATCACCTGGCCCGGCTTGACGTGCGAGTTGCTGGCGTCGACCTTGGTGACGCGCCCGATCTCGGAGACGCCTTCACCTTCCCAGGCGAGCTTCATGCCCAGCTCGTTGGCGCTCGCCTCCACGAATTCGCGCACCGAATGCTGCACGCCGGTGGCGATGACGAAATCCTCGGGCTTGTCCTGTTGCAGCATGCGCCACTGCATCTCGACATAGTCCTTGGCATGGCCCCAGTCGCGCTTGGCCGAGAGATTGCCCAGGTACAGGCAGGGCTGCAGGCCGAGGCGGATGCGCGCCACGGCGCGGGTGATCTTGCGGGTGACGAAGGTTTCGCCGCGGATCGGCGATTCGTGATTGAACAGGATGCCGTTGCAGGCGTAGATCCCGTAAGCCTCGCGATAGTTGACGATGATCCAGTAGGCGTAGAGCTTGGCCACCGCATAGGGCGAGCGGGGGTAGAAGGGCGTAGTCTCCCGTTGCGGGATTTCCTGCACCAGGCCGTAGAGCTCGGACGTCGAAGCCTGGTAGAGGCGGGTGGTCTTCTCCAGCCCCAGGATGCGGATCGCTTCCAGCAGGCGCAAGGTGCCGATGCCGTCGGCGTTGGCGGTGTATTCGGGCTCTTCGAACGACACCGCCACGTGGCTCATCGCCGCCAGGTTGTAGATCTCGTCCGGACGTACCTGCTGCACGATCCGGATCAGGTTCGACGAATCGGTGAGGTCGCCATGGTGCAGCGTCAGGTCTCGGCCGGATTCATGCGGATCGTGGTAGAGATGGTCGATCCGGTCGGTATTGAAGAGCGAGGAGCGGCGCTTGATGCCGTGCACCTCGTATCCCTTCTCCAGCAGGAGCTCGGTCAGATAGGCGCCGTCCTGCCCGGTGATGCCCGTGATCAATGCTACTTTCTTGCTCATGTACGCCCGATTCGTTTGAAGATTCCAGATCCCGCCCGGCGCTCCGCCAGGTGCGCGGCCGCTCGTTGCGAGTGGTAACCGGATTCTGAAATCCGCTGCCGCGGACCGGTCGGCCCGAGGGTCCAGCGGCAGGCGCTCCGGAACGAGCGGCTGCCCGGGCCGGACGATCTGTGGCGCTCGCGCACCGGGTGCGTGGCGCTTTTCGCATCGGCGCCGCCAATCTTATACGAACGGCCGGCGGCACACAGCGCCGGCCGCGGGTCTGTCGCGCGATCGGTGACAATCGCGCCATGATCGCTGCCGGCCCTGCCCATCCGCTGCTGCGCTTCGCACCGGCGCTGTTCATCTTCATCTGGGCCTCGGGCTATGTCGTCGCCAAGGTGGCGGCACCGCATGCCGAGCCGCTCACCTTCCTGACCGGGCGCTACCTCGGCACGCTCGTGCTGATGCTGCTGCTCATGGGCGTCGCCGGCGCGCGCTGGCCTCCGCGGCGCGATGCCGCGCACCTGGCGGTGGCCGGCATCGCGATGCAGGCCTGCTATCTCGGCGGCGTCTGGGTGGCCATCAGCCAGGGCATGCCGGCGGGCATCTCCGCCCTGATCGTGAACCTGCAGCCGGTGCTGACCGCGGCGCTGGCGTTCGTGGTGCACGAGCGCGTCTCCCGGCGGCAATGGCTGGGCGTCGCGCTCGGCTTTGGCGGCGTGGTGCTGGTGGTCTGGCAGAAGGTGGTGCTGTCCGGAACGCCGCTGTTGCTGCCGACGCTGCTGTGCCTCTTCGCGCTGCTGGCGATGACCGGCGGGACGCTCCACCAGAAGCGCCATGTGCCGCAGTTCGACCTGCGCGCCGGCCAGGCGATCCAGGCGGTGGCATCGATCGCGGTGACCTTGCCGTTCGTGCTGGCCTTCGAATCGTTCCGGATCGAGTGGAATGCGCCAGTGATCCTGGCAATGCTGTGGTCGGTGCTGGTGCTGACCGGCGGTGGCATTTCGCTGATCTTCGTGATGCTGCGCCAGGGCAGGGCGACCACGGTGACCAGCTACATGTACCTGGTGCCGGCGGTCACCGCCCTGATGGCCTGGTCGATGTTCGGCGAGACGCTGTCGCCGCTGGCGCTTGCCGGGATGGCGGTGAGCCTGCTCGGGATCTGGCTGGTGGCGGGCCGGCGCGCCTGAGCCGCAAGCAGGCGCCGGAGGCCGCAACCTTCACTCAGCCGATCGCAGCGGTCCGCGAATGCCGGGTGTCGGTCCCGTCGACGACGGTGACGACGTACTCCGAGATGTTGGTGGCGTGGTCGCCGACGCGCTCGATCGACTGCACCACGAAGATCAGGGCAAGCGCGGCCGCGACGTTCTCCGGCGTCTTGCCCATCACGGTGGTCAGCTCCTCGATCAGCTCGTTGCGCAGGTGGTCGACCTCGTCGTCGCGTTCGACCAACTGCACCGCAACCTGCGGGTCCTGCCGGATGTAGGCGTCCACCGCCAAGCGCAGCATGTCGCGGGCGATGTCGGCCATGCGCGCGATCCGGTCGGTGGCGATCGGGCGCGGCCGCCCCTGCAGCGCGCGCGCCTTCAGGGCGATCTTCTTGGACTCGTCGCCGATGCGCTCGAGGTCGTTGTTCATGTGCAGCGCGGCCAGGATCTCGCGCAGGTCGACCGCGATCGGCTGCAGCTTGGCGATCATCTGGTTGCACAGCAGGTCGGTCTGCATGTGCATCCGGTTGACCTCGACCTCGTCCGCCAGCACCTGCGCGACGAGGCCGATGTCTTCATTGAGGACGGCATCCACCGCCCGCAGGAACTGGCGCTCGACGAGTCCGGCCATGGTGGTCGACACGCTGCGCAGCCGGTAGAGGTCGGTGTCGAACTGGCTGTAGGTGTGTTCCGGTCTCTGGTCGATCGGCTTCTGGTCCATGGTCTCGCCCCCGTTCCTCAGCCGAAGCGTCCGGTGATGTAATCCTCGGTTTCCTTCTTCCGCGGCTTGATGAAGATCTCGTCGGTCTTGCCGAACTCGATCAGCTCGCCGAGGTACATGTAGGCCGTGTAGTCCGAGATGCGCGCCGCCTGCTGCATGTTGTGGGTCACGATCACGATGGTGTAGTCGGCCTTCAGCTCGTTGACCAGCTCCTCCACCTTCGCGGTCGAGATCGGGTCGAGCGCGCTGGTCGGCTCGTCGAGCAGCAGGACCTCCGGCTTGACCGCCACCATGCGGGCGATGCATAGCCGCTGCTGCTGGCCGCCGGACAGGCTCAGGCCGCTCTGGTCGAGCTTTTCCTTCACCTCGTCCCACAGCGCCGCCTTGCGCAACGCCCATTCCACGCGCTCTTCCATGGCGCGCGCGTCGAGCGACTCGTAGAGCCGCACGCCGAAGGCGATGTTCTCGAAGATCGTCATCGGGAACGGCGTCGGCTTCTGGAAGACCATGCCGATCTTGGCGCGCAGCAGGTTGACGTCCTGGTCGGCATCGAGCACGTTCTTGCCGCGGATCAGGATCTGGCCTTCCGCCCGCTGTCCGGGATAGAGGTCGAACATCCGGTTGAAGGTGCGCAGCAGCGTCGACTTGCCGCAGCCCGACGGCCCGATGAACGCCGTCACCTTGCGGCGCGCGATGTCGAGGTTGACCTTCTTCAGGCCCTTGAACTTGCCGTAGTAGAAGTCGAGGTCGCGGATCTGCATGATCGGGTCTTCGACCTGCGACTGGAATGCCGCGCGGGGCTGGGAGGTGGCCGCGGGCGCCGCGGCCGTGGCTGCCGGTCGGCTGCGGGATGCGTCGAGAAGGGTGGGCATGGGGCGGGCTCTCCGGTTCAGGTGGATACGCTCAGCTGCGCAGGGGGTCGCGGAACAGCACCCGCGCCGCGATGTTGATGCCGAGGACCACCAGGGCGATCAGGGCGGCGCCGCCCCAGGCGAGCTGCTGCCAGTCCTCGTTCGGGCTCATCGCGAATTTTTAGATCACGACCGGCAGGTTGGCCATCGGCTGGCTCATGTCGGCGGAGAAGAACTGGTTGTTGAGGGCGGTGAACAGCAGCGGCGCGGTCTCGCCGATCATCCGCGCGATCGCCAGCAGCACGCCGGTGACCACGCCGCCCTTGACGGCCCGCAGCGTCACCGCCAGGTTGACGCGCCAGCGCGGTGCGCCGAGGGCGAAGGCGGCCTCCCGCAAGCTGCCGGGCACCAGGTTGAGCATGTTCTCGGTGGTGCGCACGACCACCGGGACGGCGATCAGGGCAAGCGCGATCGAGCCGGCCCAGCCGGAGAAATGTCCCACGGTCGCCACCGCCACCGCGTACACGAACAGGCCGATGACGATCGACGGGGCGGACAGCATGATGTCGACCACGAAGCGGGTGGCCGAGGCGAATTTCGAGGTGGCGCCGTATTCGGCGAGATAGATGCCGGCGAGGATCCCGACGGGCGTGGCCACCAGCGTCGAGGCGCCCACCATCATCAGGCTGCCGACGATCGCATTGGCCAGGCCGCCGCCTTCCGAACCCGGCGCCGGCGTGGAGCGGATGAAGAAGTCGATGCTGAAGGCCGACAGGCCGTTGTAGAACAGCGTCCAGAGGATCCAGGTGAGGCCGAGCAGGCCGGCGGCCATCGCGATGGTCGACAACAGCATGCCGACGCGGTTGGTGACGATGCGGCGGCGGTAGATCGATTGTTCCATGGCGGTCCCCGGTCAGCGTCCGGCCTTGAGCGCGCTGCGGTTGATCAGCCACTTGGCGCAGGCGAGCACGATGAAGGTGATGAGGAAGAGGATCAGACCGAGGGCGTAGAGCGACGGGATGTGCAGCGTCGGATCCGCCTCGGCGAATTCGTTGGCGAGGGTCGAGGCGATCGAGTTGCCCGGCGCGAAGAGGCTGCCGGAGATGCGGTTGGCGTTGCCGATGACGAAGGTCACCGCCATCGTTTCGCCGAGTGCCCGGCCCAGGCCCAGCATGATCCCGCCGATCACGCCGACGCGGGTGTACGGCACGACGATGTGGCGGACCACCTCCCAGGTGGTGCAGCCGATGCCGTAGGCCGATTCCTTCAGCACCGGCGGCACCGTCTCGAAGACGTCTCGCATCACCGAAGCGATGAAGGGCACGATCATGAGCGACAGCACGACGCCGGCGGTGAAGATGCCGACCCCGAGCGGCGGACCCGAGAAAAGCGGCAGGCCGCTGGCGGCCAGCCAGGGCTGCACGTACTCCTGCAGGATCGGCGCGAAGACGAACAGGCCCCAGATGCCGTAGATGATGGAAGGCACGCCGGCCAGCAGCTCGATCGCGGTGCCGAGCGGGCGACGCAACGGCAGCGGACAGGTCTCGGTGAGGAAGACCGCGATGCCGAAGCTGATCGGCACCCCGATCAGCAGCGCGATGGCGGAGGTGACGACCGTGCCGTAGATCGCGATCACCGCGCCGTACACGTCGTCGGCGGGACTCCAGGTGGTCCCGAACAGGAAGCCGATCCCGTACTCGCGCAGCGCCGGCCAGGCTTCGATCAGCAGCGAGACCAGCAGCCCGGCCATGATCGACAGGACCAGCGCCGCGAAGGTGAACGTCACGCCGGCGAAGAGCCGGTCCTGGACGGCGAAGCGACGCACCCTCTCCCGGAAGCGGCGGTCGGCGGCGCTGCCGTATGGCATCGGCTGCCCGGTGGATTCCTCGGCGGGCGAAGTCATCTTGTCGGTCACGTCATGTGTCGCGCTGGCGGTCATGCGGATCTCGCGGTGGGATCATCGGAAACCACGAGGCGGGGCGCCCGGGCCCCCCCCCGGCGGGCC
>JAEZQX010000370.1 GCA_023441105.1 Pseudomonadota bacterium | reverse complement strand
CTGGGCGCCGGCGCCGAGGGAAAAGACGACCTCGGTCACGGTGCCGCCCAGGCCCACCACCCGCCGCGGCGCCGCGGCCCGAATGCCGGTCGCCGCGGCCAGCCCCGGCAGGCACAGCAGCAGACGGCGCCGCGCAGGGCGGTGGTCGACCCGGCTGTTCATGCCGCCAGCGGGCTCTGGCACATGCCCAACAGCAACTCGCGCCATGCCGGCAGCTCCGGTTGCCCCGGCTTGCGCGCGCCGAAGAACTGCACGACCAGCGTGCCGCCGGACTCATAGGCTTCGATCGAGGTCACCCAGCCGTCGCTGGTCGGCTTGTTGACGATCCAGGTGCTGCTGATCGCGGACGTGTCGAGATGGAGGTTGAAATGCGGATCGAGCACGTTGAACCACTTGCCGGTGCGCGCCAGCCGCTTCACCGGGCCGGTGTGGATCTGCACCATGCCGCGGTTGGCGACGAAGCACATGATCGACAGGCCGCGGTCGGCAGCGGTGGCGAGCATGTTCTCGCAGGTGTCGTTGGCGACTTCCTGCGCCAGGTCCGCACCCACCGCCCGCAGGGCGCCGAGCCGTGACACCTGGAACTTGCGCAGCATCGGATGGAAGTCGTGCGTGTCCTGCAGGCCAAGCCAGTGTTGCCGCAAGGCGGCGGCATCCTCCGGCGCGTCCTGTTCGACCAGCGCCCCGGTCTTCTGCGGCAGCACGGGCGACTTCGCGGCTGCCGCGAACCGCTGCACCAGCGCCTGCCACGCGTCGACGTCGGTCTCGCCGGTGCGGTAGATCTTGTGCACGGCCACGCCCCCGCGATCGAAGAACTGCAGGCTGTGGCGCTCGTTCTCCAACACCGCATAGGCGTGCTTCCAGTGGCCGAAGAACATCCGCAGGTCGATATCCGGGCCCAGCACCACGCCGACCATGCCATCGGCCTGGATGTCCTCGTAGCGGCCATGGCGCTCGTGCACGCACCAGTCGTTGCGCGACAGGGCCATGACCCGTCCGAGGCTGCCGAGGGTGCGGAAGATTTCCTGCGGCGTGCCCGCCAGCTCGGTCGACTGCAGCCCGCAATCGGCGGCGACGAGCTCCGCCTCGGTGGCGCCGAGACGCTGCGCCCGCTCGCGGATCCGCAGCCGCGGTTCGGCGGCGACGAGCGCCGCGTGACGTTGCCGCAGAACGGCAGGCTCCAGTGCCTCCATGTCCGGTTCTCGTTCGATCGTGTTCATGTTCAGGGTGCCGGCTGGACGTCGAAGTCGATCGTCCAGGTCTGCCGGCTCGATGACTGCGCCGGATCCGCATAGCGGATGTCGGTGAGGTGGAAGCGCGCGTAGCTGTTGCCTTCACCGGACTTGAGCAGGGCGGCGCCTTCCGGGTTGGCGCGCAGGATGTGGGCAACCGGCGGATTGACGCCGGCCGCCGCCGCCGCCGCCGGCGTCGGGAAGTAGGTGTACCAGCCGTAGTCGAGCGCATCCGGGTAGGTGCCGCGGTAGTCGGCGTTGAGCGCGGAGTCGAAGCTGTCGCGGATCCAGCCGCCGGCCGTGGCCGGCACCGCCATGTCCGCCGCCGTCAGGTCGGCGAGGGTCTCCACCGGCGTTGCGCTGGTGAAGCGGGACGGCACGAGCGCGCCGCTCGGGTCGTAGAACCCGGCGGGTGTCCTGCCGACGAAGCCGGCCACCTTGCCGTTCCCGGAGTCGCCGCCGTTCAGCTTGATGTTGTAGCGGCTGAAGGCGATATGCCAGGTGCCGTTCTCGGATGATTCGGTGCCGGTGACGAGGTCGAAGTAGACCCAGGCACCCGACGCGCTGGCATCGACCGTCGCTTCGCGCACGCTGCCGGGCGCAGCGCGGTCGACCCAGCGGAAGGACGGATGGCCGGACGAGACGCCGCCGGCGCCGCCGTAGTAGCCGGTGACCTGCAGCGCGAACACCGGCGCGGCCGACGTACCGATTGGATCAGCGGCGCTGCTGTCGGTGGTCACCAGGAAGACGCGATAGTTCGGATAGAAGAGGTGATCGCCGGCGACGCCGTACTCGAAGGCGGCGACGCCGATCGGGTTGGTGCCGGTGAAGACGCCCGACGCCGCGTCCTTGAAGTAGACCGCGGCAGGCAGCGCGCCGTCGACCGGATCGACGGTGGCGTCGCTCCAGCTGGCGAGCGTCGACCAGCTGCGGTCGAAGGGCCCGCCGAAGGCGCCTCCCTGGCCACTGCCGCTGACGCCGCTGTTGCTGAACAGCGTTGCCGAGCGCCCGCCGCTCTTGACCATCAGGTCCCAGGCATTGCCGGTGCAGCCGGCGACTTCGGCGGCGGCGTCGAAGTCGTAGCACAGCGTTCCGCCGGCCGCGGGAAGCGCGAAGGTCCAGCTCGCCGCCTTGGTGAACCGGGTCGGCGCCGGTGCCGGCGCAGGCGCGCCGGCAGGCGGGTCGGCCGCATCATCGCTGCTGCTGCCGCCGCAGCCCGACAGCATCAGGGCCACCAGGGCCGCGCCGGTGACGTTCCTCGTCCTGCTCATCGCTTTCTCCATTTGAAGTTCCATTGGCTAGAGTGATCGATCGAACTCGTAGCGCACGCCGAGGTACACGAAGCGGCCCGACAGCGGACCGAAGTCGTTGGCATCACCGAAGTCGCGCTGCCGGTCGAAGAGGTTGTTGATGCCGCCGTAGAGCGTCGTGCCGCCGCCGAGCTCGTGGTTGACGGCGAGATCCAGCGTTGCCCACGCCGGCGAGCGTCCGCCGCTGCTGCTGTCGACCAGCTCGCTGCTCTGGTAGCGGCCGCGCAGGGACAGCGTCGTGTCCGGCAGCGTGCGCCAGTCGAGGCCGAGACGGGCCATGTGGCGGGGACGGCGGGTCAGCTCCAGCCCGGTGTCGAGGTCGCGGGTCTGCGTGAAGGTGTAGCCGGCCGTCAGGTCGAGCGCCGCGCCGGCCTGCCAGCGCAGCGAACTCTCCACGCCGCGGGTGCGGGCGCGGGCGATGTTGCGGTAGGTGAAGGCGTTGATGCCGTTGGTGATCGTGGCGTTGGCTTCGTCCACCTGGATCAGGTCGTCGATGCGGTTGTGGAACAGGTTGAGGTCGATGGAGAGGCGCTCGCGATAGGCGAGGCTGCCGCCGAGCTGCAGGCTGTCCGAGCGCTCCGGACGCAGCGCCGGATTGCCGATCACGATGTAGCCCAGCGAGCTGTGATCGAACAGGAAGTGGCGCTCCTTGAGGTTTGGCACCCGGTAGCCCTTGCCGAAGCTGGCTCGCAGCGCGCCGCGCCAGACTGGCGTCTGCAGCAGGTTGGCCCGCAGGCTCACCTTCGGCACCGCATGGGCGCCGAAGTCCGAATCGTTCTGCCAGCGACCGCCCAGCAGCAGCTCCCAGGTCTCGTCGAACAGGATGTCGTTCTGGACGAAGAGCTCGTCACTGCTCCGTCGGGTGCTGCCCACCAGCTCGGAAACGCCGTTGTTGGACTGCGCGAGCGTCTCGCGGTGCCAGTCGACGCCGAACTGCCAGAGCTGGCGGTACCACATCGGCAGGTCGGCCTGCGCCGTCACATGGGTCATCTCTTGGCCAGCCTGGCGGCCAAGGACGAAGGCTTCGTTCGAGAAAGACCGGCTCTCGCTGTCGTAGGTCTCGTGCACCGCCTTCAGCTCGGTGCGCAGACCGCTGTCGCCGGTCCAGTTGCCGCCGGCGCCGAACCGGTCGCGATCGATGTTCTCGGTCTTGCGCTGCGGGATGTAGTTCGGCGGGGCGAAATAGCGGTAGCGCTGGGTCGCCTCCTCGCGATAGGCGTTGGCGTCGACCCACATGCGGCCGGAACGGACGGGAAGCCATTCCAGCCTCGCGCCGAACTGCTCCCGATCGACGGCATCTCCCTGGCGCGGCCAGGCGTCCGGATCGACGGCGAAGCCGTCGTCGCGCAGCACGTCGCCGTTGACCCGCATGCGCCACCGCTCGCTGCCGCCATCGAGCCGGAACCGCGCGTGGCGACTGGCGGCGTCGATCGCATCCCCCGACGGATTCTGGCTGCCGCGGCTGCCGACGTCCGCCGCCGCCGTGCCGCTGATGCCGGGGCGGATGCGGCGGGTGATGACATTGATGACGCCGCCCATCGCCGAGCTGCCGTACTGCGCCGAGGTCGCTCCCTTGACCACCTCGATCTGCTCGACCTCGTTGAGGAGGTATTGGCTGAGGTCGACCGTCGACCCGGTGCTCGGCGTGATCGGCAGGCCATCGACGAGGACCAGCACCTGGTCGCTAGTCAGGCCTTGCAGCGATACCTCGTAGCCGGATTTGCCGTGCACCTCGCGCAACTGCAGCCCGGGCACGTTCTCCAGCGCCTGCTTGAGGGTGCGGGCATGCGTGCGTTCGATCTCCTGGCGGGTGACGACTTCGGTGCGGATCGGCGCGTCGTCGGCCGACTTCTCCGAGCGTGTGGCGGTGACCACCACCGGCGCGAGGGTCGGATCGTCCGCCGCCGCGGCCGGCTCGACCGGCAGCGCTACCAGCGCCAGCAGCGCCAGTGTCGCCGCGCGCGGGCGTGGCGCAAGCAGATGGCTGGAACGGCTGGGTGGCGGCAACATGAGATGAGCGAAACCGATGGCAAAGGAAAGGAGAGGAGGGCGGCAAGAGCAGCCGCGCGGGCGCCGATGACTTTTGCTCCTCCGGCCGTCCACATTGTCAAACAAAAATGACGGCACGAATGATAACGATTCGCAATCCGAGTGACAAGGCGCGGGTTGCGTTTGCTACCCCCTCGCCGCTGGCGCGGACCCTGCGACTGCCATGGCGACATGAAGGTGCCGGCAGCAGTGCTGGCTTCCGTCGGGGCTGCCTCGCGGAACGCGGGATAATCTCGTTCTTGCCCTGTCTGAACCCGGCCGTTGGCCGCGCCTGCTGAACATGTCGTCCGATCCCATCGTGCCGGGAGCCGTTTCCCCGGTGGTCTCCCTCCTGCAGTCCTGGCGCCCCTTGTGGCGAGCCATCGTGGCGATGGTGCTGGTCGTCGTCGCCTCGAACTGGCTGGTGCAGTACCCGATCAATCCCTGGCTCACCTGGGGCGCGTTCGTCTATCCGGTTGCCTTCCTGGTCAATGACCTGACCAATCGCGCCGTCGGCCCGGCCGCAGCGCGTCGCGTCGCCTGGGCCGGCTTCGGCACGGCGGTGGTCGTGTCGCTCGCGGTGGCACCATGGCGTATCGCCTTCGCATCCGGCACCGCCTTCCTCGTGTCGCAGCTGGCCGATGTCAGGGTCTTCAACCGGTTGCGGGCGCATAGCTGGTGGAAGGCGCCGCTGCTCGGGTCGGCGGTCGCATCGCTGATCGACACCATCGTCTTCTTCTCGATCGCCTTTGCCGGCACGTCGCTCGACTGGTGGCTGCTCGCGATCGGCGACCTCGGCATCAAGCTGGTCATGGCAGTGGTGCTGCTCGGGCCCTATCGGGCGATGCTGCCCCGGCTGGGGGCGTGGATTCCGGGCGCGAACCCCTGCTGAGAGCGGCGTACCATCTTCCTGGCCTGACCCGTGGGAGGCGTCGATGAGGCTCTGCAGACGGACATTCACCCGACTCGCAGGCACCTGCCTGCTCGCCGGGGCGGCGTGGGCGGTCACCACGCCGGCGGCCGCCGCCTGGCCGGAGCGGCCGGTGCGGATGATCGTGCCGTTTCCGCCGGGCCAGGCGACCGACATCTTTGCCCGGGCGCTCGCCGAGCGGCTGGGACCTCGGCTCGGGCAGCCGATCGTGGTCGAGAACAAGGCCGGCGCCGGCAGCAATATCGGCGTCGAGCTGGGGGGGCGGGCGGAGCCCGACGGCTACACGCTGCTGGTGGCCGGTAGCGCCATGGCGGTCAACCAGACGCTCTACAGCCGGATCAACTACGACCCGCGCAAGGATCTGGTCGGCATCTCGCTGATCGCCAAGGTTCCGCTCATCTTCCTCGCCACGCCGCAGTCGGGCATCGATTCGCTCGCGGAGCTGGTCAAGCGCGCCAAGGCTCGACCCGGCGAGTTGAACTACGCCAGCGCGGGCGTGGGCGGCACGCAGCATCTGTCGGGGGAGATGCTCAAGGCCAAGGCCGGTGCCGACATCGTCCACATCCCGTACAAGGGCAGCGGCCCGGCGCAGGCGGACTTCCTCGGCAATCACGTGCCCCTGATGGTGGACTCGCTGACGGCGGCGTTGCCCAACATCGAGGCGGGCCGGGCGGTGCCGCTGGCGGTGACGTCGACGCGGCGATCCCCGCAATTGCCGAATGTGCCGACGGTCCGCGAGAGCGGGGTCGCCGGAGTCGCGGACTTCGAGGCCGTCGGCTGGCTCGGCCTGATGGCGCCGGCGGGCACGCCGGCGGCGATCATCGAGCGGCTCAACCGCGAGGTGGTCGCGCTGCTCGAAGACAAGGAGATGGCCGGGATCATCAGCAGCAAGGGCTCCGAACCGGCCCCCAGCACGCCAGCCGGGTTCGACGCCTTCGTCGCCAGCGAGATCGACAACTGGGGCGCGGCGGTCAAGGCCTCCGGAGCGCGTGCCGACTGAGGTGCATCATGCTGAAGAAACTGAATGTCGAACAACTCGACGTCGCGCTGCAATCGCTGCCGGCCTGGAAGCGCCACAGCCGACGCGATGCCATCAGGCGCCAGTACACGTTCGACGACTTCGCCCAGGCGTTCGCGTTCATGACGCAGGTGGCGCTGATGGCCGAGAAGCGCAACCATCATCCCGAATGGTCCAATGTCTACAACAAGGTGGACATCACCTTGACCACGCATGATGCCGAGGGGGTGACCGGGCGCGATATCGAGCTGGCGCGCTATGCCGACCAGGCCTTCGAGCGCTTCGGGCGCTGATCGGCGCGTGCAGGCCCGCTAGAATGCGCTCCTGCCGGCATGGCGCGATACGCGTGCCGGCGATAAGCTGTATTGCCGTATCGCAAAGCTAGGGGTGTTGCCTGGCTGCAGGGGACGTCGATGACGGACCCGGCAGCGGGGCGACTGAGAAAGTCCCTTCGAACCTGATTGAGGTAATCCTCGCGCAGGGAAGCGTGTTCCGGATGTCCGCCGCGTGCTCGCGCCGGCGGACCCGTCCGACCAGGCCGACCTGCCATTGACTCAAGGAAAGTTGATGGCTCATGTTCCAACCAACCACCGCGGCACCAACGGCGCCGCCGGCGTCCCCGCCGCGGCCGCTGCCGCGGGTTCCAGCCCTGCCGCGGCCATTGCCGCGGGTTCCGGCAACACCGCGCTCGCTCCACTGCCGGCGACCGCCCGGCCGTTCGAATGGCGCGATCATGCCGCGCTGTGGCTCAGCCTGGGCGTCGGGCTGCTGGTGATGCAGGTCGGCTCCTTCCTGGTGCCGGCGCTCGGCCCGCGCCAGGCGCTGCTGATGATCGTGGTCGGCTCCATCCTCGGCTCCGGCCTGCTGGCCTGGACGGCGCGCATCGGCTGCGAGAGCGGCCTGTCGAGCGCCGGCCTGATGCACGCTGCCTATGGCAGCCATTTCGCCCGCCTGCCGGTGCTGCTCAACATCGTCCAGCTGGTCGGCTGGACGACTTTCGAGCTGGTGGTCATGCGCGATGGCACGGTCGCCATCGCCCGCCAGTCCGGTGGCCTCGAATCGTCCGCCTGGCCGGTGCTGGCGACGTTCCTGTGGGGCGGCCTGCTGATCGCGCTGCTGACCGGCTCGATGGTCACGCTGGTGCGGCGCTTCATCGGCCGCATCGGCCTGCCGCTGGTGGTCATCTCGCTGCTCTGGCTGACCTGGCAGTTCCTGGAGAAGGCCGCCACTTTGGGCTGGACCGAACTGTGGAACCGGCAAGGCGATGGCAGCATGGGAACGCTCACCGCCCTCGATCTGGTGATCGCCATGCCGGTTTCCTGGCTGCCGCTGGTTGCGGACTTCTCACGTCATGGGCGCAACGGCTCCGCCGCGTTGCGCGGCACGTGGCTCGGCTACGCCATCGCCAACATCTGGTGCTATTCGCTCGGCGTGCTGGTGGCGATGACGACGCCTGGGGTGGATCTGGTGGCGGCGCTGCTGCTGGCACAGGGCGGGCTGATCGCGCTCGGACTGATCCTCATCGACGAGGTCGACAACGCCTACGGCGACCTGTACTCCGGATCGGTGGCGGGGCACAGCCTGCGGCCACGCTGGAGCGTGCGACGCTGGGGAATCACGCTGGCGGCGCTGTGCACGCTGTTGGCCCTGTTCCTGCCGATGCACAGCCTCGAGCCGTTCATGCTGATGCTGAGTTCGGTATTCGTGCCTCTCTACGGCGTGATCCTGGCGCGCCTCGGCGGACGCTCCGACGTTGCCGCCCTGGTCGGCGCAAGCCGCGTCAATCCCGGCGCCGTGGCGATCTGGATCCTTGGTGTCGCCACCTATCATTTCTGTGCCAACTTCGCGCCCCAGTTCGGCGCGGCGCTGCCGGCGTTGGGGCTGACCTTCGTGCTGGCGCGGCTGACGCGTTCGCGGCCGCTGCGCGGGGCCGGAGGCGCCGCGGTTCAGTAGCCGCGGCTGGGCTCGACGCTGGCCGCCGGCGTCAGGCCCTGCCGCAACTGCTCGAGGTTCTCCAGCGCCTGGCGGGCGATGACGTCGAGGTCGGTGCGGCTGGCGATGTGCGGCGTGACGGTGATTCGCGGCTCGCCCCAGAACGGATGGTCCGGCGGCAGCGGCTCGGTCGAGAAGGCGTCCAGCGTGGCATGGCCGACCTGGCCGCTGGCGATTGCCGCCAGCAGGTCTTCCTCGACCAGATGGTCGCCGCGGCCGACGTTGATCACATGCGCGCCGCGGGGCAGGCGGGCGAAGAGGTCGGCGTCGAGGAAGCCACGGGTTTGTTCCGTCAGCGGCAGGAGGCAGACCAAGGTATCGCAACTTGCGAGGAAGTCGTCGAGTTGCTCCCGGCCGTGGAATACCGCCACGCCCGGGGGGACCGGCCGGCCGGCGCCGCGGTGCCAGGCATGGACGCGGTAACCGACCGCGGCAAGCGAGCGGGCGCAGGCGCTCCCCAGCCAGCCGAAGCCGGCCACGCCGACGCGGTGCCGGCTCGGCGAAACGATCGCTTCCTCCTGCCACTGGCGCTTCGTCGCGCTGGCAAGGTAGCGGTCGAAGTGCCGTTGCTGCTGGATGACCGCCCAATTGACATAGGCGCACATGCCGGCCGCCATCCCGGGATCGACGACGCGGCAGACCGGGACCGTCGGCGGGAGGTCGGGGTCCGAGAGGATGTGGTCGACTCCGGCAGCGATCGACTGGATCAGCTTCAGGTTCGGCATGCGTGCCAGCAGGCCTGCCGGCGGATTCCAGCAGATCGCGGCGTCGATCTCCTCCAGCGCGCCGAGCCGGTCAGCGGTGCGGATGTCGGCGTCCGGCCGATGCCGCAGCAGGGCGGGGACCAGGAAACCGAGGTCGAGGCTGCTGCTCAGCAGCGCGATGCGCGGCGGCGGCGAGGTGTGGGATCCGGTAGCGATGGGCGGTGCGCCGGAGACCGGATGATGCGGGGTCACCGGCCTGTCGGTCGAGTGGTTGGTCGGGTAGCGGAGGATTAGGCCAGTGGCTCCGCGCGCCTGTCAACCGGAACGATGGGCAGGATGGGGAGAGGCCTGCCCGGAGACGGGCTGAAATGAAATTGGCCGGTCCCCGCAGCGACGAGGACCGGCCAATCCGGCAAAACCGCTCGTGCGCGGTCAGCCCGCGTCGCGGATGTTCGAAGCCTGCTTGCCCTTGGGGCCCTGCACCACGTCGAATACGACCTTCTGGCCCTCTTTCAGAGATTTGAACCCGGATGCCTGCACCGAACTGAAGTGGGCGAACAGATCCTCGCCGCCTTCGTCCGGTGTGATGAAGCCAAATCCCTTGGCGTCATTGAACCACTTGACCGTCCCCGTTGCCATACAAAATGTTTCCTGCAGTAAAAGGCCTTGCGTTTTTATTGAACCGGTCGCGGGTCGCGGGCCAATGAACACCCTTGGACCGGGTGGCGAATTCTTTTCCATCCCGGTTATACAAGTCAAGTAGCGGCGCAAGATGCCTGCGGTTGCGAGATTTTACGACACAATTGACGCACAGTGATGCACATTTTGCAGGGTATACCAGGGCTGGCATGGCGTTGCGGGATGCGATAAGCCGCCCCCGCCAGCTCCCTCGGACCGGCGTGCGATGACCACGCAAAAGTGTGCAACCGGAAATGTCTCCTCAGAGGGAAAGAAGCGTTGCACTTACATCTTGTTACGGTCGGGAATTCGGGTCTCCCCGGGTCTCGGCCAAGTCGCGTCGGTCACACGGGCCCGGCATCGGCGCCAGCGGCAGCCGTGAAACAAATCTGTTGGCGCAAAAGCGTCGGCGCGGGTCGTGGCGCATCGCCCGGGGGCTGACTGGTGCCGTTCGATTGATCGATGGCAAGTCGGGCGACGGTCGGGGCTGCCGATCCGACCGACGCGCAAGCGGTGTGGAGATGCCACATCACGCGCCAGCCGCTGTCTCGCTTCGCGGCGGCCGCCTGCGCTGCGCCTGGCTCCGGCGTCCGGGCCACTGACCGAGGGTCGCCGCGCCGGCCTGCCGCCGGCCAGGGCGGCCGCCGTCAAACGTACGACGGTCTGCCGACCGTCCATTGGGTAGCGCCCGCCGTGCTTCGAAGGCCACGGCGGCCGGATCTTCCGGGGCGGTTGGCGGCGCTCGGCGAACGTCACGGGAACTCGCCGCAATCGAGTGAGATTGATCACTGCCGCCGGTCGGCGCTTGATGCCTAATCGAGCGGTTGGCATGCAGCGCCGGCCTGTTGGCGATGCGATGATGCACGTGGTCTTGCGACGACAGGTCCGGCCGCCTTGCCTGGGCGTGCGGGGCAACCGTTCACCGCACGCGGCTTCATGCTGTAGAGTTAAGATGCAGTTTCAGAGAGTCGATGCTTCGTGCGTCGTGCCGGCCGCCGTCAGGTCCCGGCACCGCACACTTGGATCTGGGTCGTGGTGCCTCTTCAGCCGGTATCTTGTATTTCAGCCGAGCAACCTCAGGTAGGTCATGACGCCTGCTGGACGGCGTTGCGACGATCATTTGACTCGCTAGAATGGTTGTAGCGATGACGAGCCCAAATGATCCTTCAACAATACTTGAGCGCCAGGAGGC
>JAEZQX010000357.1 GCA_023441105.1 Pseudomonadota bacterium | reverse complement strand
GGCGGCGGCCGGCGGCGGCGCGGCGACCGCGTACGTGATCTACACCTCGGGCTCGACCGGCCGGCCAAAGGGCGTGGTGCTGCCTCAGCGCGCGGTCTGCAACTTCCTCGCGAGCATGCGGCGCGAGCCCGGCTTCGCGCCGGACGACCGGCTGCTCGCGGTGACGACGCTGAGCTTCGACATCGCCGTGCTGGAACTGCTGCTGCCGCTGACCTGCGGCGCCAGCGTCGTGCTTGCCGGGCGCGAGGATGCGATGGACGGCCAGGCGCTGGCGGCGCTGATCGCCGAGCATGGGATCACCGTGATGCAGGCGACGCCGACGACCTGGCACCTGCTGCTCGACGCCGGCTGGCAGGCGCCGGCCGCCTTCCGCGCGCTGTGCGGCGGCGAAGCGCTGCCGCCGGCGCTGGCCGCCGCGTTGCGCGCCCAGTCGATCGAGCTGTGGAACCTCTATGGCCCGACCGAGACCACCGTCTGGTCGACCCTGGTCCGGATCGACGACCCGACGCGACGGATCACCATCGGGCATCCGATCGCGAACACCCAGGTCTGGGTGCTGGACGACGCGCTCGCCCCCTGCGCGGTCGGCGTCGAGGGCGAGATCTGCATCGGCGGGACGGGTCTTGCCGACGGCTACTTCGAGCGTCCCGATCTGACGGCCGAGCGCTTCGTGACGCTGCCGTCGGGGCCCTTGCTCGGCACGCGCGTCTATCGGACCGGCGACCTCGGTCGCTGGCGCGACGACGGCGAGCTCGAGCACCTCGGTCGGCTCGACTTCCAGGTCAAGATCCGGGGCTATCGCATCGAACTCGGCGAGATCGAGGCCAGGCTGGCGCAGGCGCCCGGCGTCGGCCGGTCGGTGGTCGTCGCGCGCGAACTGGCGCCCGGCGACACGGCGCTGGTCGGCTACGTCGTCGCGCGGCCCGACGCCCGGATCGAGCCGGAATCGCTCCGTGAGAGTCTCAAGTCGACCCTGCCCGGCTACATGATCCCGGCCCAGATCGTCGTCCTCGACGCGATGCCGCTGCTGCCCAACGGCAAGATCGACCGCAAGTCGCTGCCGCAGCCTGCGGTCGAGGCACGCGCGCCGGCCCGCGCGGCAGCCGCCCCGCGGACGCCGACCGAGCGGCTGGTCGCGGAGGCGATGGCCCAGGTACTCGGACTGGCTGCCGTCGGACCGGACGATCACTTCTTCGAGCTGGGCGGACACTCGCTTCTTGCAGCCAAGCTGGCCGCCTTGCTCGGCCGGCAGATCGGCCAGCAGATCAGGCTGCGTACCCTGTTCGAGGCACCGGTCGTGGCCGCCCTCGCCGCGGCGATCGATGCGCTGCGCAGCGAGGCGAAGGCGCCGGCTCGATCGCCGATCGTCCATCGAACCCAGCAGCGCGCGGCGCCGCTGACGCTGATGCAGGAGCGGATGCGCTTCGTGGAGGAGATGCATCCCGGCCGCGTGGTCTATAACGCCCCGTCGGCCCACCGGTTCAAGGGGCCGATGGACGTTGCCGCCTTCGACCGTGCCTTCGCGCTGATGGTGCAGCG
This sequence comes from Pseudomonadota bacterium, assembly GCA_023441105.1. The sequence continues at coordinate 3,991 of JAEZQX010000357.1, read as the reverse complement.
CCAGCCCGGCCTGCGGACCGCGATCGTGCGCGACGCCGCCGGCAAGTTCGTCCAGCGCGTGGAGCCCGAAGTCGTGGCCACCATGCTGCCGGTCGTCGACCTGAGCCGGCTGGCGCCGGTCGAGCGCGAGACGCAGCTGGCCGCGATGCTGCGGACGCTCGCGGACGAGACCTTCGAGCTCGATCAGGCACCGCTGTTCAAGGTCCGGCTCTTCAAGCTCGCCGACGACGAGCACGCGCTGTTCTTCATGGCTCACCATATCGTCTGGGACGGCTGGTCCTTCGACATCCTCTACGCCGAGATGTCCGCCCTCTACGAGGCGCTGCGCCACGGCCGCGAGCCGGACCTGGCGCCGCTGCCCCTGACCTATGGCGACTATGCCGAATGGCACGCCGACTGGCTGCAGGGCGAGGAGCTTCGCGAGCAGGTCGCGCAGTGGAAGAAGCAGTTCGAGCGGGGTGCCGAGTTGCTGCCGGCGCAGACCGACTTCCCGCGTGAACTGGCCGGCGGCGGCCGGGGAGAGACCTGCTGGATCGGGCTCGACGAGATCAAGCTCGAGCCGGTGCGTGCCCTGGCAAAGCGCGCCGGCACGACCACCAGCATCGTGATGCTCGCCGTCTACGCCGCCATGATGTCGCAGTGGCTGCGCGAGCCGTCGCCGTCCATCGGCATGCCGGTCCGCGGCCGGGGCACGCCCGAGCTGGACGGCATCATGGGCTTCTTCAACAACATGCTGCCGCTCCGGCTGCCGCTGGAACCGGCGAGCACCTGCCTGCAGTGGATCGCATCGGTGCACCGGCTGGTGGCGGCTGGCTACGCGAACCAGGACGCGCCGTTCGAGCTGCTGGCGGCCGAGGTCGAAGCCGGTCGCAACGGGGCGCCGACGACGCTCTACCAGGCGATGTTCTCCTACCAGGATGCCCGCGCCCGCCAGACCCGCTGGGGCAACCTCGAGCACGACCGCATCCAGCTGCTTCACCGGGGCGCCAGCGAGGACCTGAACCTCTGGATGGTCGAGACGCAGGCCGGCGTCGAAGCCGGGTTGCAGTACAACGCGGACCTGTTCCTGCCCGCGACGGCCGAAGCGCTCTGCAGGCGCTTCCTCGCGCTGCTCGATGCGACCATCGCCCAGCCGGAGCAGCCGGTGCGGGCGCTGCTTGCCGCCACACCGGCCGACCTGCGGCAACTGGCGGCGTGGGGCCGGCCGACCCGACCGGCAGCCGGCCTCGACCTGCTCGATGTCATCGCCGACTTCGCCCGCCGCGAACCGGAGCAGGCGGCGCTGCGGGTCGACGGCGAGCTCGTCACCCGCGCGACGCTGCAGGCCCGGGTCGCCAAGGTGGACGCGCTGCTCAATGCCGCCGGTGCGCCTGGGGACGGCGAGGCGCTGCTGCAGCTCGACGATCCGGTGTCCGAGGCCGCGGCAGCGCTCGCGCTGTGGCATCGCGGGATGAGGGTCGTGGCGGCACCGGTCGGCGTCGCCGTGGACCTCGACGGCGTGGCGCTGGTCCTCAGCGACCATGCACCGATGGCCGGGGCGGCGACGGCGCCGTGCTGGGTCCAGGCCGGCGCGGCGCCGGCATGGCCCGACGAACCGCGATCGGTGCGCGGCCCGGCCATCGATCGCAGCACCCTGGGCGAGATCGTGGCCGCGACCGGCGGGACCATCCGGCTGCTGCCCGGCGACCGCGCGCTGTGCCTCGACGGCCAGGAACCGGCGCTGCGGCTGTTCATCGTCGCCTTCGCGTTGTCGACCGGCGCCAGCGTCGACGTCTGCCGCGGCGACATCGCGGCGGACGCGGACCGTCTCGCGACGCTCCTCGTCGCCGAGAAGATCGCCTTCCTGCACGCCAGGGGCGCGGTCTGGCGCAACATTCTCGCGGCGCTGCGCGGCCGGCCGCTCGAGCTCGTCGCGGCGATCGACGTGGCCGAACTGGACACGGAACTGGCCACGCGCCTGCTCGGCGAGGGTTGCAGCCTGCTCTCGGTCTTCCGGCCGCCGCGGCTGGGCGTGCCGCTCGCCGCTGCGCTGGTGCGCGACGTCCGCGATTGCCGCCTGTTCGGTCGGCCGCTGCTCGATGGCGCGGTCTCGCTAATCGACACCGATGGCGACGCGGTCCCGGCCACCGTCGTCGGCGAAGTCGCGATCACGGTCGCCGGAGCCAGCGACCGCAGCGGCATCCTGGCGCGCTGGCGCAGCGACGGCCGGCTGCAATACCTGGGCACGACCGGCGCCGCTGCGCTGGAGGAAGCGCGGCCCGTATCGCGCCGCGCCGCCAGCGCGGACGCGCCCGCCCTGGGCCCGACCGAGCAGGTGCTGGCGCAGGTCTGGCGGGAGGTGCTGGGCATCGATGACGTCGGGCTGCAGGACAACTTCTTCGAGCTGGGCGGCACCTCGCTCGGCGCGATGCAGGTGGCGCAGCGCGTCGAGCAGCGCCTGGACGGCCGGCGCATCTCGCCACGCCGCTACGTGTTCGAGACGCTCGAGCAACTGGCGGCTGCGCTGGATGCGGAGGAGGTCGCCACCGCGGTGGCGGCCGAGGAGCCGACCGTGCCGGAAGACAGCATGCCGGCGGCCGCACCCGGGCTGTTCCAGAGGCTCAAGCGCCTCGCAGTCCGCGCGTGAGTGCGGCATGGGAGCGATCGAGGAGTTCGTCGGCAGGGGGACGCAGGTGAGCCTGGAGGTACGCCGCTTCGGCCGTGGCGGCCGGGAGATGGTCGGGTTGCTGGTGAAGCCGGCGGCGGCGGCAGACCCGCGGCCCGCCTTCCTGCTGTGCCGTCCGATCGGCCAGGAAGCGACCCGTGCGGCGTCGATGTACCGGGTGATCGCCGAGCGGCTCGCCCGGCACGGGACCCCGGTGCTCGTGTTCGACTATCACGGCACCGGCGATTCACCGGGCGAGGAAGGCGAGCAGTCCTTCGACGGTTGGATCGCGGACATCGAGGCGGCGCACGAGTTGCTGTGCAGCGAGGCGGCGGGCGGTCCCGTGCACTGGTTTGCGATGAGCCTGGCCGCCAACCTGGCGCTGCGGGCGGCCGCCCGCGTGCCGGCACCGCCGGCCCATCTGCTGCTGTGGGAGCCGGCCTTCGACGGACCCGGATACCTGGCCGCGCTGCTCGACGCGCATCGCCGCGAGCTCGCCGAGGAGTACCACCTCCCTTGGACGCGCCTGCTGCGGCAGGGCCGCGTCGTCGAGCCGGCGCTACCCGGTGACGTGCTCGGCTTCCACTACGGCGAAGCGCTGACCCGCGACCTGCAGGAATGGCGCAAGCTGCCGCTGGCCGCGGCGCTGCGGCGCGGGACCGGGATCAGCTGCGGTCTCCACGCCGAGGACGAGCCGCGCCTGCGCGAGCTGGGCGGCGGCAGCGCGGTGACCGTGAGGCCTCTTGCCGAGCGGACGCAATGGATGCTGAGCCAGGCGATGGGCACTGCCCTCGTGCCGCCGGAGGTCCTGCCGGCGCTGAACGGAACCTACCAGTCGTGACCCGGGAACAGACCCTGACCCTCGGGCCGGGAGGTCGGCTGGTGGCGACGCTGACGCTGCCGCAGGGCGCAGCCGTGGTCCGTGGCGCACCGACGGCGCTGCTGACCAACTCCGGCGTCATCTCCCGCGTCGGGCCGCACCGGATCAACGTGCGCATCGCCCGCTGGCTGGCGACGCGAGGCGTCGCGTCGATCCGCTTCGACCTCAGCGGTCTCGGCGACAGCCGCCGCGCGCCGGGCACCCGGCCGCAGCTCGAGCAGTGGACTGCGGATACCGTCGCGGTCATGGACTGGGCGGCACAGCATCTCGGCAGCGACGCCTTCTTCATGGTCGGGCTCTGCTCCGGCGCCGAAGTGGCGTTGCGCAGCGCCCTCGCCGATTCGCGGCTGCACGGCGTGCTGCTGTGGGACATGTACGCCTACCCCACGGCCCAGTTCCACCTCCGGGCGCTGGCCTTCCGGCTACGCCGCGCCGGTGCCGCCGGCATCGCCCGCCGCCTGCTGGGC
>JAEZQX010000355.1 GCA_023441105.1 Pseudomonadota bacterium | reverse complement strand
CGCCCCCGGCCCGTGCGCGGGGCGGGCCCCCCCGCGCAGCGATATCCGAGGGGCTGCGCCACGGCAGCGTCCGCGAGGCGCAGTTTCGCGAGGGGCTGGTGCCCCAAACGGAGGTCGAGATGACCTTGCCTTGCGAGATCGGCGACTACACCGATTTCTACACCAGCATCCATCACGCCACGGCCGTGGGTAAGCAATTCCGTCCGGACAATCCGCTGCTGCCGAACTACAAGTGGGTTCCGATCGGCTATCACGGGCGCGTATCGTCCATCGCAGTCAGTGCTCCGCGGACTGGGCAGGTCTTCCACAGGCCATGCGGCCAGATCCTGCCGGCCGGGGCCTCGACACCGACCTGCGGCCCCAGCCAGCGACTCGACTTCGAACTGGAGCTCGGCGTGTTCGTGGCGCGGCCGAACGCGCTCGGCATGCCGATCTCGATGGCTGACGCCGAGGAGCACGTGTTCGGCATCGGGCTCTTCAACGACTGGACGGCCCGCGACATCCAGGCCTGGGAGTACCAGCCGCTGGGGCCGTTCCTGTCGAAGAACTTCGCGTCGACCCTTTCCCCGTGGATGGTCACGCTGGATGCCCTGGCGCCGTTTCGCGTGCCCAGCCGCCGCCCTGACGGCGATCCGGCGCCGCTCGCGTACCTGGATTCGGCGGCGAACCGGGAGCGCGGGGCGATCTCGATCGAGCTCGAGGTCTGGCTGCAGACGCAGCGGATGCGCGACGCCGGCCACGCCGGCGACCGGATCAGCCGGTCGAATTATGCCGATGCCTACTGGACAGTCGCCCAGCTTGTCGCGCACCACACCGTCAACGGCTGCAACTTGCGCGAGGGCGACCTGTTCGGCACCGGGACGCTGTCCGGCCCGGCGCCGGAAGAGGCCGGGTCGCTGCTCGAGCTGACCGAGGGTGGCAAGCGGCCGCTGCGGCTGTCGAACGGCGAGACTCGGACGTTCCTGCAGGATGGCGATACGGTGATCCTGAAGGGATTCTGCGAGCGTGACGGCTTCCGCCGTATCGGTCTGGGCGAGTCGCAGGCCACGGTCCTGCCGGCCCGCGCCTGAGGCCGCTTGCGCCGGCCGAGACGTTTGCTCGAACCCGCCGAGGCCTAGACGCCTTATTTCCCCTACGACCCTTCCAACAGGTAGCAAACCATGAGCTCATACGAGATCGCCGTGATGCCCGGTGACGGAATCGGGCCCGAAGTCATCGACGCCGCCATCGCCGTGCTGAAGGAGTGCCAAACCCGCTACGGCGTGCAGCTGAATTACACGTTCTACGACTTCAGCGCAGACCTGTATCGCCGCACCGGCCGAAAGATCAGCGCTGCCGACATGGACGAGATTGCCAAGGCGGACGCCGTCCTCTTCGGCGCAATGGGGCTGCCCGACGTTCGCGGACCAGACGGGCTCGAACTGGGCGCCCAGGTGGAAATGCGGGCCCACTACAAGCTCTTCGCGAGCCTCCGGCCTTGCCGCCTTTTCCCCGGGGTCGAGAGCCCGGTCAAGTCGAAGAAGATCGACATGCTGGTCATTCGCGAGACGTCGGAAGGCATGTTCGCGGGTCTCGCGGACAAGCACGAGCCGAGCGATGAGACTGCAAGCGACCGGATGACCATCACCCGCGCCACTTGCGAGAAGCTCTTCGATGTCGCATTCGCCCAGGCCCGGGCACGGCGCAAGCGCGGCACGCCGGGTCATGTGACGTTGCTCCACAAGTCCAACGCGCTGCGAAGCAACGTGCTGATGGAGAAGGTGTTCGACGAGGTCGCCGCGAAGAACAGCGACGTCGGCAGCGCGAAGTACTACATCGATGCGGGATCGATGTACATGGTGACCGACCCTGAGCGATACGATGTGGTCGTCTCGGAGAACATTTTCGGCGACATCGTTTCCGAGATCGCCGCCGGGCTCGTCGGCGGTCTGGGCGTTGCCCCGTCTGCAGACGTCAGCCTGAGCCAAGGCGTGTTCCAGCCCTCGCATGGGAGCGCGCCGGACATCGCCGGCAAGGGGATCGCCAATCCGACGGCCATGATCCTGTCGGCTGCCATGATGCTGGAATGGCTGGGTGAGCGTCGCGCAGACAAACACTGCAGCAGGGCCGGACAGGCGATCCAGAGCGCTGTCGAGACGGCGTTGTCCAAAGGTCCGCGGGCCCGTGACCTCGGCGGAACGGCGGGCACGAGAGAGGTGGTCGATGCGGTTATTCGGGCGCTGCCCGCATGAGCCGGACACCTGTGGATGCCCATTGGGCGTCCTGCGGTCCGCATCCCTTCTTCGCGAGACAACTCATCAGGAATGAGGCGCGTTCATGAGATACAAGGTACTTTTCATCAATCCGCTGAAAGACTACATCGATCGCCTTGTCCAGTCGGCGCCCGATGGGTTCGACGTCAAGGTCGTGCCCGCTGAAGCAGCGGTATCGGAAATCTGTCGCGAGGCAGCGGATGCCGACTTCCTCATCATGGGGGTCGACGTCGCCGAAGAAGTGGTCAGGGCCGCCAAGCGGGCCAGGTTCATCCAGTACATGAGCTCCGGCTTCGGGCAGCTTCCGCCCAGGGTGCTGAACGACCTGGGCATTCCGGTGGCGCAGATGAAGGCTCACTCGATATCCGTGGCCGAGCATGCCGTGACCTTGATGCTTACGACTCTGCGGCGGATACCGGCCTCAATCCAGCTCATGCGCGAGGGCAAGTGGCGTCCGGATCTGGACGAGATGTCCTATTCGGAGCTCTACAACAAGACGGTCGGCATCGTTGGCTTGGGGAACATCGGTCGCTGGATCGGCAAGATCGTGCATCACGGCTTCGGCGCACAGGTCATCTACTACGACAATGCCGAGATCCCGCTGACCGTGTCCGAGCTCGTGCCGGCTCGAGCCGTCACGCTGGACGAACTGATGTCGACGGCCGACATCGTTTCGTTGAGCCTGCCCCTGAATCCGGAGTCGGACAGGATGATCGGAAAGGCACAGCTCGCGCTGATGAAGCGGACCGGGATCCTCGTCAACGTCGGTCGCGGCGAAGTCGTCGACGAGGGTGCCCTGATCGAATGCCTTCGCGAGCGCCGCATCGCCGGGGCAGGCCTCGATGTCTACGCCAAAGAGCCGTTGAGCAGCGCGAGCGAGTTGCTGCAGCTCGAGCAGGTCGTGTGCACGCCGCACATGGCGGGAGTTGGCTGGGAGAACGTGGTGCGGCGGATCGAAACGGTCTGGCGTAACATCGCAACCGTCCTGCAGGGAGGCATTCCGACGGGCATTGTCACGACGGTCAAGCGTGCCCCTAGGGTCTCGGAGGTTTGACACCGGTGGTTGGTGGTCGGTCTGATGCCAGCGGCGATGGAGATCCGGCGCGCGGGGCTGGTCGTGCTGCAGCTGGGGAAGAACGACTTGCCGAGCACGGCGGGCGAGCTGATCCGCCGGGTACCTGCTGCTGTAGCTGACATGGAGCGATCCATGCTGATTGAGCGTACGCAGGCCGGTCTTGCGAGGGCGAAGGCTGAGGGCATGGTTCGATGAAGTCTGGTGTCCCAAAGCCCACCGACTTCGGCTTCTTGGTCTTGCCGTTCCGGCGGGTGCTCTTGGAGAGCATGTCAAGCTGACGGCTGACTTCGCTGGTTCCATTCATTGCAATGGTCTGTTCGGTCAGTGCTGATGCGGCGCTGCGCATCTGTCAGGGTGCTACTTCCCTGCAAGGCTACCGTGCTCCGGTCCGACATGAATTGGGCTCGGCGGCATCGGCTCGGGCATCGTCATGACCCTGGGGGCCGATGCCTCGACCCGCGCCGGACGCGCCGAGTTCCTGGGCATCTGGCGGATGCTGTCCGACATCGGTGCAAGCGGTGGCCCGGTGCTGCTGTCGGCGGTGGCGGCTGCGGCGTCGCTGGCCATCGGGATGACGATGGTCGGAGCCTTTGGGCATCGTGGCTGTGTTCTGGCGGTGGGTACCACGGCCTGCAGAACGCAGATGACTAGCTACCGGCCGGACGCACGCCTTGGATGAACGAGTCCGCCGCAGCGTCAAAGTCAGGATCGCCAGCTACCGTTCTACTCGAGTAGGCGGCGGAGAAGGCTTTTCCACCGGCGCCCGGGGCAATGCAGACCAGCGAGACAATGTCCAGCCTCAGTCTTCCGGTCTCCGTCGCGGACACGCGCGCCTGGGTATCCTGCGAGGCGCTCCGGTACCTCACGCAGGGATAGCCACGCTGGTCCGAGAAATCTACGCTGCTCTCGATCGGCTGAAACCTGTCCGAAGGAGCTTCGGCTTCGAACCGGCGCCGCACGGCGGCGATGAAGTCATCGCGACCGCCGTGTGCTGGCCAGTCAAGAATGGCTACCTGGGCGAGTTGGCTTTCACCTTCAGCCTCCCCGCGGCGCGCGAATACGATGGTCGGACCTCGAGAGCGAAGACGGACCCATCCCCCCGAGAGCGGGGCATTTACCTGCAAGGGCCCAAGACGGAAAGGATGACCGGGATCAAAGGGGCGACCCATGAGCACCGAGGCATAGCCGCCGCCAACGCGTTGTCGATCTGCCTGGGCCCCGATCGCGGCGATTATTGGCTCGTCTGCAAGCTCGGGAAAGCGCGACCGGAGGATGGGGAGATCGCGCGCCGCCTCCTCCCGCAACGAAACCTCCCAATGCGGTGAAAAGTGCAGGTTGCCGAGGTAGGTCGCCGCGCCCTCTTCGACGCGGAAAGGGATCTCGATGGGCTGTCTGGACGTGGAGCGGGCCTCTCCCTGTGCCACCTCCCAAAATGCGATTCGGTAGTCTCCCGCGGGCAGCACCATGCTGAATGGCTCGCCACGCATCTTCAAATCCTCGTCGTACATCTTCACGAACGGATGCCACAGCGAGTTTCCTACGCGGATCAACCTGGGGCGCAGTTCGCTCGAGATGACGCCAAGGCGGTACTCGCCCAAGGAACTTTCGTAGGTGATCGTTCCCACGACCCTACCCTCGGCGCGTTGACGGTCGTCATTGCCTTGAACCGAGGCGCACGAAACCACCGCAAGCGCTGCAACCAGCAGCAGCGCATTCCTGATCCATTGCATCGTGGGCAAGTCCGATTGAGCCAGTCGCCCAAGATACCGCCAGCCGGGAACGACCGGGTTACCAAAGATCACGGAGGTAGTACGCGCCACGCAGGCGGCTCGCTTGTCTCTCGGCGCCCGGTGGGCCTGTTCGAGGTCGTCGTTACAGCGGTTCTGCCAACGACGCAATGGTGCGGTTCGCCACTCCAGTGAGGAGTGCGTTGGGTCCACCAGGGATTCGGCCACATCGCGGCGCTTGGCACGCCGCTCCGCGACCCGGCTGGGCTTGCAAGCGCAGCCTTTCGAGTCCACCCGGGCCGCGCAGGAGGAGAGAGCGTAACGCGATTGCCGTAGTGGCCTCGATTTCCGTACGTTTGCCGTACAGAAAGCTTGCAGCATTGCCCCGGAAGCCGCACCGACGCTGGATCTAGCTGGTGGGCGGTACTGGGATCGAACCAGTGACCCCTGCCGTGTGAAGGCAGTGCTCTACCGCTGAGCTAACCGCCCGGATGCCATTGGCGCCGGAACCCGGCAGTTTAAACGAAATCTTCAGCGGCCCGAAATCGCTCCTTCCGCGCCGGCGGCGCCGGTTGGCCGCCCGATCTCGCCGCACCGGTCGCCCGCCAATGTGCCACCCTGTGAACACATCTCGGCGACCGCTGAAGTCGTTCACCGCGCCGCCGGCTTGCGTCCCGACGGAACTGCAAAAGCCGGTGTCACGCCGTCGAACCGGCTTCTCCGCCCGCGCACCGGGGCGTAAAGTCGAATCGACACTCCGCGCACGCGCTCGTGGACGCGATGCCCAAGCGGTTCTCTGATCCCGATGAAGGAGGTGGATGGCGATGATTCCGTCAATCTTCACGCCCGAGGAGGCGGCGTTCCTCGTCGAGTACCGCTTCCTTTGCGAGCGCCATGGCATCTGCCCGATCGTGGAAGTACAGGGCCAGATCGGCCTGCTGAACGTGGCCGAGAACCGGATCTGGGGATGCACCGCCGGCCAGATGGTCGACAAGCAGATTGAGGAGATGGCCGAGGTCCTGCGCGAGATCGCCGAGCCGCCGCCGTTGACGGACCTGCGCTTCGCCGTCGGCCCGGTCTAGGACCCGGGAGCAGGGCGCGCCGTCGGCTCTCGGTGCCGATTGCCGCTGCCGTCCCCCGGGGCGCCCCGGCGCCGAATCCATCGACCACCTCTGCCGGCGCCGTCCTCGCTCCGGTGCAACCGCCGCGCGCCGGCCAATGCAGCGTTCGGTCAAGCCGCGCGCCTGATCTACCATTACCCCGACTGAGTCCCGCCCCCTGGGCAAGGAGTTGCGCGATGTCGGCCAAGGCGCGAATCGTCGGCTGGTCCCACATTCCTTTCGGCAAGCTGATCGAGCCCGACACCGAGAGCCTGATGGCACGGGTTTCGCTCGATGCCCTGCGCCACGCCGGCGTCGGCAGCGAGGCAGTGGACGGCATCTACGTCGGCGTGGTGAACAACGGCTTCGTGAAGCAGGACTTCCACGCAGCCCTGGTGGCGCTGGCCGACGAGCGCCTCGCCCACACGCCCGCCACCCGCCTCGAGAACGCCTGCGCCACCGGATCGGCGGCCATCTATGCGGCAGCCGACTTCATCGCGGCCGGCCGCGGCCGGATCGCGCTGGTGATCGGCGCCGAGAAGATGAGTTCGCAGCCCAACGACGTCATCGGCGACATCCTGCTCGGCGCGAGCTATCGCAAGGAGGAGGCGGGCCGCCCGGGTGGCTTTGCCGGCGTCTTCGCCGGGATCACCAGGGCCTACTTCGAGCGCTACGGCGACCGCAGCGAGGAGCTGGCGCAGATCGCCGCCAAGAACCATCGCAACGGCGTCGCCAATCCCTACGCCCAGGTGCGCAAGGACCTCGGCTTCGAGTTCTGCAACGCCGTCTCGGAGCGCAACCCGTACGTCGCCGAGCCGCTGCGGCGCACCGACTGCTCGCTGGTATCGGACGGCGCGGCTGCCATCGTGCTGGCCGACGAGGACACGGCGCGCGGCCTGGCCCGCTCGATCCGCTTTCGCGCCCGCAGCCATGTCAACGACATCCTCCCACTCAGCCGCCGCGATCCGATCCGCTTCGAAGGCGCCTCGCGCGCCTGGCAGGCGGCGCATCGGCAGGCGGGCACCAGCCTCGACGACCTGGACCTGGTCGAAACCCACGACTGCTTCACCATTGCCGAGTTGATCGAATACGAGGCGATGGGCCTGGCGGCGCCGGGCGAGGGTTACCGGGTGGTGCGCGAGGGCGTGGCGCAGAAGGATGGCCGGCTGCCGATCAACGTCTCGGGCGGCCTCAAGGCGAAGGGCCATCCGATCGGCGCCACCGGCGTGTCGATGCACGTCCTCGCCTGCATGCAGCTCACCGGCGAGGCCGGCGAGATGCAGGTTCCCGCTGTCAATCTTGCCGGCGTCTTCAACATGGGCGGCTCCGGCGTCGCCAACTACGTGAGCATCCTGGAGCGCAGCACTTGAGCAGCACCCCCGACCGTACGCCTTCCCGATCGACCGTCCGCACCCGCTTCGCGCCCAG
>JAEZQX010000311.1 GCA_023441105.1 Pseudomonadota bacterium | reverse complement strand
CGCCTCCGCAACTGCCGATGCGGGGTTCACCACCGATCCGGCAGCCCAGCCGCGGCTCGCGCCGCACCCGGTCGGCGAGCCGGCGGCGCTCGAGCTGCGCGGCGTGACCAAGGGCTACGGCGCCAACCAGCCGCCGGTGCTGCAGGATGTGAGCCTGCGCGTCGGCCGCGGCGAGTTCGTCGCCATCGTCGGCTTCTCCGGCAGCGGCAAGACCACGCTGGTGGGCCTGCTCGCGGGGCTGATCCGCGCCGACGGCGGCGACGTGCTGAAGGATGGGCATCCGATCGCCGGTCCCGGACCCGATCGCGGCATCGTCTTCCAGAACTACTCCCTGATGCCCTGGCTGACCGTGCGCGGCAATGTCGCCTTGGCCGTCGACAAGGTCTTCGCCGCGGAGTCGGCGGCGGCGCGCGCCGGCCGGGTCGCGCACTACGTGAAGATGGTGGGCTTGAGTGCCGCCATCGACAAGCTGCCGGCACAGTTGTCCGGCGGCATGCGCCAGCGCGTCGGCCTTGCCCGCGCGCTCGCCGGCGAGCCGGACGTGCTGTTGCTCGACGAGCCGCTGTCGGCGCTCGACGCACTTACCCGTGCGACGCTCCAGGACGAGATCGTCAGGATCAGGGAGCAGGATCGCAAGACAGTCCTGCTGATCACCAACGACGTCGACGAGGCGCTGATGATGGCCGACCGCATCGTCGCGCTCGACATCGGGCCGGCGGCACGCCTTGGCCCGGACTTCGAGGTCGACATCGCGCGGCCGCGTGACCGCCGCGCGATGAACCATGATCCGCGTTTCCAGCAGCTGCGCCGCGACATCACCCGGCACCTGCTCGGGCTTGCGCAGCGGCGCGATGCCGGCAAGGGTGCCGATGTCATCCCGCTGCCGGCGCTGACGCCGCGCGACCTCGCCGGTACGCGCCGCCCGTCGCTCGCAAGCCTGATGCGGCTGCGCCACGCTGCCCGACTGCAGGCGCTCGACGACGACGCGGGCAGCAGGGCTGCGGCGGCACGCCTGGCCGGCTCGCGCGGCGGCGAGCCGTCGCCGGCCGCGCGCAGCGGCGACAACCGCTTCGTCGAATTCTCGCGGGTGGTGAAGACCTACGCCGGCGCCAGGAATCCGGTGACGGTTGTCGATGGCTTCGACCTCAGGGTCGCCCGCGGCGAGTTCATCTCGGTGATCGGCCACTCCGGCTGCGGCAAGTCGACCATCTTGTCGATGATCGCCGGGCTGACCGGGATCAGCGACGGCGTCATCGTGCTCGACGGCCGCGAGATCGATGGCGCCGGTCCGGACCGCGGGCTGGTCTTCCAGTCGCCAAGCCTGGTCCCGTGGCTCACGGTGCACCAGAACGTGATGCTCGGGGTGCAGCGGGTGTTCCCGCAGGCGACGCCGACCGAGCGGGAGAACGTCGTCGCCTATTACCTCGGCCGGGTCGGCCTGGGCGGCAGCATGCACAAGCGTGCCGACGAGCTTTCCAGCGGCATGAGGCAGCGGGTGGGAATCGCCCGCGCTTTCGCGCTCGACCCGAAGCTGCTGCTGCTCGACGAGCCGTTCGGGATGCTCGATTCGTTGACGCGATGGGAGCTGCAGGCGGTCCTGATGGACGTGTGGGCGCGCAACCGCCTGACCGCGATCATGGTCACGCACGACGTGGACGAGGCGCTGCTGCTGGCCGACCGGGTGGTGATGATGAGCAACGGGCCGCGGGCGCGCATCGGCCAGGTGCTGGAGGTGCCCCTGCCGCGGCCGCGCACCCGCGAGGCGCTGCTGGCGCATCCCAGGTATTACGAGCTGCGCGAGGCGGTGATCGGATTCCTCGAGGATTGCGGCCGGCAGGGCTGAAGTCAGCGAAGGGACAAGTTGGGCACGGGCGGTACGCCGCGAAAGGAGCAGGAATGAAGAGGATGAAACTGGTGGTGGTGGGCAATGGCATGGCCGGCATGCGCGCCGTCGAGGAACTGCTGAAGATCGCGCCGGACCTGTACGAGATCACCGTGTTCGGCGCCGAGCCGCATCCGAACTACAACCGGATCCTGCTGAGCCCGGTGCTGGCCGGCGAGCAGACGATCGACCAGATCGTGCTCAATCCGCTGTCCTGGTACCGGGACAACGGCATCCGCCTGCATGCCGGCCGCCGGGTGGTCGAGGTCGATCGCCGTCGGCGCATCGTCAAGGCCGATGACGGCACCGAGGCCTCCTATGACCGGCTGCTCGTCGCGACCGGATCGACCCCTTTCATGCCTCCCATTCCGGGAATCGGATTGCGCGGCGTCGTCGGCTATCGCGACATCGACGACACCGAGACGATGATCGCCGCTGCCGCTTCGCAGCGGCAGGCGGTGGTGATCGGCGGCGGGCTTCTCGGGCTCGAAGCCGCCAATGGCCTGATGCGCCGAGGCATGGCGGTCACCGTGGTCCATCTCGCACCCTGGTTGATGGAGCGCCAGCTCGACGAGACCGCAGCCCGCCTGCTGCAGTCGTCGCTCGAGCAGCGCGGCCTGCGCTTCATGCTCGGCGCCAACACCACCGAGCTGCTGGGCGAGACCGGCGCCGTGGCGTCCGGCGCGGACGATGCACGGGTCTGCGCGGTGCGGCTTGCGGATGGCCGCGAGCTGCCGGCGCAGCTGGTGGTGGTGGCGGCCGGCATACGCCCGGAAACGACGCTGGCCGAACGGATCGGGCTGTACTGCAACCGCGGCATCGTGGTCAGCGACACGCTGCAGACGGTCACCGACGCGCGCATCTATGCGGTCGGGGAGTGCGCCGCCCATCGCGGCGTCGCCTACGGCCTCGTGGCACCGCTGTTCGAGCAGGCGCGTGTCTGCGCGACGCATCTGGCAGAGTTCGGCATCGGCCTCTACCCCGGGTCGCGCCTGAGCACCAAGCTCAAGGTGACCGGTATCGACCTGTTCTCCGCCGGCGACTTCGGCGGCGGGGAAGGCTGCGAGGAGATCGTCATGAGCGATCCCTGCGCCGGCGTCTACAAGAAGCTGGTGATCAGGGACGACCGGCTGGTCGGCGCCTGTCTCTACGGCGATACCGTCGACGGCGCCTGGTACTTCAAGCTGCTGCGCGAAGGTCGGGCCATCGGCGCCATCCGCGACAAGCTGATGTTCGGCGAATCGAACATCGGCGACGCCGGCCACCAAGGCCAGGACCGCGCTGCGGCCATGGCGGATGCCGACGAGGTCTGCGGCTGCAACGGCGTCTCCAAGGGCACGATCTGCCAGGCGATCCGGGCGCAGGGGCTGTTCACGCTCGAGGACGTCCGCCGGCAGACCAAGGCCAGCGCCAGCTGCGGCTCCTGCACCGGGCTGGTCGAGCAGCTGCTGATGGCCACCGCCGGCGGCGACTACAGCGCCACGCCGGATCGGAAGGCGATCTGCGGCTGCACCGACGCCGGCCACCAGGAGCTTCGCGACCTGATCCGGGAGCGCCACCTGCTGGCGATACCGGACGTCTTCCGCGTGGCGGGGTGGCGCACGCCCGATGGCTGTGCCACCTGCCGGCCGGCGATCAACTACTACCTGCTGAGCACCTGGCCGAAGGAAGCCCAGGACGATCCGCAAAGCCGCTACATCAACGAGCGCAGCCACGCCAACATCCAGAAGGACGGCAGCTATTCGGTCATCCCGCGGATGTTCGGCGGCGAGACGAATGCCGCCGAGCTGCGCCGCATCGCCGATGTCGTCGACAAGTATCGGATCCCGACGGTGAAGGTCACCGGCGGCCAGCGCATCGACTTGCTCGGCGTGAGAAAGGAAGACCTGGTCGACGTCTGGCGCGACATCGGCATGCCGAGCGGCCATGCCTACGCCAAGGCGCTGCGCACGGTGAAGACCTGCGTCGGCTCCGACTGGTGCCGGTTCGGCACGCAGGACAGCACCCGCATGGGCCAGGATCTGGAGCGCGCGCTGTGGCGCATGTATGCGCCGCACAAGGTCAAGATCGCCGTCAGCGGCTGTCCGCGCAACTGCGCCGAGTCCGGCATCAAGGACGTCGGCGTGATCGGCGTGGATTCGGGCTGGGAGATCCACGTGGCCGGCAACGGCGGGATCAAGACCGAAGTCGCGCAGTTCCTGGTCAAGGTGAAGACACCGGCGGAGGTGATGGAATACAGCGGCGCGTTCCTGCAGCTCTACCGGGAGGAGGGCTGGTATCTCGAGCGCACCGCCCACTATGTCGCGCGGGTCGGCCTCGAGCACGTGAAGAAGCGCGTGCTCGACGATGGCGAGGGCCGGCGCGCGCTGTGGGAACGCCTGCAGTTCGCGCTCGACGGGGAGCCGGATCCCTGGTTCGAGCTTTCCAGGGCCAAGGTGGATGTGCGGCAGTTCAAGCCGCTGCCGGCCTGATGAGGGGAAACAAGATGGCTGATCGGGACTGGATGATGAAGGTCGCGCCTGCCGCTGCCGCAGCGGCGAGCGCGACCGCGGCCGCCAGTCTCGTATACACAAGGCCC
>JAEZQX010000295.1 GCA_023441105.1 Pseudomonadota bacterium | reverse complement strand
GCGCCAACCCGTGAACCACTGTCAGCCCGTACCGTCGGTACCCACCGACACCGCCCCGCGCGAGACGAGGCTTTGAAGGTCCGCAAACGAAACCAGTTCCCCCGCGATCGCGCTAGCCGCGACCGTCGGCGGACTCGCGAGCCAGACCTGCCCGGGGCCGGAACGACCAGGGAAGTTGCGGTTGATGGCGCTGACCGTCACCTGTTCGGCCGAGGTCGAGGCGCCCGGGCCGCAGTTGGCGCAGGCGCCGCAGGCGGCGTGCAGGATCTCGGCGCCGACTGCTTCGAAGGCGGCCAGGTAGCCGCGGTCGACGCAGTACTGCCGGACCGCATCGGTGCCGAACTGCAGGTACAACGCAACGCCATCGGCAACGCGCAGGCCGCGCCGCGCCGCCCAATCGAGCACGGCGTGGTACTGGTCGAAGTCCTCGCGCTTGCCGGCGGTGCAGGATCCGCCGTAGGCGATATCGATGGCGACCTTGTGGTCGAGCGTGCCCAGCGGCATGCCGTTGCCGGGGTCCCCGGGAGCCGCCACCATCGGCGACAAGCCGGTGCAGTCGATGCGCAGGACCGATGCGTACGCGGCAGCGGCATCGCTCCGCATCCATGGCTGCAGCGCGAAGTCGATGCCGCGGCGCTCCTTCAGGTAGCGGACCGTCTCGTCGTCGGGCTCGACCAGGCCGGTGAATCCGCCGAGCTCGGCAGTCATGTTGGTGAGGGTGGCGCGCTCGTCGATGGCGAGCGCCCGCACCACCGCACCGCCGAACTCGAACACCTTGCCGACGCCGCCACCGGCGCGGATCGCCGGCATCGCCAGCAGGTGCAGCGCGAGGTCCTTCGCCGTCACGCCCATCGGCAGCACGCCGTCGAATTCGACGCGCGTCACCGCCGGCATCGTCAGGCGCGCCGCGTGGGTGACGAAGGCGTTCGCCATGTCGGTGGTGCCGACGCCATAGGCGACGCAACCGAGCGCCCCGCTGTGCGGCGTGTGCGAATCGGTGCCCACGATGAGTTGCCCGGGCAGCGCGTACTGCTCGGCCATCATCGCATGCGAGATGCCCTGCGAGCCGGTGTTGCCGGGGTCGCCGGCCGCCAGCTGCGGCTGCAGGTAGCCGTGCGAAACGAGCCGGTGCCGCTCGACGAAGCCGCGATGCGACTCGGAAAGCGCGCGCACGTTACCGACCAGGCCGTTGCCGACATGGACCGGACTGCGATGCACGTACGACAGGTGGTCCTCGAAGGCCAGGATGCTCTGCGGCTCGGCCAGCGCCAGGCCGTCGCCGAACTCGCGCTCGAGGAGGTGCGCGCACATGCCGGTGTAGTACTCGTGGATGAACCGGTAGTCGGGACGCACGAAGCCACCCTCGCCCGGCTGCGGGCAGGGCTGGTCCGGCGATGCGCGACCGCCGGTATGATTGCCGAGCCAGTGACGCGCGACGATCTTCTCGAACAACGTCAACGGCGCGGCGCTCGGCTCGGCGGCATCGACGCGCGCCGGCCGCGGCCGCAGATGCGCGCGCCCGTACTTCAGCAGGCCGCCCTGGCGCAGCACCGCGGCCGCCAGTGCATCGCGGTCCTGCAGCAACTCCTCGAGGGCGATCGCCTCGCCGGCGACGATGCGGTCGACGAGCCCTGGATCGGTCGCGGTCAGCAGGCCGAGGTTGTCGGCATTCTGGCGATAGATGCGCTCGAAGCTTTCCGCCACGACCAGGCGGATGCCGGCCGCCATCTCCGCGACGACGCTGTGCTCCCGCGACGAGCCCTTGCCGTAGCGACGGCCGGCAACGACGATGTCGAAGCCGCCGCGCGCGACCTCGTCGCGCCCGATCGGCAACTGCCCGCCGGCCTTGAAGCCGGTGTACGGATAGCGGCCGAGGGTCGCGTCGAAATGCACCATCGCCGGCAGCGGCGAGATCTCGTCGGTGGACACGTCGTCGCGCAGCGCGCCCGCTTCCGCGCGACCCAGCGCGCGCCCCTGCAACTGCGCCCGTACCAGCGCCGGGTCGCGGCAGAGGTACAGGATGCGGGGGCGAAAGCGCAGCAGCCGATCCACGTCATTGCGGCTCGACGCCGGCCTTCTTGACCAGGGCGGCGTATTTCTGCAGCTCGCTCCTGAAGTAGCCGGCGGCATGCTCCGGCGTGCTGACCTCGATGGTGTTGCCCTGCTTGGCCATCGCTTCGGTGACCTCGGGCGAGGCGAACGCGGTCTTCAAGGCCGCGTTGACCCGCTGCACCTCCGCCGCGGGCAGCTTCGCCGGCCCGATGACCGCGAACCAGCCCTCCACCAGGTAGTTGGTCAGCCCCTGCTCGACCATGGTGGCGATGTCCGGTGCCGCCGGGACCCGTCGCGCCGCGCCGACGCCGATGGCATGCAGGGCGCCGCTCTTGAGGTGCTGCTGGATCGACGGCAGCGCCAGCACGCCCATCTCGACGTGGCCGCCGACCAGGTCGGTGACCATCGGGCCCACCCCCTTGTACGGGACGTGCGGCGCCTGGACCTTGGCCTCGTCGAGGAACATCGCGCCGGCCAGGTGCAGGATGGTGCCGTTGCCCGACGACGCATAGTTGTAGCGGCCGGGCTCGGCCTTCATCAGCTTGATCAGGTCCTGGGCATTGCGCGCGGCGATCTTCTGTGGATTGACCACCAGCACCAGCGGCGTCGAGCCGACGATGGCGATGGGCGTGATGTCCGCGATCGGATCGAAGGGCAGCGACTTGTAGACGCTGGGATAGATCACATGGTTGTTCGAGACGACCCCGAGCGTCGCGCCGTCCGGCGCCGACCGCACCAGGGCGGATGTGCCGAGGATGCCGCCGGCTCCGGGCTGGTTCTCGACCACGACCGGGTGGCCGAGCGCCTTGGCCAGCGCGCCGCTTGCGGACCGGGTGATGGTGTCGACGCCGGAGCCGGTGGCCACCGGCAGGATGAAGCGGACGACCTTGTCGGACTGGGCGAGGGCGGGACGCATCCAGGATGCCGCCAGGACGCCGACGGCGGCCCCGGCAAGCCCGGCCAGCGCCTGGCGCCGGGGCGTGATGCCTGGCGACGACGAGGCGCGGGTACCCGGCTGCGATCGACCGGCCGCCATGCCGGCATCCACTGCGCGTTGTTCGGAACGTTCCATGATGTCTCCCTTGTTGTCGGACGAGATGCCGCTGCGGAAAGCGAGGATGCGACGCGTTCAGCCGATTGCCGACCCGACGACCAGCTCATCGATCTGGCCGGACTCGTAGCCGAGCCCCAGCAGCAGCTCCCGGGTGTGCTCGCCCAGCCGGGGCGGATGCAGGCGCACGCCCAGGCGCTTGCCGGCGAGGGTGATCGGGAACAAGGTGGCACGAACCTGCTGGCCGGCCTTCTCGCCATCCGGCAGTCGCACCTCGGCAAGCCCGCCGGTGGCCAGCAGATGAGGATCGTCGAGCAGGTCCTCGGGCCGGCGGATCGGCGCGAACGGCAGGCCCACGCGCTCGAACAGCGCGGCGAGCTCCCCGGCCGGACGTTCGGCGAGCCGTTCACGCAGGGTCTGCAGCAGCTGCGGCCGCTGGCCGACGCGCAGGTTGTTGGTCGCCAGCGCCGGGTCGGCCTTCAAGTCGTCGAAGCCGAGCGCATCGCAGAAGGTCGCCCATTGCGCGTCGCTCACGGCAGCGAGGAAGATCTGCTCGCCGTCCTTGACGGTGAAGACGTCGTACACCGCCCAGGGGTTGTCGCGCGCCGGCATCGGCGCCGGATGCCGGCCGGTCATCGCGTACTGGAGCATGTGCTGCCCCATCAGGAAGACGTTGTTCTCGTAGAGGGCCGACTGGACCTCCATGCCCCTGCCGGTGATGCCGCGCTGGATCAGCGCCCCGAGCGCGCCGATGGCGCCGAACATGCCACCCATGATGTCGTTGACGCTGGTGCCGGCCCGCAGCGGGTCGCCGGGCCTGCCGGTCATGTAGGCGAGGCCGCCCATCATCTGCACCACCTCGTCGAGTGCCGTGCGATGGTCGTACGGGCCCGGCAGGAAGCCCTTGTGGCTGACGTAGATCAGCCGCGGGTTGACCTGCGACAGCGCGGCATAGTCGAGGCCGTACTTGACCATCGTTCCGGGCTTGAAATTCTCCGCCACCACATCGGCGCTGGCCGCGAGCTTGCGGGCGACCTCGACGCCCGCGGGCTTGTGCAGGTCGATCGCGATGCTCTTCTTGTTCCGGTTGAACATCGGAAAGAACCCGGCCCCGGCGCCCAGCAGCCGCCGCGTGCGGTCGCCGTCGATCGGCTCGATCTTGATCACCTCCGCGCCCATGTCGGCAAGCACCATCCCGCAGGTCGGTCCCATGACCATGTGGGTGAACTCGACGACGCGCAGTCCGCGCAGTGGCTGCGGCACCTCCGGCGTTACGGCGGTACCGGCAATCGCTTCCGCGGCGGCCGCAGCGGGGACGGGGGCGTGGCGCGGGGGCTTGGAGGCTTCGGGGGCTAGGGCGCTCATGCGGTCTCCTGCTCGTCTGGTCGCCGGGGGCCGGCGCGGTCGTCGCGGCTGGCGCCGGAGGTCGGCCCCGCTGCCGATCATTCTGGCATACCCCACGGTGGCGAAAGATCAATTGCGGAAGCCCCGGCGTTCCGAACCGGCATGGCACGACTAGAATCTGACCATCATGCCGAGCGACTTCGACCCGGTGACCCTGCGGCTGTTCGTCGCGGTCTGCGAGGAGCGCAGCATCGCCAAGGCGGCCGACCGCGAGGCCATCGTCGCCTCGGCGGTCAGCAAGCGGATCGCGGCCATCGAGCGCGACATCGGCGCGCCTTTGCTGGTGCGCGGCCGGCGCGGCATCCTGCCGACGGCCGCTGGGGAAACGCTGCTGCGCCAGGCCCGGGACGTGCTGGGCATCATGGCGCGGATGTCGGTGGAGCTGAGCGAGTTCGCCACCGGGGTGCAGGGCAGCGTTCGCGTCGCGGCCAGCGTGTCGGCGC
>JAEZQX010000284.1 GCA_023441105.1 Pseudomonadota bacterium | reverse complement strand
CCATTGGCGCGTCAGGCGGTCGACGGCGCCATTGCGCCCGCCGGCCGTCGGCGGCGGGGCGCTATGGATCACCCAGCCGGCGAGGTCCTGGTAGCGTCGGCGCCCTGCCTGGGCCGCCAGCGGCACGGCGCCGGCTGCCCGGATGGCTGCCAGCGACGCGGGCGCGCGGGCGATGCCGAACACCCGCCAGTGGCGGCAGCAGAGCGCTGCAATGCGCCGTCCGACATCGCCGCAGCCGATGATCAGGAGGCGCCGGCGCCGGAAGAGCCGGGGGACTGGGCGATAATGAGGAGGTTGCAACCCGATCGGGCGAATCCGCCGCTTCCTGGCCGGCATGACCTTTACCGTATCCATCACACCCAGTGGCAAGACCGTATCCGTTGACGGCGAAACCCATATTCTAGAAGCCGCCCTCAGTCAGGGCGTGGTCCTGCCTTACGGCTGCAAGAACGGCGCCTGCGGCTCGTGCAAGGCGCGCATCGTGGCCGGCGAGATCATCCAGGATCCGCACCAGCCGTCGGCGCTGAGCGCCGAGGAGGCCACCCGCGGCTATGCGCTGCTGTGCTGCGCGCGCGCGGCGTCGGACGTCACGGTGGAGGCGCGGGTGGTGGCCGCGGTCGGCGAGATCCCGATCCGCAAGATGCCGTGCCGCGTATCGGTGATCGACAAGGTTGCGCCCGACGTGATTGTGCTGCGGCTGCAATTGCCGGCCAGCGAGCGGCTGCAATACCTCGCCGGCCAGTACATCGATCTGCTGCTGCGCGATGGCACGCGGCGCAGCTATTCGATGGCCACCGCCCCGGGTGCCGCCGATGCGCTCGAACTGCACGTGCGGCACATGCCCGGCGGCAGGTTCACCGACAGCGCCTTCGGCGTTGTCGAGCCGGCCCTCAAGGTCCGCGACATCCTGCGCCTGGAGGGGCCGCTCGGCACCTTTTTCCTGCGCGAGGACGGCGACAAGCCGATCGTGATGATCGCGAGCGGCACCGGCTTCGCGCCGATCAAGGCGATCGTCGAGCACGTGCGCGGACTGATCGAGACCAAGGGCTTCGAGCGACCGATGACGCTCTATTGGGGAGGACGGCGGCCGCGCGACCTCTACATGAACGAGCTTTGCGAGCGCTGGGCAGCCGAGATGCCGAACTTCAGGTACGTGCCGGTGGTGTCCGATTCGCTGCCGGAGGACGGCTGGCGCGGCCGCACCGGCTTCGTCCACCACGCCGCGATGGCGGACCTGCCGGACATGAGCGGCGTGCAGGTCTATGCCTGTGGCGCGCCGGTGGTGGTGGATTCGAGCCGCGACGACTTCATCTCCCGGTGCGGCCTGCCGGCAGACGAGTTCTACGCCGACGCCTTCGTCACCGCCGCCGATGCGGCGGCCGCAGTCGAAGGACCCTGACACCGGCCAACCGGCGCGGCCCGCGGCGCCGGGGTGGCGAGCGCGGGCGAGCCGTGCGTCAGGGGGCGCCTTCCTCGCCGAGATAGGCGGCGCGCACCCGCGGGTCGTGCAGCATGCTCCGGGCACCGGCGGACATGGTGATCAGGCCCGACTCCATCACGTAGCCGCGGTCGGCCGCTTCCAGCGCCAGCTTGGCGTTCTGCTCCACCAGCAGCATCGTCACGCCGCGCGACGCCACGTCGCGGATCACCTCGAAGATCTTCTCGACCATGATCGGCGACAGGCCCATGCTCGGCTCATCCAGCACCAGCAGCCGCGGCCGGCTCATCAATGCCCGGGCCATCGCCAGCATCTGCTGCTCGCCGCCCGACATGGTGCCGGCGAGCTGGTTGGCCCGTTCCTTCAACCGCGGGAAGATGCCGAACATCTTCTCGATGTCGAGGCCGATCTCGCCATCCTTGCGCGAGTACGCCCCCATCTGCAGGTTCTCGACGATGGTCATGCGCGCGAAGACGCCGCGGCCTTCCGGCACCATCGCGAGGCCTTTCTCGACCAGCTGGTAGGAACCCAGGCCTCGCGTCGGCTCGCCCAGGAAGCGGATCGAACCCTCGTGCGCCGGCAGGACGGCGGTGATCGCCTTCAGCGTCGTGGTCTTGCCGGCGCCGTTGGCGCCGATCAATGCCACCAGCTCGCCTTGGCGCACCTCGAGGTCCACGCCCTTGACGGCCTGGATGCCGCCGTAGGAGACCTTGAGGCCCTGGACCTCGAGCATCATTCGGCCGCCGGCGGCAGCTGCGTCGACCGGAAGAGGAGCCGGCTGCAGCGCCGCCGACCGCGACTGCTCAGCCATGGCCGCCTCCAAGATAGGCCTCGATGACGGCGGGATTCCTCTGCACGTCCGCTGGCAGGCCCTCGGCGATCTGCTTGCCGTAGTCCAGCACGGTGACGCGGTCGCAAAGGCCCATCACCAGCTTGACGTCGTGCTCGATCAGCAGGATGGTCTTGCCGTCCTTGCCGATGGCCGACAGCAGTCCGCGCAGGGCGATCTTCTCGGTGGCATTCATGCCGGCGGCCGGCTCGTCGAGCGCGAGCAGCTTCGGATCCGTGGCCAGCGCGCGCGCGATCTCGAGGCGCCGCTGGTCGCCATACGACAGCGTGCGGGCCTGGTAGTCGGCGAACTGGCGGATGCCGACGTATTCCAGCAGCTCGAGGGCACGATGCCGGATGGCCGCCTCCTCCTGGCGTTCGCTCTTGAGCTTGAGCACCGCGCCGAGCACGCCCGAGCGGGTGCGCACGTGGCGGCCGACCATGACGTTCTCCATGGCCGTCATGTCGCCGAACAGCCGGATGTTCTGAAAGGTGCGGGCGATGCCGGCCTCCGCCACCTTGTGCACCGCGCTTGGCTCGTACGGCTTGCCTTCCAGCAAAAAGTCGCCGGAGTCGGGCGTATAGAGCCCGGTGATCACGTTGAAGAAGGTGGTCTTGCCGGCGCCGTTGGGGCCGATCAGGCCGTAGATCTGCCCGCGCCTGATTTCGAGGCCGACGTTGGACAACGCCTGCAGGCCGCCGAAGCGCTTGCTGACGTTCCTGACCGAGAGGATGAGGTCTTCCTGAGGCGCGTGCGCGGCCGCGGCGAGGCCCGCCGGCGCCGACTGCGGGCCAAGGCCTGCAACACCCCCGATACCTACGCTTCCGCTTGCCTGGCTCATGCGCCGCTCAGCGGGGAGGTGGCGGTCGTGGGACCGGCCGGCGGCGGCACGACGGCTCCCGCCGGCCTCACGCCGTGCTTCGGCACCGGCCACAAGCCGTGCGGCCGGTACAGCATGATCAGCACCATCGCCGAGCCGAACAGCAGCATGCGCAGCGCCTCCGGCGCGATGAATTCGTGGCCGAAGATCATCTCCTGCGCCGGCTTGGCCCAGATGCGCAGCGCCTCCGGAATGGCGTAGAGCAGGATGGCGCCCAGGATCACGCCCGGGATGTGACCCATGCCGCCCAGCACCACCATCGCCACGATGACGATGGATTCCATCAGGATGAAGCTCTCCGGCGAGATGAATCCCTGGAAGGCCGCGAACATGGCCCCGGAGACGCCGCCGAACGACGCACCCATGGCGAAGGCCAGCAGCTTGATGTTGCGGGTGTTCACCCCCATGGCCTTGGCGGCGATCTCGTCCTCGCGGATCGCCATCCAGGCGCGTCCGATACGCGAGTCCTCGAGGCGCACGCTGACCAGGATGATCACCAGCGCCAGCAGCAGGAAGAGGTAGTAGTACAGCATCACCGACTGGAACTCGAAGCCGAACACTTCGAGCGGCTGCGACAGCTTGAAGCCGAAGATGTTCACCGGCTCGATCGTGCCGATGCCCTGGGGGCCGTTGGTGAAGTTGAGCGGCGCATTGAGGTTGTTGAGGAAGATGCGCACGATCTCGCCGAAGCCGAGCGTGACGATGGCCAGGTAGTCGCCGCGCAGCTTGAGCACCGGCGCGCCGAGCAGGATGCCGAAGATGGCGGCGATGCCGGCACCGATGGGAATGATCAGCCAGATCGGCACGTGCAGGCCGTCCGGGTACAGCGCCTGCAGCCACTCGAAGTTGTCGGTGAGGTGCGGCGAACAGAGCAGGGCGTAGGTGTAGGCGCCTACCGCATAGAAGGCGACATAGCCGAGATCGAGCAGGCCGGCGAAGCCGACCACGATGTTCAGGCCGAGCGCCAGCATCACGTAGAGCAGGGCCATCGCCATCACCCGGACCCAGAAGTTGCCGAAGTGGCCGGCGACGATCGGCAGCAGGAACAGCACGATGCCGACGCCGATCATCGCGGCGATGGCCGCGCTGCGGTTGTTGGCGAGGGACGGGAACAGCCTGGTCATGGCGGCGTCATCCTCGGGTCAGGCGCGTTCGGCGACACGCTCGCCCATGATGCCCGACGGCCGGAACAGCAGCACGATGATCAGGACCGCGAAGGCGAAGATGTCCTGGTAGTGGCTGCCGAGGAAGCCGTTGGTGAGGTCGCCGATGTAGCCGGCGCCGAGACTCTCGATCACGCCCAGGAGCAGACCGCCCACCATCGCGCCGGTGATGTTGCCGATGCCGCCGAGCACCGCCGCGGTGAAGGCCTTGAGGCCGGGGGTGAAGCCCATGGAGAAGTGGGTGATGTTGTAGTTGAGGGCGACCAGGATGCCTGCCACCGCCGCCAGCGCGGCGCCGATGGCGAAGGTGGCGGCGATGACGAAGTTGGCGTTGACGCCCATCAGGCCGGCGATGCGCGGATTCTCCGCCGTCGCGCGCATCGCCCGTCCCAGCTTGGTCTTGTTCACCAGCAGCACCAGTCCCGCCATCATCGCGGCGGCGACCCCGAGGATCAGCATCTGCTTCGGTCCGAGGATCGCCCCGCCGATGTGGACCGGCTCGATCGGCAGCAGGTCGGGGAACACATGCGGGCTGGGCGTCCAGATGATCATGGCCAGCGTCTGCAGCACGATCGACAGGCCGATGGCGGTGATCAGGGGCGACAGCCGCGGCGCATTGCGCAGCGGCCGGTACGCCAGCCGCTCCATCAGCAGGGACACGATCACGCAGACCGGTACCGCACAGAGCAAGGCGACCACCAGTTGCAGCCATCCCGGCAGGGCCGAGCCGGCGAAGACCTGCGTCACCACCGTCATGCCGACCATCGCGCCGATCATCAGCACTTCGCCGTGCGCGAAGTTGATCAGCTGCAGGATGCCGTAGACCATGGTGTAGCCAAGTGCCACCAGCGCATAGACGCTGCCCAGCACGAGGCCGTTCAGGACTTGCTGCAACAGGATATCCCAATTCATCCAGAGTCCTCGCCGAAGTCGCCTTGCGTGGCGTCCACCCGCAGGCCGCCACCAACGGCCGTGCCGCTGTCCGGCACGAAGCCCGCTGCCGCATGAAGCCGACCGATTCTAATGACAATCGTCGCCGGCAAGCGGCTTTTGCAGGGTGGGTTGTCCCGGTGTCGGGTGGCTCGAGGAGGGCAAAAAAAACCCCGGAAGAATCTTCCGGGGCAAACCAGCCAGGGAGGAAAACCGTTCATTCGGCCGCGCGGGCGGGCGGGCGCGGGAGGGTGCCGAACGGGCGCTGATTCGTCATGCCGGCAAGGCGGTTCGACCTGCCGGCGGTTCTGCTTGTAGCGCCCTTGCGACGCAATGTACCGGCTGCGTGGCCCCGGTTGCTGCGGCGCTGGATGGCTGGACGTCCCGGCCGGACGGGCGGCGCGGCCGTGCGCGGGCGCACCGGTACGCACCCGGACGGCGGACTTCAGCCGCGAGCCGCCAGGCTGCTCAGGAGCAGGGTGGAAAGGACGACGGAGACGCCCGCGCGGTTGCCGGCGCCGGACGGGGGCGCCGACCGCTGGTTACTTCTGGCCGAGCACCCAGTTGACCAGCTTGGTGGCTTCCTCGGCCGAGACCTGTGGATTGGCCGGCATGGGAATCTGGCCCCAGACGCCGACGCCGCCTTCGCGGACTTTCTTGGCCAGCAGGGGCACGGCGTTCTTCTCGTTGGCGTACTTGAGGGCAACGTCCTTGTAGGAAGGACCGATCAGCTTCTTGTCGACCGCATGGCAGGCCATGCAGTTCTTGGCGCGCGCCAGTTCCGCATCCGCGCGGGCGGGAGCCGACTGGGCGAGGGCTGCGGCAGCGACACCGGCAACCAGCAACGCGCTCCAGGTCCGCGAACCGCGGGACTTCACAACCGATGCTGCTTGCTTCTCGATCACCTGATGGACTCCATGACGCTGCGAGGTGCTGCATTGTAACGAAGCGGATAACGAACGCGACCGTTCGCGGGTTGACCCGCGCCGCCTGCCGGTCCCCGCTAGCCAGCCGGCGCGGCCGTCCCTACAGTGCGCGCAGACCTGGTGTAAAGGGGAGCTTGCAATGTACCTGGTGTGGCTTGGAACGGCGTTGGTGGTGATGAAGTGGCTCGAGGTGGGGCCGGCAACCGACCTGTCATGGTGGTGGGTGCTCTCGCCCTTGGCCGTTGCCCTGGCATGGTTCGAAGGCATCGAGAAGCTGTTCGGCCGCGACCGCCGCCAGGTCGAGATGGCCGACTTCGAAAAGCAGGCGCGCGAGCGCGTCGCGCAGACCTTCAAGGTCCCCGGCCGCCGCTGATCCGTGGCCGGCCGATCGGACCAGATCGAGCCGGCCCGATCGCGCCGATTCCCTCAGTCCGCGTCGAGCACCGCGCCCTTGCTGGCGCTGCTCGAGAGGCGATAGAACTTGCTCAGCACGCCGCGCACGTAGCGCGGCGCCGGCTGTTTCCAGGCCGCCTTGCGGCGCGCCAGCTCGGCATCATCCACCTTCACCTGCAGCGTCAGCGAACGGGCATCGATGGTCACCACGTCGCCTTCGTTGATCAGGGCGAGCGGACCGCCGAGCGCGGCTTCGGGCGCCACATGCCCGACCACCATGCCCCAGGTGCCGCCGGAGAAGCGGCCGTCGGTGATCAGGCCGACCGATTCGCCGAGGCCGGCGCCGATCAGGGCCGAGGTGGGGGCGAGCATTTCCGGCATGCCGGGCGCCCCGCGCGGACCCAGGTAGCGCAGCACCATCACGTCGCCCGGCTTGATGCGGTCATCCAGGATCGCCTGCAAGGCCGACTGCTCGTCGTCGAACACCCGCGCCGGGCCGGTGATGGCCGGATTCTTGAGACCGGTGATCTTGGCGACGCAGCCTTCGGGGGCGAGATTGCCCTTGAGGATCGCGAGGTGGCCTTCCTTGTACATCGGCTCCTCGACGGAGCGGATCACCGTCTGGCCGGCCGGCGCCTTTGCCGGCACCGCCGCAAGCTCCTGCTCGAGCGTCTTGCCGGTGATGGTGATGCAGTCGCCGTGCAGCAGGCCCGCCTGCAGCAGGATCTTCAGCACCTGCGGGATGCCGCCGGCACGATGCAGGTCGGTGGCCAAGTAGGTGCCGGAAGGCTTCAGGTCGCAGATGACGGGCACGCGCTTGCGCATGCGCTCGAAATCGTCGATGGTCCATTCGACGCCTGCGGCGTGGGCGATCGCGAGGTAGTGCAGCACCGCATTGGTGGAGCCGCCGGTGGCCATGATCAGCGCGACAGCATTCTCGATCGACTTGCGGGTGATGATGTCCCGCGGCCGCAGGTTGTTGCGCACCGCCTCGACCAGCACGCGCGCCGACTCGGCGGCCGAGTCGACCTTCTCCTGGTCGGGGTTGGCCATCGTCGACGAGCCGAGCAGGCTCATGCCGAGCGCTTCGAAGGACGACGACATCGTGTTGGCGGTGTACATGCCGCCGCAGGAGCCGGTGCCGGGGATCGCGTTCTTCTCGATGCCTTCGAAGTCCTCGTCCGACAGCCGGCCGCGGGCGTGCTCGCCCACCGCCTCGAACACCGAGACGATGTTGAGGTCCTTGCCCTTCCAGGTGCCCGGCTTGATGGTGCCGCCGTAGACGTAGATGGCCGGCACGTTGCAGCGGGCGATGCCCATCATGCCGCCGGGCATGTTCTTGTCGCAGCCGCCGATGACCAGCACGC
>JAEZQX010000248.1 GCA_023441105.1 Pseudomonadota bacterium | reverse complement strand
CCCGTGAACCACTGTCGGCCTGTGCCCTCGACACCCGTCGCCACCGCCCGCGCGATCAGGACGACCCGTGATACGACTTCTGTCGCCTCACGAACGACCGCAGCGCCGCCCTCAGTTCGGGGTTCATGTCATCGTCCTCCAGCGACTGCAGCTCGCTGATCACCTTCGAGCTCACCGGCTCCTTCTCGCGCGGCCTGGGCGGCGCCGGACTGTCGTGGGTCGCGATCGGCCGGAAGCGGATGCGACCTACCAGCCAGCCCCGGGCACGCAATCCCTCGACGAGACTCGGTTCGAACTGGCGCAAGCGCGCCGCCACCGCCGGCGAGCCGGCCGTCACCACCAGGATCTGGTTGGCGAGCTTGAGCGGCGTCAAGGCGAGTCGCGGCTGGATCTGGCGCAGGTCCTTCTCCAGCGCCGACAGCCGCTGCCAGGTCGTCCAGAGGTCGCTGCCTTGCAGGTAGGACAAGGCTGGCAGCGGATCGCGCCGGCGCTTGCCGAACGGGCCGTCGCCGATCGCTGCCGCCGCCGACCTGGACGAGCGGGACGCCGCCGCTTGCGTGCTGCGCCGGCGCACGGCATCCGCCCCAGGCCCTGACCGCGTCACGTCGCTGGATTTTCCGCTCATCCGGACAGTCTACGCCAGCCGGCAGGCGCTTCCCGGCCGCCGCGGCCCGGCCCTCCCCGCGGGCGTGACCCAGGGCCGGCGCGGCGAGCTCGCAAGGGTCGCGTGATACCATTTTCGGTTTGGTTTGCCTAGAGGGCAAAGGCCGGGAACAGCGCTTTCCGGCAGCGTGGCCGGGGCGGCAGTGGGCAGTTCCAGCTTTCCCGGCGCGCATCACGCCCGAGCCACCCCACATTCGGCCATCCATACATGTTCCAGAAAGTCCTGACCAGCATCTTCGGCAGTCGCAACCAGCGACTCCTGAAGGAGTACGGGAGAGCCGTCGAGAAGGTCAACTCGCTCGAGACCGAGACTTCCGCGCTCTCCGACGACGGCCTGCGCGCCAAGACGGTCGAGTTCCGGGAGCGGATCGCCACCGGGACGGCGGCCGGGAAGGAACTCGCGCAGATCCTCGACGACCTGCTGCCGGAGGCCTTCGCCGTTTGCCGCGAAGGGGCCAAGCGCGCCCTCGGCATGCGGCACTTCGACGTGCAGCTGATCGGCGGCATGGTGCTGCACAACGGCAAGATCGCGGAGATGCGCACGGGCGAGGGCAAGACGCTCACCGCCACGTTGCCGGTCTACCTGAACGCGCTCGCCGGGCGCGGGGTCCACGTGGTGACGGTCAACGACTACCTCGCCACCCGCGATGCCGCCTGGATGGGCAAGGTCTACCGCTTCCTCGGCCTCTCGGTCGGCGTGATCGTGTCGCAGCAGCCGCCGGATGAAAAGCGCGCCGCCTATGCGTCGGACATCACCTACGGCACCAACAACGAGTACGGCTTCGATTATCTGCGCGACAACATGGTGTACGACGCGCAGTCCCGCATGCAGCGCAAGCTGTTCTACGGCATCGTCGACGAGGTGGACTCCATCCTGATCGACGAGGCGCGCACGCCGCTGATCATCAGCGGGCCCGCCGAGGACCAGGCGGAGCTCTACGTCAAGATGAACGCGGTCGCGCCGATGCTCCAGCCGATGGAGAGCGAGCCGAAGTCGGATGCGCCGGATGTGCCGGGCGACTACTGGGTCGACCAGAAGGCGCACCAGGTCCACCTGTCGGAAGCCGGCCACGAGCATGCCGAGGAGATCCTCGGCCGCATGGGGCTGCTGCCCGAGGGTGCCAGCCTCTACGATCCCGCCAACATCGCGCTGGTGCACCACCTGATGGTGTCGCTGCGCGCGCACACGCTGTATCACCGCGACCAGCATTACGTGGTGCAGGACGGCGAGGTGATCATCGTCGACGAGTTCACCGGCCGCCTGATGGCCGGCCGGCGCTGGTCGGACGGCCTGCACCAGGGGGTCGAGGCGAAGGAGGGCGTGAAGATCCAGGCGGAGAACCAGACGCTCGCCTCGATCACCTTCCAGAACTACTTCCGCATGTACGAGAAGCTGGCCGGCATGACCGGCACGGCCGACACCGAGGCGTACGAGTTCCAGGAGATCTACAAGCTCGAGACGGTGGTGGTGCCGACCCATCGCCCGATGATCCGCAACGACATGCAGGACCAGGTGTTCCGCACCGCGCGGGAAAAGTACAACGCCATCCTGATGGACATCCGCGACTGCTACGAGCGGGGCCAGCCGGTGCTGGTGGGCACGACCTCCATCGAGAACTCGGAGCTGCTGTCCGGCCTGCTCGACCAGGACAAGCTGCCGCACAACGTGCTCAATGCGAAGCAGCATGCCCGCGAGGCGGAGATCGTCGCGCAGGCGGGCAAGCCGAAGCAGATCACCATCGCCACCAACATGGCCGGCCGCGGCACCGACATCGTGCTCGGCGGCAGCATCGAAAGGCAGATCGAGGCGGTGGAAGCCCGCGAGGACCTCGGCGCCGAGCAGAAGGCCCAGATGGGGCAGACCCTGCGCGCCGAATGGGACGGCCTGCACAAGGCGGTGCTGGAAGCCGGTGGCCTGCACATCGTCGGCACCGAACGCCATGAATCGCGACGCATCGACAACCAGTTGCGCGGTCGCTCGGGTCGGCAGGGCGATCCCGGTTCGTCGCGCTTCTACCTGTCGATGGAAGACCCGCTGCTGAAGATCTTCGCCGGCGACCGGCTCAAGGCGATCATGGACCGCCTCAAGCTGCCCGAGGGCGAGGCGATTGAGTCCGGGCTGGTGAGCCGCTCGATCGAATCGGCGCAGCGCAAGGTCGAGGCGCGCAACTTCGATATCCGCAAGCAGCTGCTGGAATACGACGACGTCGCCAACGAGCAGCGCAAGGTCATCTACGGCCAGCGTAACGAGCTGCTGGACTCCCCGGACGTGTCGGAGCTCGTCACCAGCCTGCGCCAAGGCATGTTCGAGGATGTGTTCCGGCGACATGTGCCACCCGAAAGCATCGAGGAGCAGTGGGACATCGCCGGCCTGGAGGGTGCCCTGCAGTCGGATTGGCAGCTGCAGGTGCCGCTCGCGCAGGTCCTCAAGGACGAGCCCGAGATCACCGACGAGGAGCTCCTCGCGAAGATCCAGGCGGCGGCAGACACGCACTACCAGGTCAAGGTCGATCTGGTGGGCAAGGAAGCCTTCGGCAACTTCGAGCGCTCGATCACCCTGCAGTCGATCGACCAGCACTGGCGTGAGCATCTTTCGGCCCTCGACTACCTCCGCCAGGGCATCCACCTGCGCGGCTACGCGCAGAAGAACCCGAAGCAGGAATACAAGCGCGAGGCCTTCGAGCTGTTCGAGCTGATGCTGCAGACGATCCGCAACGAGGTCACCCGGGTGCTGATGAACGTGCAGATCCAGAACGCGGCCGAGGCGGAGCAGGTTGCCGAACAGGTCGAGGACAAGGCCGAGGCAGCTTACGGCGGGGCCCGTTACATGCATGCCGATGCCGCCGGCGCCGGCAGCAGCGAGGAGGATTCGGAGTCGGTCGCGGTGCGCCTGCAGGCAACCGTCGGTGCCGAGCAGGACGATGGCCAGCAGCCGTTCCGACGTTTCGGCCAGAAGATCGGCCGCAACGATCCGTGTCCTTGCGGGTCAGGGAAGAAATACAAGCAGTGCCACGGCAGGCTGGCTTGAACCCCCCTTGGCGCCCCGCGGGGGGCCGCGGGCG
>JAEZQX010000247.1 GCA_023441105.1 Pseudomonadota bacterium | reverse complement strand
GTGCCGATCACGGCCGAGACCCACCTGCGCGACTACGTGGTGCAACCGGTGTCCGCCACGCTGCTGCGCCAGGGCATGTTCGTGGTGACGGCGCTGTCGCCGCAGCGGCTGGCGCGCAGCCTGCCGGCCAGCCCGACCTTCGGCGGCAACGTCGCCGCGCTGCGCGGCGCCGACCTCATTCTGGTGTTCCTGGAGTCGTACGGCGCGGCCGCCTACGACAACGCCGACTATGCGCGCCAGCTGCAGCCGCACCGCAGGCTGCTCGAGGACGCCGCCGGCGCCCGCGGCCGGCGGGTGGTCTCGGGGTTCGTCCGCTCGCCGACCTTCGGCGGCGGCTCATGGCTTGCCCATGCGTCGCTGCTGTCGGGCATCGACGTGAGCGAGGCGCAGGATTACGACCTGCTGCTCACGACCAGCCGTCCCACCCTGGTGAGCCACTTCCGCGCGCACGGCTACGGCACGGTCGCGCTCATGCCGGGCATCCGTGCCGACTGGCCGGAAGGTTCCTTCTACGGCTACGAGCGGATACTGGACGGCCGCAGCATCGACTACCGCGGTCCCGACTTCGGCTACTGGCGGATTCCGGACCAGTTCTCGATGGCGCGCTTCGCCCAGTTGCGGCGCGAAGGCCAGGACCCGAGGCCGCAGCTGCTGGTCTTCCCCACCATCACCAGCCATCTGCCGTTCGGACCGGTGCCGCCGTACCAGGCGGACTGGGCGCAGCTGACGGCGACGGCGCCGTTCAGCGCCGACGCGGTCGCGCAGTCGCTGGCGCAGGCGCCGGACTGGCTGAACCTCGGGCCGGCCTACGCGCACACGCTGGCGTATTCGTACGACTGGCTGGCGGGCTTCCTGGCGCAGCCGTCATCGCGCGACTACCTGATGATCGTGATCGGCGACCATCAACCCGCAGCCAGCGTCAGCGGCCGCGATGCGCGCTGGGACGTGCCGGTGCACCTGATCACCTCGGATCCGGCGCTCGCCGATCGCTTCCTCGACGCCGGCCTCACCGCCGGCATGGAGCCGCGCGGCGCGTCCTTCGGCACCATGGGTGAGCTCACGAAGCTGTTGCTGCGGGCACTGGAAGCTCCCCGGCAGGTGGCGGCGCGATGACCGCTTCGCCATGCCGGCGCAGCGGCCGGTTGCCGGTCAGCTTGCGCAGCAGCACGTAGAACACCGGCGTCAGGAACAGGCCGAAGGCGGTGACGCCGATCATGCCGAAGAACACCGCAACGCCCATCGCCTGGCGCATCTCCGCGCCGGCACCGGTGCTCAACACCAGCGGCAGCACGCCCATGATGAAGGCGAACGACGTCATCAGGATCGGCCTCAGCCGCAGCCGGCTGGCTTCGATCGCCGCCGCCACCGGCGACTTGCCGGCGAGCTCCAGCTCGCGCGCGAACTCTACGATGAGGATCGAGTTCTTGGCGGAGAGCCCCACCAGCACGATCAGCCCGATCTGGGTGAAGACGTTGTTGTCGCCGCTCGAGAGCCAGACGCCGGTCATCGCGGCAAGCAGGCCCATCGGCACGATCAGGATGATCGACAGCGGCAGCGCCAGGCTTTCGTATTGCGCAGCCAGCACCAGGAACACCAGCAGCACCGCCAGCGGGAACACCCAGACGGCCGAGTTGCCGGCGAGTATCTCCTGGTAGGTGAGCTCGGTCCATTCGAAGCCGATCCCGGCAGGCAGCGTTTCCGCGGCGATCCGCTTCACGGCATCCTGCGCCTGTCCGGACGAATACCCCGGCGCCGGGCCGCCGCTGATGTCGGCGGAGAGGAAGCCGTTGTAGCGCATCGCGCTTTCCGGCCCGAAGCTCGGCGCCACCCGCATCAGCGCCGACAGGGGCACCATCTCGCCCTTCGTCGAGCGCACCTTGAGCTGTCCGACATCCTCCGCCCGCGCGCGGAAGCGGGCATCCGCCTGCACCCGCACGGTGTAGGTGCGACCGAAGCGGTTGAAGTCGTTGACGTAGAGGCTGCCGAGGTAGATCTGCATCGTCTCGAAGATGGCCGACACCGGCACGCCGAGCTGCCGGGCGCGGGTCCGGTCGATGTCCGCATACAGCTGCGGCACGTTCACCCGGTAGCTGGTGAACAGGCCGGCCAGCTCCGGCGCCTGCGCCGCTTTGGCCATGAACGCCTTGGTGGCTTCGTCGAGCGCCGCGTAGCCGACCGAGGCGCGATCCTGCAGCTGCAGCTTGAAGCCGCCGGTGGTGCCGAGTCCCGCCACCGGCGGCGGCGGGAAGATGGCGATGAAGGCGTCCTCGATGCCGGCGAACCTGGCGTTCAGCTGGCCGGCGATCGCTTGGCCCGACAGCTCCGGCGACTTGCGCTTCTCGAACGGCTCGAGCACGGCGAACACGATGCCGGCGCTCGAGCTGTTGGTGAAGCCGTTGATCGACAGGCCCGGGAAGGCGACCGCGTTCTCGACGCCGGGCTGCGCGAGCACGATGTCGCCCATCCGGCGGATGACGTCCTCGGTGCGATCGAGCGTGGCCCCGTCGGGCAGCTGCGCGAAGCCGATCAGGTACTGCTTGTCCTGTGCCGGCACGAACCCGCCCGGCACCGCCTTGAACACCACCACCGTCAGCCCGACCAGCACCAGGTAGACCGCCATCATCGTCGCCTTGCGCGCGATCACGCCCGACACCGCGGTGCTGTAGGCCGCGATGCCGCGGCCGAACACGCGGTTGAAACGGCGGAACAGCCAGCCAAGCGAGGCGTCCATGACGCGGGTCAGCCGGTCCCGCGGCTGGCCGTGGCCGCGCAGCAGCAGCGCCGCCAGCGCCGGCGACAACGTCAGCGAGTTGATGGCGGAGATGACGGTGGAGATGGCGATGGTCAGCGCGAACTGGCGGTAGAACTGGCCGCTCAGGCCGCTGATGAAGGCGAGCGGCACGAACACCGCCACCAGCACCAGCGCGATGGCGATGATCGGCCCGGCGACTTCGCGCATCGCCTGGTAGCTCGCCTCGCGCGGCTTCAGCCCTGCCTCGATGTTGCGCTCGACGTTCTCGACCACCACGATCGCGTCATCGACGACGATGCCGACCGCAAGCACCAGCCCGAACAGGCTCAGCGCGTTGATCGAGAAGCCGAACAGCTGCATCACCGCGAAGGTGCCGACGATCGACACCGGCAC
>JAEZQX010000205.1 GCA_023441105.1 Pseudomonadota bacterium | reverse complement strand
CCGTTGAGCACCAGGTCATAGGCCTTGGCGAGGCAGGCGCCGGGGTTGCTCTCCAGCATGTCCTCGTGGCCGTCCTTCGGGGCGGTGAACGGATGATGCAGCGCCGACCAGCGCTCGTTCTCCTCGTCGAACTCGAACATCGGGAAGTCGACCACCCACAGCGGCCGCCATTCGCTCTCGAGCAGCCCGTGCTGGCGGCCGAACTCCGAATGGCCGATTTTGCTGCGCAAAGCCCCCATCGCATCGTTGACGACCTTGGCCAGGTCGGCGCCGAAGAAGATGAGGTCGCCGTTGACCGCGCCAGTGCGGGTGATGATCTCGTCGAGCGCCCGGTCATGCAGGTTCTTGACGATGCGCGACTGCAGCCCCTCGCGGCCCTTGGCCGCGTCGTTGACCTTGATGTACGCCAGGCCGCGCGCGCCGTAGATGGCGACGAACTGGGTGTAGGCATCGATCTCGCTGCGGCTCATCTCGGCGCCGCCCGGCACGCGCAGGGCCACCACCCGGCCCTTCTCCGAATTGGCCGGGCCGGAGAAGACCTTGAACTCGACCTCCTTCATCACGTCGGTGAGCTCGGTGAGCTTCAGCTTCACCCGCATGTCGGGCTTGTCCGAGCCGTAGAGGCGCATCGCCTCCTGGTAGCTCATCACCGGGAACTGGCCGGGCAGCCTCACGTCCAGCACATTGCGGAAGATGGTGCGGATCATCTCCTCGAAGATGTCCCTGATCTCCTGCTCGCCCAGGAACGACGTCTCGCAGTCGATCTGGGTGAACTCCGGCTGCCGGTCGGCACGCAGGTCCTCGTCGCGGAAGCACTTGACGATCTGGTAGTAGCGGTCGAAGCCGGCCACCATCAGCAGCTGCTTGAAGAGCTGCGGCGACTGCGGCAGCGCGAAGAACATGCCGCTGTTGACGCGCGAGGGAACCAGGTAGTCGCGCGCGCCTTCCGGGGTCGACTTGGTGAGCATCGGCGTCTCGATGTCGATGAAGCCGAGCGCATCGAGGTAGCGGCGCGTCTCCATCGACACGCGGTAGCGCAGCATCAGGTTGCGCTGCATCTGCGAGCGGCGCAGGTCCAGCACCCGGTGGGTCAGGCGCGTCGTCTCCGACAGGTTCTCGTCGTCGAGCTGGAACGGCGGCGTGACGGAGGCGTTCAGGATCTCGAGCTCCTGGCACAGCACCTCGACCTGGCCGCTGCGCAGCCCGTCGTTCTCGGTGCCGGCGGGACGGCGCCGGACCCTGCCGACGACGCGGATGCAGTACTCGTTGCGCACGCGTTCGGCGGTGGCGAACGTGTCCTCGCGATCCGGATCGCAGACCACCTGGGCGAGTCCCTCGCGGTCGCGCAGGTCGATGAAGATCACGCCGCCATGATCGCGACGACGATGCACCCAGCCCAATAGGGTGACCTGCTGGTCCAGGTGCTCCAGGGAAACCTGCCCCACATAACAACTACGCATGACTCGTTCTCCAGTCGTCAGCCGCGCACCAGCGTGCGCGTGCGGACCTCTTCTCTCGCAACGGGGCTGACCACCCCCATCGACACAATGTACTTGAGTGCGGCATCGACGGTCATGTCCAGCTCGACCGTCTCGTGCCTGGGCAGCATCAGGAAGAACCCGGACGTCGGATTCGGCGTGGTCGGAACATAGACCGATACCAGCTCCGCTGCGCTGCCGATGCCGCCCTGCGCTCGCGCGGCGAGGCTGTCTTCGACCGCCTCGTGCAGCTCCTCCGTGGGGACCCCGGTCAGGAAGGCGATGGTCCAGGCGCCCCGGCGCGGGTACTCGACCAGCAAGGCCTTGCGAAAGGCATTGCCGTTCGGCGACAGGATGGTATCGCTGACCTGCTTGACGCTCGAGTAGATGCTGCGGACGATGGGGATCCGGCTGAGGATCTGCTCGCCCCAGATCACCAGGCGCCGACCGACCAGGTTGGCGGTGAGCACGCCGGTGGCGAAGACGATCAGCAACGTCAGGATGGCGCCGATGCCGGGGATGTCGCGGCCGATATAGAGGCGCGGATTCCACCCGGCCGGCAGCAGCGCCAGGCTCTGGTCCATGGTGCTGACGATCAAGCTCAGCACCCAGAAAGTGATGCCGATGGGCATCCACAGCAGCAGGCCCGTGACGAAGTACCGCTTCAACATGTTGCTCGACCTCGTCCGGACGGGATGGGCGGCAGCTGGCCGACTGGCCAGCGCCGGTCAGCCGGCGCTGGTTCCCCCGGCGCTGGGGCCGGGCGCGGGGCCGGCCTTGGGAGCAGTTGCCGGCGCTGCGACGGCGGCGGGTGCGCTCTCCCCCGCCGAGCCGCCAGCCTGGCTGTCGGGCTTGCTGTCCGGCTTGGTTTCCGAGGCGCCGTTCGACTTCTCCGCCGCGCTACCGTTGCCGGCGCTCGACTTGTCGCCGTCGCCGGCCGACTTCTTGCCGTTGTCGCGAAAGTCGGTGACATACCAGCCGGTTCCCTTCAGCTGGAACGCCGGCGCGGACAGTTGACGCGCGAACGACTCGGCGCCGCACGCCGGGCAGACGGTGAGCGTGGGATCCGACATCTTTTGCAGAACGTCCTGGCGATGGCCGCAGGCGTCGCAACGATAGGCATAGATCGGCATGATCGCAATACAAGAGGAGTACGGGTAGCTCGAGATGGGGGCATCGGCCTGCGATCTCAAGGCGCCGGAAGACCCCGGATTATAGGCGCATCCCCTCCTCGCCCCGCCGCCGCGGGGCCGCGCTGCCGGCGCCGGGCGACCTGCGGACGGGGGCGACCGGTGTAAGGCACGGACGACGGGACCGGCGTGACATCCGTCATGGCTGCACCGCGGCGCCGACCGTTCGAGGTGTGCAGGCGGTCGGCGATCAGTCCCCTGCGGCCGCCGAGCCGGTGGCTGGCTATGATCCGGAGCAAACAGGAACGCGGGAGGATGAAGGCGTTGAACAAGGACAAGGCACGGCAGCCGAATCGGCTGGGCCGGCTGAACTTCCGG
Organism: Pseudomonadota bacterium; assembly: GCA_023441105.1. Next base: position 5,320 of record JAEZQX010000205.1, on the reverse strand, counting down.
TCGCTGAAGGCGACCTTCGGCAGCGCGCCGCCGCCACCGCCGGGCAATATCCGCGAACCGCTCGACGAGCAGGGTCGGATGCTGCTCGAACAGCTTGCCGGCAAGCTGTGCCTGCGCATGACCGCCCGCGACTTTCCGCATGTCATCAACCGCCTCGCGCGCTACGGCTACAACCCGGCCGGCATGATCGAGAACATCGACAAGTTCCTGATCGACGACCGGCCGAACCGCCAGGGCTTTCCGTTCGCGGTGGTCACCGAGCTGTCGGAGCTGCGCGCCTTCTACGCCCGGATGCCGCGCTACTAGAGCCTGCGCGGCTCAGGCAAGCTGCTCATGGTGAATGGCACCGCCTTTCATCACCAACGCCGGACCGCCGCCGGCGGCTTGCCAGAGGCATGACAGGTCGCTCAGCGGGTTGCCGTCCACCACCAGCGCATCGGCAAGGGCGGCCGGAACCAGTCGCCCGAGACGGCCTTCCATGCCCAGGACCTCGGCGCCGATGACGGTGGCGCTGCGGATGATCTCGGGCGGCGGCTGGATCGCGGCGCGGATGCGCAGCTCCTCGAGTTGCAGGCGCTGCGAAGCCCCGAGCAGGTCGGTGCCGAAGCCGATGCGGACCCCTGCCCGCCGGCACGTCTCGAGTGCCCGCAGCCCGGCGCTGCGGACCGCCTCGATCTTGGCGGCGCTCTCCGCCGGCAGGCCCAGCGCCGCCCCCTCCCGGGCCAGCGCCTCGTAGGTGACCAGCGTCGGCACCATCACCGCGTCATGCGCCGCCATCAGCGCAGCCACCCGTTCGTCGACCAGGTTGCCATGCTCGATGGTGCGCACCCCCAGCCGGACCACCCGCTCGATCGCCTCGGCGGTATAGGCATGCGCCATGACGTAGGTCTGGCGCGCCCGCGCCTCATGGACGATGGCGCCGACCTCGTCGTCGGCGTAGCCCCAGGCGGCGATCGGATCGGTCGGTGAGGCGATGCCGCCGGACGCCATGATCTTGATCTGGTCGGCGCCCATCTGCAGCTCTTCGCGAACCGCCCGGCGCACCGCATCGACGCCGTCGACGACGCGGGCCAGCGCCCCGGCGCGAAAGCAGCCGCAGCCGCCGACCGGGCGCAGGAAGTCGGAGCGGGCGCGGGTGTCGCCGTGGCCGCCCGTCTGGCTCAGCGCGTGCCCCGACACGTACAGTCGCGGCCCGGCGACCGTGCCTTCGGCGACCGCGCACTTCAACCCGTAGCCCGCGCCGCCGGCGTCGCGCACCGTCGTGAAGCCGCGCCGGAGCATCGCCGCCAGCAGTGGTACTGCGCGCATCGTCACCAGCGCATCGGGCAGCATCGCCTGCGATGCCAGGTCGAGCTGCGTCGCGAGGACATGGACGTGCAGGTCGATCAGGCCCGGCATCAGCGTACGGCCGCGGAGGTCGATGGTGCGGGCGGCGGACGACCGCAGCGGCCGGTCGGACACCTCGCGCACCAGGCCGTCCTCCACCAGGACGTGATGCCCCTCGAGCAGCTCGTCGCGCAGCGGGTCCAGCAGCGAGGCGTTGGCGAACAGGATCGGCGGCGGAACGGGCGGCATCATGGCGTGGTTCCTGGTGGGCTTGCAGGCGCTGCAATGATTGCCGAACGATGTTCAAATGGCCAGCCATCAGCCGATGACATGATCATCTTCCGGAGACAGACATGGATTTGCAGCTACAGGGCAGGCACGTTCTCATCACCGGCGGCAGCAAGGGCATCGGGCTTGCCTGTGCCCGCGCCTTCCTCGCCGAAGGCGCGCGGGTCAGCCTGGTGTCGCGCAGTGCCGAGAACCTCGCGCGCGGCGCGGCGCAACTGGCGCAACCGGGAGTCGGCGCCGAGACGGCCGGCGGCGACGATGCGCGATCGCGGGTCGCCACCTTCGCGGCAGACCTGAAGGATCCCGAGGCGGCCGTGGCCGCGCTGGACGCCGCCGAGAAGGCCTGCGGGCCGGTCGACATCCTCGTCAACTCGGCCGGTGCCGCCAAGCGCACCGGCCCGGACGATCTCACGCCGAAGGCATGGCACGATTCGATGGAGGCGAAGTACTTCACCTACATCCACATGCTCGATCCGGTGATCAAGCGCATGGGCCGGCGCGGCAGCGGCGTGATCGTCAACGTGGTCGGTGCCGGCGGCAAGGTGGCCAGTCCCACCCATCTCTCCGGCGGCGCAGCCAACGCCGCGCTGATGCTGGTCAGTGCCGGCATGGCGGCCGCCTACGGGCCGAAAGGCGTCCGCGTCAATGCCGTGAATCCCGGACTCACCTTGACCGAGCGCCTGAAGGAAGGCCTGGCCGCCGAAGCCAGGCTCGCCAACATCGGCATCGACGAAGCGCTGGAACGCGCCAACCAGCGCCTGCCCCTCGGTCGCATCGCCAAGCCGGAGGAGATCGCCGATGCCGTCGTCTTCCTGGCCTCGCCGCGGGCCAGCTACATCTCCGGCGCCATCCTGGCAATGGACGGCGCCGTCACGCCGATGGTGGTCTGACGCGAAGGTGCCGCGCATCGCGCAGTTCATGGATGCCTTGCCGGCAACCGGCGCCGGTAAGGCGCTGCGGCGGCTGCTCGAATGAGGATCAGGCGTCGACGGCAGCAAGCACTTCGAGGACCGAGGCCAGGCGGACCGGCTTGACGAGGTGATGATCGAAGCCCGCCTGGAAGGCGCGCTCCCGGTCCGACGAATGACCATAGCCGGTGACCGCCACCAGCAGCGACCGGGCGGTCTGCGGCAGCTGGCGCAGCCGGCGCGCCAGCTCGTAGCCGTCCATGTCCGGCAGTCCGATATCCAGGAACAAGGCTGCGGGCCGCGCCTGCCCGATCATCGCCAGCGCGTTCTCAGCGCTATGCGCGATCAGCACCCGATGCCCCGAGGACTCGAGCAGCAGCGTCAGCATCTCGGCCGCGTCGACGTTGTCGTCGACGATCATCAGCAGCTTGCCTTCGCCGCCGGCGGCATCTTCACCTTCCGCCGCCGCCGACGGCGTGCGCGCCGGGGCGGCGACGCGGGCCAGGCTGACGCTGAAGGTGCTGCCGCCGCCGCGCCCGGCGCTGCGAGCGGTGACCCTGCCGCCGTGCAACTCGACGAGGCTCTTGACCAGCGCCAGACCGAGGCCAAGCCCGCCCTGGGAGCGATCCGGCGAGCGCTCGCCTTGCGTGAACAGCTCGAAGATATGGGGCAGGAGGCTGGCGTCGATGCCGCCGCCGTCGTCGACCACGACCACCTCGACCTCGCAATCCGACGCCCGCAACTCAAGCCCGAGGCGCCCACCGGGCGGCGTGTACTTCGCCGCGTTGTTCAGCAGGTTGGAGAAGACCTGGATCAGGCGCGTCCGGTCGCCTTCGACGAAGACGGCCTCCTCCGGCACCCGGGCGGTGAAATGGTGCTGCCTGCCTTCGATCAGCGAGCGGGTCTGCTCGAAGGCATCGGCCAGCAGCCCGGCCATGTCCAGCGTCTCCTTGCGCAGCTCGACCAGCCCGCGGGTGACCCGGGAGACATCGAGCAGGTCGTCGACCAGCTGCGTCATGTGCGCGACCTGGCGGCCGATCACGCCGCTGACCTGGCGGACCCGTTCCTCGTCCCGGGAACCGAGCTTGAGCAATTCCGCGGCGGTCCCGATCGGCGCCAACGGATTGCGCAGCTCGTGGGCAAGCATGGCGAGGAACTCGTCCTTGCGGCGGTTGGCCGCCCGCAGCTCCTCGCGCGCGGCCTCGAGCGGGGTGATGTCGGTATTGGTGCCGAACCATTGCACGATGGCGCCGGCAGAGTCCCGCAGCGGGGCGGCGCTGACGTAGAAGGTGCGGAAGCCTCCGTCGGCAGCGCGGATCCTGCCGGTGCCATCGAAGGCCTGGCCACTGTCAACGGCCGCGCGCCATTTCTCGACCAACACCGGCAGGTCATCGGGATGGAAGTACTGCCGCTCCGCTTCCGCCTCGTCCAGTTGGCCTCGCGGCATGCCGGTGAACTCGAACCAGCGGTCGTTGCGCCAGTGGACCCGCCCCTGCCGGTCGGCGATCCAGGCGATCTGCGGGATGGTGTTGGCGAGCTGCCGCAGCCGCAACTCGCTCTCCTGCAGGGCCTTGTTCGCCAGCACCGCGTCGGTCACGTCGCTGCCTTCGATGAAGATGCCGGACACCTCGCCACGCTCGTCGCGGATCGGCTGGAAGACGAAGTCCACAAAGCGCTCTTCCAGCGGGTGGTCCGGCTGGCGATGCAGCAATACCGACGCACCCCGGCCCACGTAGGACTCGCCCGACTGGTAGACCTGGTCGAGCAGGTCGAGGAAGCCTTGGCGGGCGATTTCCGGCAGCGCCTCGCGGACCGGCCGCCCGAGCACGTCACGACCGCCGATCAGCTCGAGGTAGGCATCGTTGGTGAATTCGAAGACGTGGTCCGGGTCGCGCAGGACCGCGATGATGCCCGGCGCCCGCTGGAACATCTGGCGCATGCGCTGGTGCTGTGCCGCCAGTTGCAGCTCCGCCAGCACCTGGTCGGTCGTCTCGGTGCAGGCGCAGAACATGCCCCTGACCAGCCCCGCCTCGTCCCGCACCGGTGAATAGGAGAAGGTGAACCAGGTCTTCTCCAGGTAACCCTTGCGGTTCATCTCCAGCGGCAGGTTCTCGTGGAAGGTCGACCTGCCCTGCATCGCGTCCTCGATGATCGGCAGGATCTCGTCCCAGATCTCCGACCAGACCTCCTCGAAGCGGCGACCGAGCGATGCCGGATGCTTCGCGCCGAGCACCTCGGCATACGCGTCGTTGTACAGCAACCCCAACTGCGGGCCGTAGGCCACGAACATCGGGAACTTGGATCCCAGCATCAGGTCGACGATGGTCTGCAGCTCGCGGGTCCATGTCGCCGGCGGGCCGAGCGGCGACCGCTCCCAGTCATGCGAGCGCAGCAGTTGGCCCATGGGCGCGCGGCCGAGGGTGGCCGCGGCCGGGTTTTCCGGAAGGTACATGGGTACTCGAGTATGCGAGGGTTCGAGGAAGTATAGGCGGGGCGGATTCCGACGCCGTCGGATGTCCTCTGGCGTCACATCCTGGCACGGGAACAACCGTTGCTCGCCGGTGGAGCGCACTCCCGCGCCCAGGTGAAGGCGATGACCATGGATGCAGACCGGCATCAAGTGGACAGCGGCGTCAAGAGGGGGCAGACCGAATTGCCTGATCGTTCCGGCAGGCTGACAGGCCACACGAAGCAGCCAATGAAAGGAGAAGCGGTGAAGGAAGCCCCTCCTCGGACGGACCGGCAAAAGCAACCGACCAGGCCGCCTGATCCCTGATCCCTGATCCCTGATCCCTGAT
>JAEZQX010000156.1 GCA_023441105.1 Pseudomonadota bacterium | reverse complement strand
CATCAAAGGCCGTGCGCGGCCGATGGCCGGCCAGGGAGAAAGCGACGGCAACGCAGTTCGCCGCGCGCGCGCAGCCCTCGGCCGCGTCCGGAAGGAAGCGGCTTGAATCGGCAGGCATGCGGCGGCGGGTGTTCGAGGTCGTCACGTGTAGCGCTTGAAGTTCAGATCGGATGCGGCGGTCGAGGCAGCCCGCTTCCTTGAATGCAGCACCGTCAGGTGCCCCATCCATATGTACCAGACAGGAATATCCGGTCAAGCATACTGGCAGGCGGCGTGAGGCCAATGGTGCCTGCCCGTTTGCGGGACAGGCTCAGCTGCGCGCGGCACCAGCCAGCCGCGTGACGTCCGGCGATTCGCCGAGCCGACGGCAGGCGTCGATCAGCCTGCCGGCCTGCTGTTCGCCGATCACCGGCTCGGCCAGATCGCGGAACTTGGCTTCGAGCTGCGCGTCCGACAGCGGCCGTTCCAGTGATCCGATGGCGTGCTCGATGAAGACCTTCTCGGTGCGCCCGTCCTTGAGCACCGCGGTGACATCTGCCGACGCCTCGTCGATCGCATCGTCCACGCTGGCCGCCACCTTCTGGCGCAGCGCGACCATGTCAGGCCGGCTGACGATCTCGTCGGCGAACTCATGCTCTCCTGCCTGGCCGAAGATCAGCCCGGCGGCGAAGCCGTGGTAGACGCTGAACTTGCCTTCGAGCCCATCCTTCGGCTCCTTCTTGCCGGTGAGCTCGAGCACCAGCGAATGCACCCGCAGCTCGATCCGTTCGACGTCGTCCGCTTTCACGCCCTTGGCGCGCAGCTGCGTGGCGGCATCGATGGTCGGATGGATCACGATGCCGCAGGCGAAAGGCTTGTAGGTGTTGAACGAGATCTCGAAGCGCTTGCCCAACTCGTCGGTGATCTCCTTCCAGTCGTTCTTCGTCGACACGGTTTGCGCGAAGCCGCGCGGCGCCTCGATCGCCTTGGGGCTGGCAGTGAAGTTGTTCTTTGCCAGGAGTGCGCTCATCAGGCCGGCGCGTGCCGCACCGCCGGGATGGAACGGCTTGGTCATGGTGCCGAACTGCTCGCGCACGCCCATCGGCTGCGAAGCGGCGATGCCCAGGGCCATCGCCGTCCGCTGCTCGTCGAGCCCCAGCAGGCGGGCGCAGCCCGCTGCGGCGCCGAGCATGCCGGTGGAGCCGGTGATATGCCAGCCCCGGTCGTAATGCTCGGGATACATCATGTTGCCCACCCGGCAGGCGACATCGATGCCCAGCACCAGCGAGTCGATGATGGCGCGGCCGCTTGCGCCGGTGACTTCCGCCAGGGCCAGCACCGCGGATGCCACCGGGCCGGCCGGATGGATAATGGTCTTGAGGTGGGTGTCGTCGAAGTCGAAAGTGTGCGACGAGATCCCGTTGAGCAGGGCAGCGCTGGCCATGTCGACCTTGTCCGATCGTCCGAGGACGGTCGCCTGCGCCGATGGCTGCAGCATCGCCACGGCAGCGAGCGCCGCCTGCACGCTTTCGTGGCGTGCGGCGCCGACCGCACAGCCGACCCAGTTGAGCAGGGTGCGATGCGCCTCGCGGTCCACCGCGTCGCTCCAACCGCGCGACGGGTGCGTGGCGACGAAGCGGGCGAGCGTGCGCGTGACCGGTGGCGCGTCGTAATCCGCCGGAACCTTGGTATTGCGGGCCATTCCTACTCCTCGAGTCTGATGTTGCGTTCCTTCGCCAGCGCGCTCCAGCGCGCGATATCGTCCTGCATGAACTTGCCGAAGGCCTCCGGAGCCATCGGCATCGGTTCCAGCGCCTCCGCCGACAGCCGCTCGCGCAGCTTCGGATCGGCCAGGGCCTTGTTGATCTCGCTGTTGAGCTGGCGCGTGATCTCCGGCGGCATGCCTGCGGGCCCGACGATGCCGTACCACTGTACACCGTCGAACCCGCGCAACCCGAGCTCCTCGAAGGGCGGCACGTCCGGCAGCAGGGGATGGCGCTTCAGCCCCGTCACCGCGATGGGTCGCATCTTGCCTGCCTTGATGTGCGGCAGACCGGCGGCGAGGCCGGGCATCATCATCTGCGTCTGTCCGCCCAGCAGGTCGGTGATGGCAGGGCCGATGCCCCGGTAGGCGGCATGCACGGCATCGAAGCCGGTGGCCAGCTTGAGCTGTTCCATCGCCAGATGGGTGAGCGAGCCCTGGCCGGCGGAGCCGTAGCTGAGCTTGCCCGGGTTCTGCTTCGCGTACTCGATGAACTCCTTCAGGCTCTTGGCCGGCACCTCGGGATGGACCACCAGCACGTTCGGCGTGCCGCCGACCATCGCGACCGGCGTGAAGTCCTTCACCGCATCGTATGGCAGCTTGCGCACCGCCGGATTGGTGCCGTGGGTGGCGACGTAACCGACCATCAGCGTATGACCATCGGGTGTTGCGTTGGCCACGGTGCGCGATGCGATCACACCGCCACCGCCGGCGAGATTCTCCACCACGAACGAGGCGTTCATCGACTTGGAGAGCTGCTCCGCCACGGTGCGGGCGACGAGGTCGACGCCCCCGCCGGGCTGCACCGGCGCGACGATCTTCACCGGCTTGCCGGGATAGCCCTGCTGGGCCAGCGCAGCGGTGGGAGATACGGCAGCGGCCACCGCAATGGCGGCGGCAAGGAACGCGGCTTTCATGGGGTCTCCTCCTGTTGTTGCCATATCGTACTTGCGTTCGGCTTCACCCCGCCGGCTTTGCCGCGCGGCCCTCCTGCGTTGCGACGCGGGGGCGCCCTCGACCGGCCGCCCGATCCTCGATCCGCTAGACTCGGGCGGCAGGCCGAATCGGCGGCCAATGGGGCGGAGGAAGGCAATGGCGCGAGACGTGCACGGCGGGAAGCCGGCAGCCGGACAGGAAGCGGACGAACGCGCGGCCGCGTTCGAGACGCTGGAGCGACTGATGTCGTCGCGCTTCAGCTGCCGCGGCTTCCGTCCGCAGCCGGTGCCGCGCAGCGATATCGAGCGCATCCTGGCGGTTGCGCAGCGCACCGCATCCTGGTGCAACGCGCAACCCTGGCAGCTGGTCATCACCAGCGGCGAAGAGACCGAGCGCTTTCGTCAGCGGCTGCTGCAGGGGGCGGACGGGCCGGCAGAGCCGGACTTCGCCTGGCCGCGCGAGTATCGCGACATCTACCTGCAGCGCCGGCGGGAATGCGGCTTCGCCCTATACCGGAGCGTCGGCATCGCCCGCGAAGATCGGCCGGGCAGGCTGCGGCAGGAGCGGGAGAATTTCCGCCTGTTCGGCGCGCCGCATGTGGCCATCGTCACCTCGCCCGAGTCGCTGGGCGTGTACGGGGCGATCGATTGCGGCGCCTATGTCGCGAGCTTCATGCTCGCCGCGCGCAGCCTGGGCATCGCCTGCATCGCTCAGGCCGCGCTTGCCGCGCGTCCGGACCTGGTGCGTGAACACCTGGGCCTGCCGCCGGACCGGCTGGTGGTGTGCGGCATCTCCTTCGGCTACGAGGATCCGGACCACCCGGCCAACCGCTTCAGGACGTCGCGGGCCGATCCCCTTGAATCGGTCAGCTGGCTGGGCGCTCCACCCGTTGCTTGAGGCCGTGCCGAGGCCCGTGCGCCGGCTCAACTGCGACCTCGCCGAAGGCGAGCGTATCCAGGATCGGGCAGTCGGGGCGATCATCGCCGTGGCAGCACTGAACCAGATGCTCGAGCGTCTCCTTCATCGCGAGCAGCTCCCGGGCCTTCTGCTCGAGCGCTTCGATATGCGCCTCGGCCAGGCTCTTGACGAGCCGGCTAGGCCGCCGGCGGTTGCGCCACAAGTCCAGCAGCTCCGAGATCTCGCGAATCGAGAACCCGAGGTCGCGTGAGCGGCGGATGAAGCGCAGCGAGTGGATGTCGGCGTCGCTGTACTGCCGATATCCGGAATCAGTGCGCGCCGCCGGTGGAACCAGCCCGACCTGCTCGTAGTGGCGGATCATCTTCGCCGACACGCCGGAGGCCTTTGCCGCCTCGCCGATGTTCATGCCGTTGCTCCTGTGCATTGAAAGGCAGGGTTTCTGCGCGCCATGGTCAGGCCCGCGCCGGGTCGGTCGCCCGGGCCGCTGCGGACGCCTCGGCCGGGGTGGGCGCTGCCACGGCTTCGCCTTGTCCGGCGTCACCGAGCGCCGCCGATGCTCGCCAGCGGCGCAAGGACAGGGCATTGCCGACGACGCTCACGCTGCTGAGCGCCATCGCCGCGCCGGCGATCACCGGACTGAGCAGGCCGAGCGCAGCCAGCGGGATGCCCAAGACGTTGTAGCCGAAGGCCCACACCAGGTTCTGCCGGATCTTGCCGTAGGTGCGGCGCGATACTTCCAATGCGTCGGACACCAGCCGCGGATCGGTCCGCATCAACGTGATGCCGGCCGTTTCCATGGCCACGTCGGTGCCGCTTCCCATGGCGATGCCGACGTCCGCGGCGGCAAGCGCAGGGGCGTCGTTGATGCCGTCGCCGACCATCGCCATGCGCTCGCCTGCCTCGCGCATTGCCCGGATGATCGCCGCCTTGTCCTCCGGCAGCACTTCCGCGCGTACTTCCCCGATGCCGAGCGACCGCGCCACCGCCTCGGCGCTGCCGCGGTTGTCGCCACTGAGCATGAGCGTCTTCACGCCCAGGCGGTGCAGGCTCTGCACGGCCTCGCGGGCGGTGGGCTTGACGGTGTCGCCGAAGGCTAGCAGGCCGAGCGGCCGCGCGCCGCCTTCGTCGTGGCGTACCAGCCAGGAGACGGTCCGGCCTTGCTGCTCGAGGCGTCCTGCGGCGCCAGCCAGATCGCCCGGCGGGCAGTCGAGCTCGCGCAGCAGGCGGCTGCTGCCAAGCGTCAAGACGCTGCCTTCCACCTCGGCCTGCAGGCCACGTCCCGGCAATGCCTTGAAGTCGCGGGCTGGCGGCAGGTCGAGCCGATGCCGGCGCGCGCTGTCCAGGACGGCGTGCGCGAGCGGGTGTTCGCTGCGATTCTGCAGCGCCGCCGCCATCCGGATGACGTCGTTGCCGGTGCTGCCGACTGCGGCCTTCACGGCGACCAGCGACGGACGGCCTTCGGTCAACGTGCCGGTCTTGTCGAACGCCACCGTGGTCACCGAGTGCGCCAGCTCCAGCGCCTGTGCATCCTTGATGAGGATGCCGCTGCGGGCGGCGATGCCGGTGCCGGCCATGATGGCGGTGGGGGTCGCCAGACCGAGCGCGCAGGGGCAGGCGATGACCAGGACCGAGACCGCATTGAGGATCGCCGCCTCCCACTCGCCGGTGGCGGCGACCCATGCCACGAGGGTGAGGCAAGCGATGCCCAGCACCACCGGCACGAAGACGGCGCTGACCCGATCGACGATGCGCTGGATGGGCGCCTTGGCGGCTTGCGCGGATTCGACCAGCCGCACGATCCGCGCGAGCGTGGTTTCGGCACCCACCGCCAGGGCCCGGACCGTGAGGGCGCCCTCGGCATTGATGGAGCCGCCCGTGACCCGATCTCCCGGAGATCGCGCCACCGGAAGGCTTTCGCCGGTGATCAGCGATTCGTCGACGTGGCTGCGTCCTTCGATGATCTCGCCATCGACCGCGATCCGCTCGCCGGGCCGTACCAGGACCACGTCGCCGACGACCACCCGTGCCAGCGGCAACTCGACTTCGACACCTTGGCGCCGCACCCTCGCCACGCTCGGGCGCAAGGCGTGCAATGCGCGGATCGCCTCGGTCGTCTTGCGCTTGCCGCGCCCCTCGAGCCACTTGCCTAGCAGCACCAGGGTGATGATGGCGGCGGATGCTTCGAAGTAGAGGTGCGGCATGCCATCCGGCCCGCCATGCCCGCCTCGCGCGATCAGCAGGTAGGTGGAAAGACCATAGGCGGCGGACGTGCCAAGCGCCACCAGCAGGTCCATGTTGCCGCTGCCGGCGCGCACGGCCTTCCAGCCGGCGCGATAGAAGCGCCACCCCAGCCCGAACTGGACCGCCGTGGCCAAGGCGAGCTGGACCCACGCGCCCGGCATCCAGTCGATGCCGATCAACTGCAGGAACATCGGAGCGATCAGCGGCAGCGTCAGGATTGCTGCCGCCGCAACCGGCCACCAGTCGGGCAGGCGTCGCTGCGCGCTCGCCACCGGCGGTGGCGACGCTTCCTCGACGAGGGTCGCCTCGTAGCCGGCCTTGGCGATGGCGGCAGCCAGTGCCGCCGCATCGACCGCCGGTTCCACGGCAACCGAGGCGCGCTCCGTGGCGAGATTGACGCTGGCCTGCCTGACGCCGGGAACCGCCTTGAGCACCCGCTCCACCCGCGCCACGCAGGAGGCGCAGGTCATGCCCTCCACCTGGAGATCGACGGTCAGCAGGTTGCTCGCTGCCGTGGAACGCGGCCCGATGACCTCGAGGTCTGGATTTTCCGGCCCAGCGGCAGTCTTTGAAGTGAATCGCTTGCTCATGGAGCCATTGTCATCCTTCCTATGATGGGAAAGTCAAGAGCCCCACCCATCGTCGTTGAAGTTGACGGGCAAGCCAGGGGTCGGTAGGATAAGAAATCGATTTCTCAGGCATGGCGGCATTGCCTGCCGCGGCCCTGGCATTGACCTGCCGGCCAGGCTCCGCCGGGGCGCAGGCGTTCCAGGATCAACCCTCCGAAATGACCACGGTACTCGATGTCGCTCGCCATGCCGGCGTCTCGCCGGCGACCGTGTCGCGCGTGCTCAACGGGCGAGCCACGGTCAACCGCGAGTCGCGGGAGCGGGTCAGGGCGGCTATCGCCGCGCTGGGCTACAGCCCCAATCCGATGGCGCGGGGGCTTCGACGCGGGCGTAGCGACACCGTGGCGCTGGTGGTCGGCGACATCGCACAGACGCACTTCGCGGAATTGACGATGCAGCTGCAAGGCGCCCTCGAGGACAAGGGCCTGGACCTGATGTTGATCAACCTGGGCCATCGCCCGGAGCGACTGGCGGAGCTCATGGGTCGCATGGCAACGATGCGGCTGCGCGGCGTCGTGATTGCTCTGTCGGATCAGCTGCCATCAGCCGCGAAGCTCCCATTCGCGTCGTTGGCGGGCGGCCTGCGGCTGGTGTCGGTGGGACAGGACCTCTCGCGCCAGGGCATGCAATCCATTGTCCATGACGAGCGCGCTGCCGCGCGCCAGGCGGTCGAATACCTGTTGTCGAAGGGACATCGGCAGATTGCCTATATCGGGCGCATTCGCGGGTCGGCCATCGGGACCGAGCGCTGCCGCGGTTATCGCGAAGCGCTGGAGGCGAAAGACTGCTTCGATCCGCAGCTTATCTGGGACGAAGCTTTTCGATATGCTGCGGGCGAACGGGCGGTGCACAAGGCCATCGATTCCGGGCTCGCGTTCACGGCCATCCAGGCGGGCAGCGACGAGATTGCCATCGGTGCGATGGCCGCCTTGCAGGACCGGCGTCGGAGAGTGCCCGCAGATGTCGCCGTTGTCGGCTTCGGGGGCATCACCATGGGCGCCTACACGCGTCCCGGCCTCACCACCATGAGCTCGCATCCCGAGCATGCGGCCATGCACGTTGCTGCGCTGTTCGACGACCGCGAGAGCATGCGCAGCGCGGTGCTGGTCCGCCTGACGCGCGAACTCGTCGTGCGCGCCTCCGCCTGACGCGGAGCATGCCGATGACGGGGCTCATGCCTGCTCGTGCGAGAAATCGATTTCTTCCAGCGCTCCGCGGGCTTTCCGTTTGTTCGACGCACTCGCTCTCCGAGCTTCCCGACATGCAAGGCAACCATGACTGATATGGACTCGCAGCCGATCCGACTGGACATTCACGCTCATCTCATTCCGCTGGCCGACGCCGGCGGCGCGGCAGTGTCCGGCGTCGGCCAGACCGCGGAGGGCCTGTGGACCGTCGATGGCAGCGCGCTGCCGGCGCGCGAGGCTTATGACCCGGCGCGGCTCGTGCATTGGATGGACCTGCATGCTGTCGAGCAAGCCTGGGTATCGGTGCCGCCGACGCTTTACCGCCCGGCGCTCGAATCGGAGGCGGCACGCAATTGGGCCATGGCGATCAACGCCGGTCTTCGCGCTGCCGCGTCCCGCTTTGCCAGCCGGCTGGCACCTTTGCTGCACCTGCCGTTGCGGCATCCGGCCGTTGCCGAAGCCATCGTACGCGACGCGGCGGCACGCGGCTTCAGGCGTTTCGCGATGGCGGCGGGAGATGCGGGCTCCGGCCTCTCGCTGTCCGACCCCGGCTATGACCGGTTGTGGTCGGCCCTGGATGCGGCCGAGGCGTTCCTGTTCCTCCATCCGCGACGAGGCTGTGACGGGCGGCTCGATCGATTCCACCTGCACAACCTCCTGGGAGGTCCTGGCGAGACGGCTCTTGCCGCGGCTCACCTGATTTTCGGCGGCGTCCTCGATCGCTTCCCCGGGATTGCCTTCGGGCTGGCGCACGGCGGCGGCGCGACCGCCGCCGTGGCGGGAAGGCTTGCCCGCGGCCAGGCGACCGGCCGCGCCGGCGATCACGTGCCCGCGCCCCGTCCGCGGCTGCGCAGGTTTTGCGTCGACTGCATCACGCACGATCCGCAGGCGCTGGGCCTGGTCGCGAGCGTGCACGGTGCAGACAGGATCGTCTTCGGCTCGGACTGGCCGTTCGCGATGGGATTGCCCGACCCCGCAGGCCAGCTTGCCGACGTGGATCCGGCCTTGCGGCGGGCCATTCTGCGCGACAACGCGGCCTCGTTGCTGGCCCGAGGCGAGAAACAGCGATGAACCTGCCGCCCGCCGCCGAACGAATGTCGCAGGCTGCTGCCGCGGCCGCCTTGCCGACCGCGCTTTCCTTCGCCCGTGCGGCCATGCGCCTGCTGGTGCGCGGGCGCTGGCGGCTGGAGAAGGTCCGCCTGGAGCTCGACCAGGAGGGCCGCGGCGAAGTGCTGTATCGGCTGCGCGGGGATGGACACCTGTTCCACTTCTTCCTGGTGTCGGACAAGCTGCCCGAGGCATTGAAGACAGATCGGAACTTCGCGCCCGGATGGGACGCGATGGGCGTCCTTTGCGAGGGCGACTGGACGCCGGAGCGCGAGGCCCTGATGCGTCGCGAGGTGCCGAAGCAGCGCGGCGGCTTCGCGGACTACGATACGCTCGCCTATGCCCGGGGCAATCGCAGCGCCCGGCTGTTCGACGCCATGGTCGAGCAACTCGCGGCGGGACGGCAGCCCGACCCGCGACTGGTCGCCCCGGTCGGCTATGTATTGCGAACCACTGCCTTCATCGCCAACGGGCAACTCGGAACGCGTCCGCTGGCGGGCTATCCCGATGACCATCCGCTGCGCCGTCCCTATCACGCCCAGTTCGTCGCGGCCTTCCTCTTGCGCGAGTTCGTCTTCGACCTCGTGGACCATCTGGCGCGTGTCCGTGACCCGCGGGCAGTGCGTCTCGCGCCGGACCACCGCCGCTACCTGGGGATCGGAAACTCCGCGGCCACCGGGCTGGTGCACTACGTTGCCAACCATCCCCGGCAATTGCAGGGCTGGATCGGCGCGATCGAAAGCGCCCTGGCCCACGCTCGCGCGCGACCGATGCAGCCCGGCAGTCCGGAGCTGGCGCGGGGCATCCTCTTGCTCGACCGGGCCATCGCCCATGTCCGCGACGGCCGCCGCCCGGCGGACGGCGTCTTCGAGCCGCTCGAGGCGACGATTCCGGCGCTGCTGAGCGCCCGCCGCGCATTGGCAGCCTATGCCGAGACCGGACGAATGTTCGACGTGGTCACGACCACGCCGTGGCTCGGGCTTGCTGCGAACCCGGGGCATTCCGCCGGCAGCGAGGAGGCGAACGGACCCGCCGGCCCCCTGGCCCGCGCGGTGCTGGATGCGATCCTGCTCGAGTTGCATCCGGCCCTGCTCGCGCCGGCGGAAGACGACCCGCGAGTCGACGAGCACCTCGAAGTGGATCCCGCCATGACGTCGGGCGAGCTTGCGGCATTGATCGACCGCGACTACGCCTGGATGCTGGAGCGGAAGACGGATCCGCGCTCCGAGCAGCACTTCTGGTACCGGACGACGGCGACGCCGCGGGACATCCGCCGTGGGCTGCGCGGCCGGCGCGGCGGTGACGAGCACGAGACGACACTCGATACGGTTCGCCAGGCAAGGGCACTGCGGCGTGCATTGGCCGAGAGCGACCCCGCCGAGCCGCTCGCCCGTCTGCTGTTCGAGCGGCCCGAGCTGCGGCAGGTGGCCGCCCGGATCCGGACGCTCGCCGGGGAGCACTACGCGGAAGTCAGGGTGGAGCCGCTGGCGACGGAATTCTCGCCCTTCGCGCCGATTCGCTTGCTGCTGGCCTTGTTCGGCCTGGAGAAGTTCGAAGCGGCGCCACCGAAGTCGGTGCGCGGGACCTTCCTGCAGGGTGCGCCGATCGCCGAGGATGTGGCTGCCGGTCGTGACGGATCCTGGCCATTCCCGCCGATGCCCGGCGACGCCGAGGACGCGGATGGGACCCGTCTCGATCCGCCTCCGCCCGGCCTTGGCATTGCCGCTCCGCCCGCAGCAGCCATCGACATCCGCCAGCCCGACCCGCGGACCGAGCGCCGGATCGCCCCGGGCGAGCTGACCCGGATGGTCAGGATCGCCCTCCAGGGTGGCGGCGCTTCGTTGGGCGATGCCGAAGCTGCGGCGCGGCTTGTCGTGCAGGAATCGTTGCTCGACGCTCAGCCGATCGCAGCGCTGCTGCACGACCTCGAGCGGGGAGCCGTCGCCCGCCGTCCCAACTGTCGCATCGCCCGCCGCGCGGCCGGTCACGATCGCGAGGCAGCATCGTCGATCGCTGGCGGCGAAGCGGGCCTGGTCGCCGATGCCTTGGCCACTGCCCCCTGCGAGATCATCGAGGCGGGCGGCGGAACAGCCTGGATCCTGGCGCCCGTGGCCTGCGACCTGGCGGTGGCGGCAGCCTTTCGAGCGCCTTCCGCCCTGGGTATCGTGGTGGCTCGCGACCTGTCCTGCAGCGCTCCGCTTGCAGCGCTTGCCCGCCGCGGCGCAACCTTCGGCTGCCTGACCCTCGTGCTCTGGCGATCGCGGTCGCTTGCGCGCACCGGGAGCGGGATCGCCGGTCTTGCCGCTGCCGGTCCGCAGGGCCCGCACGACTGGTTCGTCCATACGCACGGCGCCGATGACGAACCAGCCTGGCTCGCGAGACTGCGGGCCGCCGCGGCCGGGGCCGGGCTCGGCAGCGCGGCAACGCCATTGCGGGCTGCCGTGGCCGCCTTCCGTCACCTGGCCATCGCGACGGATGGCTTCGTCGTGGTCTGCATGCGCGGCGGCGCGGGTCCGGTCCTGCCGGAGGCGCTGGCCGCCGCCGTGCCGGCGGTCCGCACCTTACCGCCGGGCGGGTTCGCCGGGCGTTTGCGCCAGGCTGATCGCGTCGGGATCGCGCTGCCGCGCGCGATCTTCGACCGGCTCGACGCCGCCGGCCGCTCGCTGTTGCTGGCGGCTGAACACGAAGCGTCGGTGCTGCCAGCCGGCGCCGATCCATTGCAGCAATTCTGATGGGCGGGATGCCGTT
This sequence comes from Pseudomonadota bacterium, assembly GCA_023441105.1. Next base: position 3,232 of record JAEZQX010000156.1, on the reverse strand, counting down.
CCGCTCCAATGACGAGGAGGTGAGTGCATGAGTCTGGTGAATGGAAAGCCGCAGGGCATACGTCTTGGCGGTCGCGAGTACGCGGTGATCGACGGGTTGTCGATGCCCACGCTCGAGCGCAGATGGCTGGAGGAGTATCGCGAGGGCGGCTACGGTTGCGTCAACACCTGCATCGCCGTCTGGGAGAACGCCACCGAGGCGATGAGCCTGATCGGCAAGTGGCGTCGCTTCGTCGACGAAAACGCCGACCTGGCGGCGCTGGCGACTTCGGTCGCGGAGATCGACGCGATCAGGCAGTCGGGCCGCACGGCACTGGTGCTGGGTTTCCAGAACACCGCGCCGGTCGAACACGACATCGAGCTGTTCCGAACCTTCCGCGAGCTCGGCATCTGCATCATGCAGCTGACCTACAACCTGCAGAACTACATCGGTTGTGGCTACTGGGAGGAGAACGACTCGGGAATCTCGTCGCGCTTCGGACGCAAGGCGATCGAGGAGATGAATTCGGTCGGCATCCTGATCGACCTTTCCCACTGCGGCGAGCGCACGACGCGCGAGGCCATCGATCTTTCCGCCAAGCCGGTCGCCATCACCCATGCGAATCCCCGCGAGTACGTCGGCAAGGGCGGCTACGGCCCCGGGCGGCAGAAGGCCACCGATGCCATCCGGGCCCTGGCCGGGCGCGGCGGCGTGATCGGCCTGTCGCCGAACAAGAACATGACCCGCAATGGCCCGGCGACCACGATCGAGGAATTCGGCGACATGGTCGCGTGGGCCATCGACCTCGTCGGCGTGGACGCGATCGCGATCGGCAGCGACTACTGTCCAGGGCACCCCAAGTCCGTGCGCACCTGGTGGCGATACGCCCGCTGGTCGCGGGAGTCGGCACCCGCGGCGTCGATGACGGTGGCGCCGCACGAGGGCTGGTCGGAATGGTTCAAGACGCCCGCCGGCATGCCGAACATCGTCGCCGAGCTGGATCGGCGCGGCCTGCCGTCCGACGACATCGCCAGGATCATGGGCGGCAACTGGCGCCGCGTCTTTGCCGAGACCTTTCCCGGCGCGGCGGCCGCTCGCCGAACCTCCGCACCGCAACCTGCGCCTGTGCAGCCTATCCCTACGCAACCCTGAGGAGCCGTCATGAAGATACTTCGCATGTTTCGAGTCGCTGCAGCTGGCCTGGTCCTGTCCTTTGCTGCTGCGGTTCAGCCCGCCCTGGCGGACGGCTTCCCGTCACGGCCGATCACGCTGGTCGTGCCGTTCGCGCCCGGGGGCTTCGTTCATGCCGTGGCGCTGCAGATCAGCGACCGCATGGAGAAGATACTGGGCCAGCCGGTGATCGTGCAGAATCGCCCAGGGGCCAACGGCTCGGTGGCGGCCGACTTCGTGAGCCGGTCGGCGCCGGACGGGCATACGATGCTCATCACGACCGCGAGCATCCTGACCATCAATCCCCACCTCTTCAAGAACATCAACTTCGATCCCCGGAGTGACTTCTCGCCGATCGGCCTGGTCGTCAACACCTCGAACATCTTCGTCGTCAACGCCAAGAGCCCGATCAACGATCTGAAGGGGCTGGTCGATGCCGCTCGTGCCGGTGCCCAGGGCGTGTCCTACGGCTCGTCGGGCAATGGCAGCCTGCAGCACATCACCGGCGAGCAGCTGGAGCGAACCGCCAAGGTCGAGCTCCTGCACGTGCCCTACAAGGGCATCGGACCGGCGGTCGTGGATGTCGTCGGCGAGCAGTTGACCTTCGTGTTCAGCGACGCCTCGGCGCTGGCACAGATCAAGGCAGGGCGCCTGAAGGCGATCGCCGTCTCGCCGGCCGCCATCGACGCCTTGCCCGGAGTGCCGGCGCTGGGCGACGCGGCGAAGGCGGCAGGCATTCCCGACTTCACGCCGCCCGAGCTCTGGTACGGACTGGTAGGGCCGAAGGGCATGCCGCCTGCCGTCGTTGCGAAGCTGAGCGAAGCCCTGTCGCGTTCGCTCGCCGACCCGGCGCTGCGCGAGCGACTTGCAGCCGACGGCGCGATCCCCGCCCCGGATTCGGGCCCGGACAATCTGGGCAGGCTGATCAAGTCCGACTACGAGCGCTACGAGACGCTGCTGAAGCAGCTTGATATCCGCATCGAGTGATCCCATGACCGACATCCATACCCGACAGTTCTATATCGACGGCCGCTGGTGCGATCCGGCCGCTGGACAGCAGGCAGTCATTCCTGTCATCGATCCGGCCACCGAGACCCCATTCGCAGAGATCTCGGCAGCGGGCCGGGAGGACATCGACCGGGCCGTCACGGCGGCACGCCGTGCCTTCGACGGCGGCGGACCGGGCTCGGTGGCCGAGCGGATCGCACTGCTGGAGAGAATCGACGCCGGTTTCGAGCGGCGCAAGGAGGATCTGGCGCAGGCGATGTCCCGCGAGATGGGCGTGCCGATCCAGGCCGCTCGCAGCATCCATTTCCCCAGCGGCCCGGCCCACCTGCGCGAGACGATCAAGGTGTTGCAAAGCTTCGCCTTCGACACCCTGCGCGGCACGACGCTGGTGACCCGCGAGCCGATCGGCGTCTGCGCGCTCATCACGCCGTGGAACTTCCCCATCAACCAGGTCGTCTGCAAGCTGGCGCCTGCCTTGGGTGCCGGCTGCACCATGGTGCTCAAGCCCAGCGAGGTGTCGCCGATCAGCGCGCTGATCATCGCGGAAATCGTTGACGAAGCTGGCGTGCCTCCGGGCGTCTTCAATCTCGTCAATGGAGACGGCGCCGGGGCAGGGCATGCATTGGTGGCTCATCCCGACGTCGACATGGTGTCGTTCACCGGTTCCACCCGGGCAGGCGTCGCGATCGCCAAGGCGGCTGCGGATACCGTGAAGCGCGTCGGCCAGGAGCTCGGCGGCAAGTCGGCGAACCTGCTGGCCCCGGATGCGGATTTCGCGCGGGCGGTGGCGCTCGGCGTGCAGCGATGCATGAACAACAGCGGGCAATCGTGCGTGGCGCCGACCCGGATGCTGGTGCCGCGAGCGCGCATGGACGAGGTCGTCGAGCTTGCGGTGCGAAGCGCCGGGTCGGTGACCGTGGGTCCGCCTTCGGCAGACTCGTCGACCATCGGGCCGGTGGCGAACCGCGCCCAGTTCGAGAAGGTGCAGCGCCTGATTGCGGCAGGCATCGAGGAAGGGGCGCGTCTGGTGACCGGCGGCCCGGGCCGCCCCCCGGGGGGGGACACCCGCATGGAA
>JAEZQX010000110.1 GCA_023441105.1 Pseudomonadota bacterium | reverse complement strand
CGAGGGAGAGATCCAGCAGATGACGACGGATTTTCCGGTCACCGAGCTCTGGCGGGTACTGGACGGCCTCAGTGCCGGGCGATGCGATGCCCACGAAGTGACCCTCTTCGACTCGGTCGGCTTCGCGCTCGAGGACTTCTCGGCGCTGCATTTCATGCGCGAGCAGGCTGCCGGCCTGGGCCTGTTGGCATCGCTCGACCTGATCCCGGCACTGCGCGATCCGAAGGACCTGTTCGCGCTGGTCGGCGGCGAGGCGCCGACGCCGGTGCGCGGCGATGGCATTGCTCTTCCGCTGATCGTGCCCGGAGCCTGGCGGCCTGCATTGCCGGCAGCCACCACGCGCGCGGGATCGACGTGTCCCGAAGCCAGCCACGTCGTCCCCGTCGGCTGATGGCATCGGAAGCCCGGCGCCGGTGACGGCCGTTCCTGCGGGCTCCGCCCGGCGCATTGAGTTGATCGGCGCGCCGACCGATGTCGGCGCCAGCGTGCGTGGTGCCAGCATGGGTCCGGAAGCGCTGCGGGTGGCGGGCATCGGCAACGCGCTGGAGCGCCATGGCCTGCAGGTATACGACAGCGGCAACCTGCTCGGTCCGCCCAGTCCCTGGAGCGACCCCGATGCCGGCTTCCGCCATCTCCAGCAATGCATCCTGTGGAATCGCCTGGTGCACGACGCGGTCTACGAGTCGCTCGGCGAGGAGCGGATGCCGCTGCTGATGGGCGGCGACCACAGCCTGGGCATCGGCTCGATCAGCGCGGTCGCCCGCTACTGCCGCGAGTCGGGCAAGCGGCTGCGGGTGATCTGGCTCGATGCCCACGCCGATTGCAACACCGCCGAAATCACCCCGAGTGGCAACATCCACGGCATGCCCGTCGCCTGCCTTTGCGGGCTCGGTCCGCCGGCGCTCACCAACCTGTCGGGGCAGACGCCGGCCCTGCAGGCACAGCAGATGGTGCAGATCGGCATCCGCAGCGTCGACGACCGCGAGAAGCACCTGGTGCACGAGCTGGGCCTGGAGGTCTTCGACATGCGCTACATCGACGAGATGGGCATGCGCCACGTCATGGAGCAGGTGCTGCTGCAGATGGACGAGGACACCCATCTTCATGTCAGCCTCGATGCCGACTTCCTCGACCCGGCGGTGGCGCCCGGCGTGGGCACCGGCGTGCAGGGCGGGCCCACTTACCGGGAAGCGCAGCTGTGCATGGAGATGATCGCCGACAGCGGGCGGCTGGGGTCGCTCGACGTGGTCGAGATCAACCCCGCGCTCGACGTGCGCAACCAGACCGCGCTGCTGGTGGTGGACCTGGTGGAAAGCCTGTTCGGCAAGAGCACGCTGATGCGCCGCCAGCGTTAGCCGGGATCTCCGCCGGTGCCTCCACGCCTAGGCAGGGCGGGGGGAGATCCGGCTCGGCGTGCTGACCCAGATCACTCGCGTCCGGGTGCTTCCGGGATTGACGTAGCGGTGCTCGATTTCCGAGCGGAACGCGAACGAATCGCCGGCCCTGAGCTCGAAGATCTCGCTGCCCACCGTCAGGCGCAGCCGGCCGCTGATGACATAGCCGACTTCCTCGCCCTCATGGGCCAGCGCGCCCTGGCTGCCGGCGCCGGGCGCAAGGACATGCAGATGCCCTTCCAGCAGGTGCCCCTGTCCGCTCGGAATCAACCGTTCAGCCCGCGAGCCGTTGGCGTCGATGCGCACCGCCGCGCGCTGGCCGGCGCGCGCGACGATCCGGGTGTGATCCACCGGCGACAGCAGCGTCGCCAGCGAGACCTGCAGTCCGTCGGCGATGCGATGAAGGATGGCGAGGGACGGATTGGCGTGACCGTTCTCGAGCTTCGACAGCATGCTCTCGGAGCAGGCGGCGAGCTGCGCCAGCTCCCGCAGCCTGAGTCCCTTCAGGATCCGGGTGCTGCGGATGCTCGATCCGAGCAAGGAACTCGTGGCCTGCACTGCGACACGGCTCAGAGGTTGTCCATCAGCCAGTCCGCGACGATGTTGGCGCCGACCTGCCGGTTGTCTTCCTGGCAATGCTCGCTGCCACCGTCGAAGGCGGTCAGGATCTTCAGCGTCTTGTTGCTCGAACCGACGGCGTCATGAAGCCGCTGGGCGAATTCGACCTGGACGATGTTGTCGTTCTCGCCATGGATGCAGAAGAACGGGCACTTGATCCTCTCCGCGATGCCGGTGAGCCGGTACTTCTCCAGCTTCTTCATGCAGGCATCCATGTCCGGCATGCCGAGCACCCAGGGCAACTGGAAGCCCGGCGCCGATACCTTGGTGCCGCCGCTTTCCATGATCTTGCGCCGGCGAACCCAGGATTCGTGATAGTCGAAGTGACCGCCCCAGGCGACGCAGGCCGCGAAGCGGGAATCCATGGCAGCGGCGCGCGGCGCGTAGTACCCGCCCATGGAAAAGCCCATCACCGCAATGCGATGCGCATCGATGTCCGGGCGCGTGGCCAGGTAGTCGTAGGCGGCACCGGCCGGAACCTCGTAGTCATGGCGGCTCACGATCTCCTGCAGTCGCAGTGCCTCGCCCTGTCCGGGACCGTCGATGGCCAGCACGTGGATGCCGCGCCGCGCGATCTCCACCCCGCCGAACAGCACGCTCATTTCCTTGGCGTTGTCGAGCCCGTCGAACATGACCACCGCCGGCGCCGGACCGTCGCCGTCGGCCTTCACGAACCATGCCGGAAGGGTCGTTCCTTCGTAGGGCACCTCGACGCGGGAGATGTCGGGGTAGCGCCGCTCGACACCCTTGCCGAAGCAGCGCAGGCAATCGCGATAGGTCTGTCGCTTGCGGTCGGAGGGTGGGATGAAACGTTCGCCGCAGAAGTAGTAGATGCCGGCGCGCAGGTAGTACGAGCCGGCGGTGAGCCGGTGGCCGCGCGCTTCCTCGGCATCGCCGAAGGATTCGATGCGCCGGGCCATGTCCGTCCACTCGCGCCACCAGCGCTCGTTGTCGCCTTCATGGCCCCGCAGGCGCTGGCCGATCTGGTCGATCTCCCCCAGCGCAGCCGCCCCCCAGGCGGACATCTCGATGCCGAACATCATGCCTTGGGACCACATGTGGTTGCCGGGGAAGTACTCGAACCAGTGACTCATCGCAAAAGCGCTCCAATCGAATGACAGTCGAGGCGGGGACGGCGCGATGGATCGCGGCCGCCGCCCGCCCGGAAGGGTGGTGGACGGCAGGACGCGATCAGCCGGGCAGCATCGCCACCTGCCGCTGGTCGATCCGGAAGACGTCGCACAGCCAGTCGAGCATCAGCTCCTGGCCGATGGTGGGATTGTCGTGCTGGCAATGCTCCGCGCCGGTCTCCTCCTCGGAGGTCAGCCGCAAGGTCGCCTTCACGCCGTGCTTCACCGCATAGTCGTGCACCTTGCGGACCGATTCGACGCCCAGCACGTCGTGGCCGCCGTGGATGATGAGGTAGGGACAGCGCATGTGCTCGAGCACGCCTTCGAGCTTGAAGGGCCGCGCGATCTCGGTGGCCTCGGCCATGCTCCGGGCGCCGAACACCCACTTGATGTGTCCGGCCAGCCCGTGATCGTCGTCGCGGACCTTCCAGCGCTCGTGGATGTCCCAGATGGCGCCATGCGAGATGCAGGCGGCCAGGCGGGGTTCCATCGCACCCGCCCGAGCGGCGTAGTAGCCGCCAAGGCTGGAACCGCTGACCGCAATGCGGCTGGGGTCGACGTCCGGGCGCGCGGCCAGCCAGTCGATGCAGCGACCGACCGGGACCTCGTAGTCATGCCGCGTGACCAGGCCGTGCCGGCGCAGGGCGCCGCCTTGACCCGGTCCGTCCACCAGCAGTACCGACAGGCCGCGCTGGACCGCGCCACGCCCGGTCATGAACCAGAGCTCGTCCTTGAACGAGTCGAGGCCGCCGAAGGAGATCAGCACCGGCTGGCGCGCGCCGCCGTTCGCCGACCGGATGAAGTAGGCCGGCAGCGTCTTGCCATCCTCGTAGGGGATCTCGACGATCTCGGCGGCCGGCGTGAAGCGGGTGAACGCCTTGCGCGACGCCGCTTCGCAGCGGTCGAAGGTCGGCAGCCGCCGGGGGTCGTCGGCCGCAAGCCAGAACTCCGCTTCTCGGTAGTAGTTGGCGGCTCGCAGCCAGCAGTTGATCGCCGTGCGCACATGGCCGCGGCCGATGGCTTCATCCCCGCGGTCGTCGTTGCGCCGGGCGATGTGCAGCCACTGCTCGTGCCAGCTGTCGAAGTCTCCGGCGACGATCCTGCTGGCTGCCTGGAAGACCTCGCTGACCGCGCCGCCGCCTTCCTGGGTTTCGCCCAGGCCTCGGCGGAACTGGTACGACATCCAGAAATCATGGGGCCAGTGATGCCAGCCAAACGGTTCGTAGCGGGGTGAATGATCGGTTTCGGACACGTTTCCTTCCTTGTTCATGAGCTGATCGAGCGGAGCGCGGCCAGGGGCTTCGGTGGCGATGCCGCTTGGCGTCGTCAGGGCTTGTCGAGCTTCAGGTCGCGGATCAACTGGCCCCATTTCTGGTGGTCGTTCTTCCAGGTCTGGTCGAAGGCGCTGGGCGTGCCCGCCATCAGGTCGAGTCCCATCGTCTTGGCGCGCTCGATGACGTCGGGCATCGCCAATGCCTTGTTGACCGATGCATTGACCTTCTGGACGACGTCCGTCGGCGTGCCGCTGCGGGCGAACAGTCCGAACCAGCCGAGGGCCGAGTAACCCTTGACCGTCTCGCCCACCGTCGGCAGCGCCGGTGACAGGGTGTTGCGTTCGGCGCCGGTGATGGCGATCGCCTTCATCCGGCCCGCCTCGACGTGCGGCATCAGCGTGGAGTAGCCGAGGATCGTCAGGTTGACCCGGCCGCTGATGACATCGGCGGGGATCTGCGAGGAGCCCTTGTACGGAACGTGCGTGTACTCGAAGCCGCCGGCCTCGCGCCGGATCTGTTCGAAGGCGAGGTGCGGAAAGCCGCCCTGGCCGTTGGAAGCCATGGTGAGCTTGCCCGGGTTCTCCCGGGCGAACGCGATGATCTCGGCCAGCGTACGGGGCGCGAAGTCGTTGGCGGCCACCAGCACCATGTAGTTGGAATACATCCCCGCCACGCCCTTGAACTCCGTCCTGACGTCGAACGGCTGCGGATTGATGTTCGGGGCCACCGCCATGCCGCCCATCTGGCCCATGACCAGGGTGTGGCCGTCGGCTGGAGCCTGCAAGGCCGTCTGCAGGCCGACGAGTCCGGAGGCGCCGGGGCGATTCTCCACGACAACCGGCTGGCCGAGGTCCTCCCCCACCTTCTGTCCGATCATCCTGGCGATGACATCCGCCAGGTCGCCGGCCTGGAAGGGCACGATGATGCGAACCGGCTGCGACGGCCAGGCCTGAGCCTGGGCGAAAGATGGAAGCGCGAATGCGCTGGCCGCCGAGACGACACCGATCAGCGAACGAAACCATTTCTTCATGGCGAGGCTCCTTCGAGAGTAAGGCGAACAGGCGATGGACTGCGAACCCGACCGGGAGATCCGGCGGGAGAATGGCACGACGATCAGGCGGCGGCGGACAGGTGCCAGTCCATGATCTCGTTTCCCTGCCAATGGAGCACGCCCGGGAAGCGTGACATGTGGCGGTAGACCTCCTCGAGGTACTTGATCCGGAACGGCTGCCCCGAGATGTAGGGGTGGATGGCGATGGTCATCACGCGTGGGCGGCTGCCGCCTTCCTCGTACAGGCGGTCGAACGTGTCGATGCACTTGCGCGTCCAGTAGGCCGCCTCGTGGTGCTGCACGATCATCACGGTGATGTCGTTCGTCTCCATGGAGTAGGGGATGGTCACCAGCCGGCCGTGAGTCGTCTCGATTTCCGTCGGAACGTCGTCGTAGACCCAGTCGCCGATGTACCTGACGCCGGCTGCCGCCAGCAGATCGGGCGTCTCGAGCGTCTGGGTCAGGCCGGGGCCGAGCCAGCCGACCGGCCGCTTGCCGGTGAAGGCCTCGATGACCTCCAGCGATCGGCGGATCATCGACGGCTGGTCCGCTTCCTTGTGGATCGGACCCTGCTGGTAGCTGTGACCCATGAACTCCCAGCCGCTGTCGTGCGCGGCCTGGGCAACCCGGGCGTACTCCTCGCACACGCGGGCGTTGATCGACAGGGTCGGCCGGATGCCGAGCCGCTCGTACATCTCGTGGAAGCGCCAGAAGCCGACGCGCATGCCGTATTCGTGCCAGCTCCAGTTGGGCACGTCGGGCAGGAGCGGCTGGCCGGTCGGCGCCGGCAGGACCTGCCGGGCCATCGGGTTGGCGATGTCCCAGAACTCGAGGTTGACGACGTTCCATACGACGATGCGGGCATCGCCGGGCAGGCGCTGCACCGGTCGGTCGACGATCGCGCTGAACGGCGCGCGCTGGCTGGGAAGCATTGGCATGGGTCTCCTCCGGGGCTGTCGGCAGCCCGCTGGTGGCATTCAAGTCACTTGAATATTTGCCGGATGACTTGAAGACTATGAGAGAAGCCCGGCGGCTGTCAATGTCGCGCTTGCGATCCGCATCCACGGCGGCGCCGGCATCATGCGCGAGTATCCCGTTGGGCGCATCCACCGCGACACGCTGGCGTATGTCATCGCCGAAGGTACCAGCGAGATCCAGCGCAACCTGATCGCGCGCGGGCTCGGTTTCAAGTGATCGCGGCGGAACCCGGCCCTGTCGGAATCCTGGTCAACCGCGCTGGCCTGCTGCAGCGGACGCTGCCGCCGTACACGGCGGCGGACCTGCGGCGATGCGCCGCCGAGGTCGCGCGCGCTCCCGGGCCCGGTCAGCCCCGGCCGTCAGGGTTGCGCAGTTCGCTGACCCGCATGTTGTCGAGCTGTCGCGTGGCATAGATCGCGAGGGTCTCGAACTCGCGCTGGCGCTGCGCGATCCGCTTGGCATAGCTGCGCGCGCCGCCGGAGTAGCGGACAAGCGCCGAGCCGAGGTTGCCGCTCGCCTCGACGTAGGCGGCGAGGATGGCGGCGCCCGCCTCGATGTTGGCTTCCGGTTCATCGAGCCGGTGCACACCGCCCACCGCCTTGATGACCTTGGGATGGAAGCGCGGTACCACCTGCATCAGGCCCCGCGCGCCGTACTTCGAGCGCGCCGCCGGATTGAAGCTCGACTCGGTCTCCATGACCGCCAGCAGCAACTCGGGTGGCAGGCCGTGCCGTGACGCCACCCGCTCGGTCGTGCGGACCACCCGTCGCACCTGCTCCGGCGGCCGGCGATAGCGGGTGGCGATATGCGACACCCGCGCCTCCTCGATGACCTGGGCAGTGCGGGTGGCGACTTCGCGCTGCTGCTTCCGCTGCGTCGGCTCCCCCCGGTCGGGGGGGGCGGCAGCCACCGAGGTGCTGACGACCGCGAGGCACAAGGCCAGCGTCCGGCCGACGTGGCGGCCGGTGGCGAGCGCCAGCCGGTTGGCAAGGCGCCGGCAGAGGCCGGCGGCAAACCGCCCCCATCTGCCACGCCGTGGCTGGGGAGTGTCGTCAGGTGCCGGCCGATCGGCGGTGGCAGGGGCGCGTCTTGTCTGGACGCCGCCGCGACGCGTGGCGGTGGGGGAAGCAGGGCGGGCGGGGTGGCGGGAGAAAGGGTCGCAAACGTCGCGGTGATGCATCTCCCGGCCCCGCGAGAGGGCTGGCTGGAGCATGGCGATGGATTCGAGCGCCGGATGACCGGTCGATGCCATCGCCCCGCAAGCGATGTGCCCGAATCCTGTTACAACTCTTGCGGCGGTCGACCGCCGGCGAGCGACTTCGCCGGCCGCGCGTTGGCGCTACTTCCAGCCGCCGCCGAGCACCTTGTAGAGCGTGACCAGGTTCTGGACCTGCGCCGTCTGGACCAGCACCACGGCCTGCTGCGCCTGGAACAGCGAGCGTTGCGCATCCAGCACGTCGAGATAGCTGGCAGCCCCGCTGCGGTAGCGCAGGTCGGCAAGCCGCAGGCGCGCGGCCTCGGCATCGACCTGCGCGCGCTGGGCGCGCACCTCGTCGATCAGCGTCTGGCGGGCGGCGAGCGTGTCGGCCACTTCGCGGAATGCAGCCTGGATCGACTGTTCGTATTGGGCCACCGCGATGTCGCGACTCGCCTCGGTCGACTTCAGCGCCGCCTTGTTGCGGCCACGGTCGAAGATCGGCAGCAGCGCCGATGGCGCCAACGACCAGGCGAACTCCCCATTGTTGAAGAGCCTGGAAAGCTCGTTGCTGGCGATGCCGGCGGTGGCCGTCAGGCCGATGCGCGGATAGAAGGCCGCTCGGGCTGCGCCGATGTTGGCATTGGCGGCGATCAACAGCTGCTCCGCCTGCAGGATGTCGGGGCGCCGCGTCAGTACCTCGGACGGCAGGCCGACCGGCAACTCGGGCAGCAGCTGCTGCTTCAGGATCGACTGGGCCGGCGGCAGATCCTTCGGCATCGGCTGGCCGAGAAGCAGCACCAAGGCGTTCTGGTCGAGCGCCCGCCTGCGGCTCACCTGCGCCAGGGTCACGCGCGCGCCCTCGACCAGCGACTCCGCCTGCCGGAAATCGAGCTCCGACGCGGCGCCATTCTTGAACTTCAACTGGGTGAGCTTGAGCGATTCCTCGCGGCTGCGCAGCGTACCGCGTGTCACCTCCAGCAGCTCATCGTCGGAAAGCAAGTTCAGGTAAGTGCCGGCGACGGCGGATATCAGCGAGATCTGCGCCGTCCGCTGCGCCTGTTCGGTCGCCAGGTATTGAGCCAGTGCTGCGTCGCTGAGGCTCCTGATGCGGCCGAAGAAATCGAACTCGAAGGAGGCGATGCCGAGCCCGGCGGTGTAGACGCTCGTCATCGCCCCGGTCGGGCCAGGCTGCCGGACCCCCTGCGCGATGGCGTTGACGGTGGGCAACTCGTCGGCGCGCTGGATTCGGTACTGCGCGCGCGCCTGCTCGATAGCGAGACCGGCAACCCGCAAGTCGCGGTTGTTCTCGAGGGCGATGCCGATCAGCTGCTTGAGGCGCGGATCCGAAAAGAACGCATGCCACGAGATATCCGCGGCCGCCGCGCCTTGCGCCGGCGAGGCCGCGGCATCGATCCCCGGGAAAGTCGCGTCCACCGGCGCGGCGGGGCGCTCGTAGGTTGGCGCCATCGAGGCGCAGCCGGCGAGCAGCAGGGCGGCCGACAACAGGCCGAGCCGCGGCAGGCGTTTGGCAGGCGCGCGACGGCGAAGGGGGAGGGCGCTTCGTTCTGGCGACATCAATGGCTTCCCGAGGGGCCGGCCGGCGCGGCCGGCGGCGAGGGTGGAGACTGCGGCGATGCGGCCGGGGCGGCACCGCCGGCTTCATCCTCGTGGGCGTACATCCGCCGCTGGCGCTCGCTGCCCTTGAAGATGCTGCGCACGACCACGAAGAAGATCGGCACGAAGATCACCGCGAGGATCGTGGCGCTGATCATGCCGCCGACGACGCCGATGCCGATGGCGCGCTGTGCGGCGGATCCGGCGCCGGTCGCCAGCGCCAGCGGCATCACGCCGAAGGTGAAGGCCAGCGAGGTCATGATGATCGGGCGGAACCGCAGGTGCGCCGCTTCCAGCGCCGCCGGCACCAGGCCCTTGCCCTGGGCATGCAGGTCCTTGGCGAATTCGATGATCAGCACCGCGTTCTTCGCCGACAGGCCGATGATGGTGATCAGGCCGACGTTGAAGTAGACGTCGTTGGCCTGCTTGCCGAGCGTGACGCCCAGCACCACGCCGAGGACGCCCAGCGGCACGACCAGGATCACCGACAGCGGGATCGACCAGCTCTCGTAGAGCGCGGCCAGGCACAGGAACACCGACAGCAGGGCGAACCCGAACAGGATCGAGGCCTGGGCGCCGGCGAGTCGTTCCTCGCGCGACTGGCCGGTCCACTCGTAGGCGAAGCCGGGCGGCAGCTGCGCCGCCAGCCGCTCCATCTCCGCCATGGCGGCGCCGGTGCTGCCGCCAGGTGCGGCGTCGCCGGAGATGCGCATCGTCGGATAGCCGTTGTAGCGGATGGTCTGCATCGGGCCGGTGATCCAGCGCGTCGTCGCGAACGCCGACAGCGGCACCAGGTTGCCGGCGGCGCCCACCGCGTTCAGTCGCAGCAGGTCGTCGGGCTGCATCCGGGCCGGCGCATCGGCCTGGATCAGGACCCGCTGCAGGCGGCCGGCATTCGGAAAGTCGTTGATGTAGCGCGAGCCGAGGGCGGTCGAGATCACGCCATTGATCGCCTCGAAGGAGACACCGAGGGCATTGGCCTTGTCGCGGTCGATCTCGAGCTGCAGCTGCGGCGCATCCTCCAGGCCGTCGGGTCGCACGCCGGCCAGCAGCTTGCTCTGCGCCGCCAGCCCCAGCAGCTGGTTGCGGGCCGCCACCAGCGCTTCATGGCCGTTGCCGCCGCGATCCTGCAGGCGAAAGGTGAACCCCGAGGCAGTGCCGAGCTCCGGGATCGGCGGCGGACTGAGCGGGAAGATGAACGCGTCGCGGATGCCGGAGAGCGCGACGAATGCCCGGCCCGCCAGCGCCTGTGCCGAGCTGCCGGGCGCCGTCCGCTCGTCCCAGTCCTTGAGGGTCACGAAGGCGAGACCGGCGTTCTGGCCCTGGCCGGAGAAGCTGAAGCCCATCACCGCGACCATGCTCTGGACTTCGGGTTGCTTGAGGATGTAGTCCTCGACCTGCTTCATCACCTCGAGCGCCCGGTTCTGGGTAGCGCCGGCGGGCAGTTGCACGTTGACGATCATGTTGCCCTGGTCTTCCTGGGGCAGGAAGGAAGTGGGCAGGCGCAGGTAGAACACCCCGACTGCCACGATGATGGCCACGTAGATCACCAGGTAGCGCGCCGCGCGCCGCAGGATCCGCGCCAGCAAGCCTTCGTAGCCCTTGGCGGTGCGGGTGAAGGCACGGTTGAACCAGCCGAAGAAGCCGCGCTTGGCATGATGGTGGCCGGCCTCGACCGGCTTGAGCAGCGTCGCGCACAGCGCCGGCGTGAGCGACAGGGCGAGGAACGCCGAGAACAGGATCGAGGTGACCATCACCGCCGAGAACTGGCGATAGATGTTGCCGACCGAGCCGCCGAAGAAGGCGAGCGGCACGAACACCGAGACCAGGACCACGGTCACGCCGACGATGGCACCCGAGATCTGCCCCATCGCCTTGCGGGTGGCCTGCAAGGGCGGCAGGCCTTCCTCGCTCATGATGCGCTCGACGTTCTCCACGACCACGATCGCATCGTCCACGACGATGCCGATCACCAGCACCATGCCGAACATGGTCAGGACGTTGATCGAGAAGCCGAGCGCGAACAGCACCGCGAAGGTGCCCATCAGCGCCACCGGCACGACCAGCGTCGGGATGATCGTGTAGCGGAACTTCTGCAGGAACAGGTACATCACCAGGAAGACGAGGACGATCGCCTCCAGGAGGGTCACCACCACCTGCGTGATGGAGATCTCCACGAAGCGCGAGCTGTCATAGGGGATTGCCCAGTTCACGCCTTGCGGGAAGAAGCGCGCCAGCTCCTGCATCCGGGTGCGGACCAGGTCGGCGGTCGCCAGCGCGTTCCCGGTCGGCGAGAGCTGCACGCCGATGCCGGTGGATGGGTTGCCGTTGAGCCGGGCGGAGGTGGCGTAGGTCTGTGCGCCGAGCTCGATGCGCGCCACGTCCTTCAGCCGCACCGTCGAGCCGTCGACGTTGGCGCGCAGCACGATGTTGCCGAACTCCTCCACCGTCGCCAGCTGCCCCTTGACGACGACGGTCGCGAAGATCGTTTGCCCCGGCACGTTGGGCAGGTCGCCGAGGGTGCCGGACGCGACCTGGGCATTCTGGGCCGCGACCGCGGTGTTCACGTCGTTGACGGACAGCTTGAAGCCGACCAGCCGGGTCGGATCGATCCAGACCCGCATCGCCCGTTCAGAGCCGAACAGCTGGGCCTGGCCGACACCCGGCAGCCGCTGGATCTCGGGCAGGACGTTGCGCGAGGCGAAGTCGCCCAGTGCGATCGGATCGATGTCGGGATTGTCGGAAGAAAGGATGGTGAAGAGCAGGAAGTTCGACCGGGACTTGTCCACGCGCACGCCCTGCTGGACAACCGCCAGCGGCAGCCGGGGGGTCGCCCGGCCGAGGCGGTTCTGCACATCCACCTGCGCAAGGTCGGAATTGGTGCCGGTCTCGAAGGTAAGGGTGATCTGCCCCGTGCCGTTGGCCTGCGCCACCGATTCCATGTAGATCATGCCCGGCGAGCCGTTCATCTCGCGCTCGATGACGCTGAGGACGGCGTCCTCCAGCGTCTGCGCGGAAGCGCCGGGATAGACGACGTTGATGACGATCGCCGGCGGCGCCACCTGCGGATACTGCGAGATCGGCAACTGCGTGATCGACACCGCCCCCATCACCAGCATGAAGAGGGCGATCACCCAGGCGAAGATCGGGCGGTTGATGAAGAACTGGGCCATGGAGGAAGCCTTTGCTTTTCTTGCTGCCGGCCGGGCGGCCGGGCGGGGTATCCGGGATCAGCGCGCAGGAGTCACTTGTGCGAGCCGTCCGCGCCGGTGGCGGTCGCGCCGTCGCCGGCCTTCCCGGCCGCGGCCGAATCCTTGGCGTTGGCCGTGCCGTTGGCCGCTACGTTGCCCGCGCCGTTGGCCGGCTTGCCCGCCACGGCCCCGCCGTTGCCGCCCGGCTTCTTCCAGGGCACCGGCTTGACCGGCGCATTCGGCCGCATCTTCTGGAAGCCGTCGACGATGACCTGCTCGCCTTCCTTGAGCCCTTCGAACACGACCCAGTCGTTGCCCTGCGCCGGGCCGAGCCGCACGTGGCGCGGACTCACCTTGCCGTCGGGCGCGACCACCATCACCGTGTCACCGGTGCCCGAGCGGGTCACCGCCTGCTGCGGCAGCAGGATGCCGTGGGCCGCCTGCGCCTGCTCGAAGCGTACCCGCACGTACATGCCCGGCAGGAGCAGGTGCTGCTGATTGGGAATCTGCGCCCGCAAGGTCACCTGGCCGGAGGTCGGGTCCACCGAGAGGTCCGTGAACAGCAGCTTGCCCGGCTTGTCGTAGACGGTGCCATCCTCGAGAACGACATGCACCAGGGCGCCATCCGGATCCGATGCGCGCTTCAGCGAACCGTCCTCGAACGCCCGGCGCAGGCGCAGGACTTCGGCCGTCGACTGGGTGAAGTTGACATACATCGGATCGATCTGCTGCACCACTGCCAGCTCGGTCACCTCGCCCTGGCCCACCAGCGCGCCTTCGGTCACCAGGGCGCGGCCGATGCGGCCGGAGATCGGCGCCGTGACCGATGCATAGCCGAGATTGATCTGCGACGTCTGCAGGTTGGCCTTGGCGACCGCGACGTCCGCTTCGCCCAGCTTCTCGGCGGCCACCGCATTGTCGTAGTCCTGGCGGCTCACCGCATTGGCGGCCACCAGCGGCTTGTAGCGACGCACCTGGGCCGACGCCTGGGCGAGGTTGGCCTGGGCCCGGGCGACCGAGGCGCGGGCGCTGGCGACGGCGGCCTCGTACGGAGCGGCGGCGATCTGGAACAGCGGCTGACCCGCCTGGACGTCGCTGCCTTCCTCGAACAGCCGCTTCTCGAGAATGCCGGCGACACGGGCGCGCACTTCCGAAACCCGCGAGGCCTCGAGCCGGCCGGGCAGGTCGACCATCAGGCCCACCGGACCGGGCTTGATCACGACCACCCCGACTTCCGGCGGCGGCGGTGCTGCCGGGCCCTGCGCCACGGCCTGTCCTTCAGGCTTCTGCCCGCAGCCGACCAGCAGGCCGATGATCGGGACCAGCAGCCAACCGGCCGCTGCAGCGCGCAGGCGGTTTGAGCGCAGGGACATGTCGGGAGGCAATGCCATGGAAGTACCTTTCTGCGTCGCGTGCGGGGCGCTAAGTGTGGTGACGGGGCGCGGCGCAGCGGAAAAGCGCACTGCGGAGCAATGGATGTGCCGGGCCGGGCGCGCAATTATATATACATTCACGTCTGTATGTATAATCCGCGACGGAATCGCAATTAAACACGAGCGACGCGGCACGGGCAATGGTTCGACGTACCAAGGAAGAGGCGCTCGCAACGCGCGACCTGATTCTCGATACCGCCGAACGGGTCTTCGCCCGGCGCGGCGTGTCGCGGGCCTCGCTCAACGAGATCGCCGGCTGCGCCGGACTGACCCGCGGCGCCATCTACTGGCACTTCAAGGACAAGGCCGAGCTGTTCGATGCGATGATGCAGAGGGTGTTGCTGCCGATGGAGGAGCACCTGCACATCGGCCAGCCGCCGCAACTCGACGGTGCGCTCGAGCAGTTGCGCCGCACCTGCATCGACGCGCTGCGCAAGATCGTCGACGACGACCAGCTGCGTCGGGTGTTCGAGATCGCCGTGCACAAGGTGGAATACGTCGACGAGCTCGAAGCGGTGCGCGATCGGCGGCGCGATGCCTGCAAGGCGCACCTCGACCATATCGAGCGCACGCTGGCGCAATCGATCCGGCGCGGCGAGCTGTCGCGGCGGCTCGGCCCGAAGACGGCGGCCTTGGGCCTGCATTCGCTGCTGGAAGGCCTGTTCCAGAACTGGATGCTGGACCCCGGCGCGTTCGATTTGGTGAAGACCGGCACGCAGGTCATCGATACCTATCTCGCCGGGCTGACGCAGCCGCGCCGGACGGCCCCGTCGGCGTCGGCGCCGTCGGCGCCGCGGCCGGACAAGGTGGCCGCGGCCTGAGGCATCGGCGATGCCCGCGCCCCAGTCGTTGCCGACCGTCCCGCTGCCGACCTTCCTGCTGACCGGCTTCGAGCCGTTCGGAGGCGACGCGGGCAACCCGTCCTGGGACATCGCCGCCCGGCTCGATGGCTGGCAGGTGCCGGCGCCGGCGGCAGCGGCCGACGGGCCGTTGGAAGGCGCTGCCGTCGGGCGTGATCAGCCGCTCGCGGTGGTGCGTGCCGTACGATTGCCCTGTGTTTTCGGCGCGGCGCTCGCGGCACTCGACGAAGCGCTGGCGCAGCACCGGCCGGTGGCGGTGATCGCGCTCGGGCTGGCGGCGTCGCGCGCGGAAGTGTCCGTCGAGCGGGTGGCCATCAATATCGACGACGCGCGCATTCCCGACAATGCCGGGCGGCAACCGATCGACCGTCCGGTGCACGCCGACGGGCCGGTGGCCTACTGGTCCAGCCTGCCGGTCAAGGCGATCGTCGCCGCCATGCGCCAGGCGGGTATCAGCGCTGCGGTGTCGCAAAGCGCCGGGACCTTTGTCTGCAACCACGTCTTCTACGGCCTTGCCCACCGGCTGGCGGGCGACGCGGCAGGTCGGCGA
>JAEZQX010000087.1 GCA_023441105.1 Pseudomonadota bacterium | reverse complement strand
GTGCCAGCCCGGCGACCGCCAGCGCACCGGCCCCGTAAAGCACGGTGCGCGTATCGACGCTGCCGGCCTGGCCGGGCAACTCCGCCGGCGCGACGTAGCTCGGGTCATAGAGGACGAAGGAGCCGTCGGACAGCGCGCCAATGGACGCGGTGCCCGGCGTGATCGCAACCGGCGTAGCCGACGCATGTTCCTGGACCAGCAACTGGCAGGGACTGCCAACGCTGCAAAGGGTGTAGAACTCGGCGAATTCGGCGCTGATCGCCTGTCCGTTGGCGCGCAGCCCGTCGACTACCAGGCTGTTGTCGACCCGCTTGACCGCCATGCCAGGCGGGGCCAGGCCGCTCTGGTCGTCATAGATGCGGAAGGTGTCGCCGACGCGGACGGAGAAGCGGTTGCCTCCCGGAACGAGCTGGGTCCTCGAGGACAGTCCTGCCGACGAAATGATCTCGAGAAAGAGCGCCATGAGGAACTCCGGGATCGACCGAGCAGCGGATGTGCCGTGTCACCGAAGGACCCGCGGTTCGATCACACAGTCAGGAAAGGCGGTTGGAATTCGGCTCTTCGACCAGCAGCGCCTCCAGAGCGGGTGAAGCGTAGGTGACCGGCGCCGTCGCAGCGATTGCCGTCGGATACGTGGACTGAGAAGCAGGTTGGTCGACCTCCAGCAGCGCGGCCATCGTCAGCGGTTCTCCTGCCTCTGCAGGAAGGTCGGAAACGCCGAGCGCTCCCTCGATCGGGATCAGCCGGGAGCCGGAGGGGCCTACGTTTCCTGCGGCGTCGGTTGCGGTGACGGTAAGTATTGCCACGCCGGGCCCGGCTGGCAACTCGAGCGGCGTGAACTCGACACTCCAGGCGCCGGCAACGACCGAGGCCGTCTTCGAGGTGTTGCCGAACACGATGGTCACGGTGCTGTTGGCTTCCGCGCCACCGGAGATGACGACGTTGCCGAGGCGGTCGGCCAGGTTGATGACGTCGTCCCCCGTGACCGGGCTGACGCCGGGCGTATCCGGTGCGATCCGGTCGACGGAAACCTGAAGCCTCGCCGTGGCGCCGCCTCCCGGACCGGTGTTGGTGACGGCGATTTCGCTGTTCCCATCGGGTGGTAACTGCACTGCAGGTACGGCGAGGCTCCAGTTTGTGCCGGCAATCACGGCTGCCCCCGTGAATGTTCCCCAGGTCACGTTCAAGCCGGCAGTTCCGGCGGCCACGGTCCCCGAGAGGAGCACGCCATCGGCGGCTTCGGCGGCGTTGACGATGTTGTTTCCTTCGACGGCACTGATGGTCGCGGCGGGAAACGGCTGTTCGAGGATGACCCCCAATTGTGCCGCTGCACGGTTGCCTACGCTGTCGATGGCGGTTGCAGTGATCGTCGAGGGACCGCCAGGCGCAGTGATCTGGGGAACTGCGGTGGCAGCGAACTGCACGCCCCAGCTTCCTGCGTCGTTCGCGGTGGTTGTCAGCGTGGACCCGCCCCAAGTCACCTGGACCTGGGCGTTGGGCTCTGCCTGGCCGCTCACTGGAACGCCGTCCGCGCGCTCCGCGATGGACACGACGTTGTCCGTTTCGACCGCGTTGAAGACCGGCGGCGGCGGCGCCTGCGTATCCACGAAGATCTGCCCGGGCTGGACGATGGAGTTGCCGACGGCGTTGGTGGCCGTGATCGAATAGGGAACGTCGACGCCGGCGGATGCGGGCACTTCCGCACCGGTGAAGGACACCGACCAGCCGCCTTGGCCATTCGCCACGGCGGTCTTGGTGCCGCCGTTCCACTGCACCTGGACGGCTGCGCCGGGATCGGTGCGGCCCGTGAAGGCAACCTGTCCCGCTTCAGCGATCGAGACGCGCTCGTCGCCGCCCGCTATTCTCAAGTCCGCCATCAGGGGCGGTGCGGTATCGATGCGCAGGTTCGCGTTGGCAGCGGCCGAAAGATTACCGGCAGGATCCTGGACGACTGCCGAGAGCTGATAGGCGCCATCGGCCGGAACGGCGGATCCCACGAACGGGTCGGTCTGCCAGGTTCCGTTCTCCTGCACCAGCACCGATGCCAAGACCTGCGCGCCGGCGCTGACCACGACCGTCGCGCCCGGCTCGGCTGTGCCGGAGATCACGAAACCGTTCGATCGCTCGTTGGCGTTCACGACGTCGTCGGTTGCGACCGGATTGATCACCGGCTGCGACGGGGGCGTGTTGTCGAACGCCAGCACGAAGGTCGGCAGGCTGGTGGTGCCGCCGGCCGTGGTCGAGGTGATGCCGACGTTGCTCGCATCGGGCAGGCCTCCTGGCGGCAGTGCCCCGCTCTCCGGCACGGCGGTGGCCAGGTCCACCGACCACAGGAAGTCGGCATTGACCGTCGTGCTGTAGGTGACGTTGGCGGCGCCGTCGCCGTCGGTATCGATGCGGACGGTGACCTTCGACCCGGGCTCGCCCTGGCCGGTGATGGTCGGCGTGCGGCTGTTGGTGAAGGCCGAGCTGGTGAGCTTGAGCGTGCCATCCGGCCGGTCGCCGCCGCTGCTGCCGCCATCGCCGCCGCCACCGCCACCGCCGGCGGCCAGGCCCAGCACGGCCGCGCCGCCCAGCCCATACAGCGCATAGCGCAACGTCGAATCGTCGCCGATGGATGGCGCAGCCGGCGCCGTCTCGGCGAAGTTGGGGTCGTAGAGCACGAACGAGCCGTCCGCCAGCGCGCCGATCGGCTGGCTGCCGGGGGTGATGGCGATCGGGGTGCCGCCCGGGCCCTGGTCGACGAGCAACTCGCAGGGACTGCCGGCGCTACAGACGCTGTAGAACTCGGCGAATTCGACCGTGACCGGCGCGCTGCCGGCGGCGTCATCGGCGTTGCCGAGCCCGTCGACCACCAGGTTGTTGTCGACCCGCTTGACGGTGATACCGGGGGGCGGCAGGCCGGTCTGCTCATCGAGGATGCGATAGGTATCGCCAAGACGCACGGTGAAACGGTTGTTGCCCGCTTCGAGCCTGGTGCGGGATGCCAGGCCGTCCGCCGCCTTGATTTCGATGAGAAGAGCCATGTATGGGGTGCGCCTTGTCTGCCGGATTGGGGATCCGGGATGGTAGCGAAGTCCGGCGGAGGCTCGCGCAAGCGACGCGCCTGCTTACAAGTCGATAACAGCGCCGAAACAGGCGCTGACTGCTGACAGCGTGATGAGAATGCGTGTTTCCGGATGCCGCGGGTCGGCCCGCGAAAGCTGACCCCTGCGCTGGTTTCGCACTGAGATTTTAGCCGGGTAATATTGACTGCCTGATTTTAATCCGGGTAAAATTGATCCTTGTCCACCCTGTCTATTCCCATGACCACCTTTACGCTCTTCGTCGGCACCCGCCGACTCGCTTCCGGGCCCCCTGCGGAAGTCGCCGTCGCCGCGCAACGCGCGCTGCGCGACGACCCTTCCGCGTCGCCGCTCGCCTTCAGCGACGCGACCGGGCGGCAGGAGGACTTCGATCTGCGCGGCACCGAGGAAGACGTGGCGGCCCGCTACGCGGACCCTGCGCCGGCGCCGCAGCCGGAGCCGCGCGGCCGGGGCCGGCCCCGCCTCGGCGTGGTCGCACGCGAGGTGACGTTGCTGCCGGAACACTGGGACTGGCTGTCCGCGCAGCCGGGCGGCGCCTCGGTCGTGCTGCGCAAGCTTGTCCACGCGGCGCGCCCCGCCGGCGAGCCGCGCCAGCCCAC
>JAEZQX010000575.1 GCA_023441105.1 Pseudomonadota bacterium | reverse complement strand
GCACCGCCGCTGCCGCCATCCTCCATCCGCCGCGCCAGCGTGCGCAGGCCCCAGCGGTTGAAGTGGCGCAGCAGCTCCTCCTGGTTTTCGGGACGAAGCGCGAGATCGTCGAGCGACTGCAGCCATTCGGCCAACTCGCAGTCGGTCTTCACCGTCACCAGCTGCCGCGCCGTGGGCAGCCAGTCGAGCGCCGCGCGCAGGTTCTCGCCGACCTTGCCGCCGATCTCGGCTGCATGGGCGATCACACCCTCGAGCGAGCCATACTGGGAGATCCACTTGGCCGCGGTCTTCGGTCCGACCTTGTCGACGCCGGGCACGTTGTCCACCGTATCGCCGGTCAGCGTCAGGAAGTCGACGATGCGGGCGGGCGGCACCCCGAAGCGCTCGAGCACGCCCGGCGCGTCCATCGGCACCGCCGGCGAGCCGTCGCGGGTCATGGTGTTCACCAGCACGGTGTCGTCGTCGACCAGCTGCGCCAGGTCCTTGTCGCCGGTCGAGATCACCGTCTTCATGCCGGCGTGGCGCGCCTGCAGGGCCAGCGTCCCGATGACGTCGTCGGCCTCGATGCCGGGAATCACCAGCAGCGGCCAGCCCAGTGCCACGGCGATTTCATGGATCGGCGCGATCTGCCGGCGCAGGTCGTCCGGCATTTCGGTCCGATTGGCCTTGTACTGGTCGTACATGGCGTCCCGGAAAGTCTTGCCCGGCGCGTCGAAAATCACCGCACCGAAGAGCGCGCCGTCGTGAAGGCGCGTATCCTCTCGCAATTTACGCAGCATGCCGACCATCCCGTGGATTGCACCGGTCGGCTCGTCATCCTTGTTACGCAGGTCCGGCAGTGCGTGAAATGCCCTGAAAAGGTAGCTCGAGCCGTCAACCAGCAGCAGGGTCTTTTGTGACATGGTGGATATGGAAATGGTGGATAAGCGCAAGGTGCCGCAGTTGAGGGCACTGGCCTCGCCGGAACGGTCGACCGCGATCAAGGCGCGGGAGTCATGGCATGTCCTGGGGATTATCTCAGAGTTCATCGAGGCGACCGAGGCCCTGTCGGACATCCGCCCGGCGGTGTCGATCTTCGGCAGTGCCCGCATCAAGGCGGGCGAATTCTGGTACGAGCGCACGGTGCAGGTGGCGCGCAAGTTCTCGGACGCCGGCTTCGCAGTGATCTCCGGTGGCGGGCCCGGCATCATGGAGGCGGCCAACAAGGGCGCCTTCGAGGGCAAGTCCACTTCGGTCGGGCTGAACATGCAATTGCCGCACGAGCAGCACGGCAATCCCTACCAGGACGTGTCGCTATCGTTCCGTCACTTCTTCACGCGCAAGGTGGCCTTCGCGAAATACGCCGCCGCGTTCATCGCGCCGCCGGGCGGCTGGGGCACGCTCGACGAGCTGATGGAGGTGCTGACGCTGATCCAGACCCGGGTCGGACGGCGGATCCCGGTGATCCTGATGGGCTCGGAATACTGGCAGGGATTGCTCGACTGGATGCGCGACGTGCAGGTGGCGCAAGGCACCGTGTCGGCAAGCGACCTCGACCTCATCCGCCTGATCGACGATCCGGATGAGGTCGTCGAAGCCGTGTTCGACTTCTACCAGGAGCGCGGCTTCTATGCCACCACCAAGGAGCGGGAGCTCAACCTGAACCTGTAACTGGCTAGTTGCGCATCGGCAGGTTGCCCTTGGCGTCGGACAGCACGGCTTCGACGCGCCGGTTCTGCTGGCGTCCGTCGCTGGTCGAGTTGTCCGCGATCGGATAGCGGCTGGCATGGCCGCGGGCGACGATCCGCTTCGGATCGATGCCGCGCGCAACCAACGCCTGGCGCACGCTCATCGCGCGCCGCTCGGACAATTCCTGGTTGGTGGCCTGGGAGCCGGTCGAGTCGGTAAAGCCTTCGACCAGCACGTTGCGCTCCTGATATTCGCGCATCACCGCCGCCAGCTGGTCGACCCGTGCCAGCGCTCCGGGGCGCAGCTCCGCCCGGCCGACGTCGAACAGCACGTCGGAGAAGGTCACCACCAGGCCCCGCTCGGTCTCCTTCGCCTGCAGCTCCCGCAGCCGGCTGGCGAGCTGGTCGGCACGCTGCCGCTCCTGCTCGGCCTGCATCTGCGCCGTCGTCGCCTGCGCCTGCGCGGAGTCCGCCTGGCGCCGGCTCTGCTCCAGCTGGATTGCATCGCGCTCGCGTGACGCCTGCTCGATGCCGCGCTCGGCCTCCCGCCGCTGGCCGGTCGCCACGGCCAGATCGACCTGGCGCTGCGCCAGGTAGGCCAGATGGTCGACCTCGGCCGTGTCGTCGTCGTCGCGCCATTCGCGCTCGGCGCGCCGGACTGCTGCGTCCGCGCGGTCCAGCTCGGTGGGCGTGAGCTCGGCCCGGGCGGTATCCGCGCGGGCGCGTTCCAGCGCGCTCTGCGCGGCGATCAGCCGCTCGTTCGGCTTCGGCACGCTCGAGCAGCCTGCCAAGACCAGTGCCGCGCAAAGGGCCGGCAGGATGCCGGTGGCCAGGCCCGGCATGCGCCGGCCCCCTGGGGACGCCGGCTGGGCGTCTACTGCATGTTCGTGGTCCAACGTTGCCATCGCGATGCTCCTCCTCATTGCGCCGGGCGCGCCGCGGGGCCGCCGCGAAGTGCCTTCAGGGTACCGTCCAACTCCGTCCTCGCCTGCCTGGCCTTGGCGAGGCGTGCCTTCTCTTCGGCCAGCTCCGCCGACGCCCGGGCCTGCTCGGCGGCCCGGCGTGCCGCCTGGTAGTCCTTGCCCGCGTGGGCGCGCTCGGCGAAGGTCAGGCGGTCCTGGGCCTCCGCCATTTCCGCCTCGGCGAGCTGGCCGGCTCCCGAACGTCGGGCGTTGTCCACGGCGGCCCGGGCGGTGGCCATTTCGCCGGTCGGATTCGGCACCGAAGCGCAGGCGCCGACACCCAGCAGGCCCGCGAGCGCCAGTGCGGCGAGGCTGCGCCGGCCCCAGGCGGATGCGCCGGCGTCGAGCCTCGCGCGCGCCGACCGGTGCGCCGAGGCGATCCGACAGGGCGATATCGATGAGGGCGACGTGAATTCGTTCGGCGTCTCGGCCATGGGTCTCTCCTGATTCGTTGCTTCGTGTTCCGGCGGCGGAAGGACCCGGGACGCGGGCCGCTGCGCCGACGCCGGCGGTTCGCAATGGCCGTGCCCGGGGGCTTTCGAGGGAGGCAGTAGAATGGCGTGTCCCCACCCGACGTGAAAACGTCCTTCATGGCTGTCTTCACCGCCGTTTCACATGAGCAGATTGCCCAATGGCTTGCCCGCTACGACGTCGGCCGACTCAGGCAGGCGCGCGGCATCGCCCAGGGGATCGAGAACACCAACTACTTCGTCGACACCGAACACGGGGCGTACGTACTGACGCTCATCGAACGGATCCCGGTGCGGGATGTGCCGTTCTACCTCCGGCTGATGAAGCACCTGGCGGTGCGCCACATCCCCTGCCCCGAGCCGATCGCAGACCGCGACGGCCAGCTCTGGAGCATGCTGAACGGCAAGCCCGCCACGCTGGTCACCCGCCTGCCCGGTGGCCAGGTCGAGCATCCGACCGCCGCCGACTGCGCCACCGTCGGCAGCCTGCTGGCGCGCATGCACCTGGCGGCAAGCGACTTCGGCGCGGCGCCGGCCAACAGCCGCGGCCTGGCCTGGTGGCCCGAGGCTTTCGCTGCGCTCAAGGACGAGCTGGAGCCGGCGCAGGCCGCGCTGATCGCCGACGAGCTGCAGGCGCAGCAGTCGTTCGCCGCCGGCGCGGCCTACCGCGACCTGCCGGCCTCCGCGGTGCATGCCGACTGCTTTCGCGACAACGTGTTGATGGACGAGATGGGCAGCCCGGGCGTCATCGACTTCTACTTCGCCTGCGAGGACAAGTGGATGTTCGACCTGGCGGTGACCTGCAACGACTGGTGTGTCGACGAAGGCAACGGCGAGCTCGTGCCGGCCCGCGCGGCGGCGCTGCTCGAAGGCTACCAGGCGGTCCGCAGCATCGGCCCGGCGGAGCGCCAGGCATGGTCGATGATGCTGCGAGCCGCCGCGCTGAGGTTCTGGCTGTCGCGGCTGTATGATCATCACCTGCCCCGCGACGCCGAAGTCCTGAGCCCCAAGGATCCACGCTGGTTCGAGCGGATCCTCCAGGCCCGCCGCAGCGGCGCAACGGAAATCATCTGATGCAGGTACGACGAGTCCCGGCGCTTGCAGGCTGGCGCTGGGTGACCGAAGGCTTCGCCATCCTTGCGTCATCGCCGATGCCGCTGATCGCGTCCGGCATCATGATGATCTTCACGCTGCTGGTGCTGTCCGCCCCGCCGGTGCTGGGTCAGTTCCTGCCGCTGGTGGTTTCGCCGGCCCTGTCGTTCGGCTACCTGCAGGCCATCCGGCGCGCCCAGGAAGGCAAGCCGCCCGCGCCCTGGACGATCTTCTCCGGCCTTCGCCCGGCCCCTGACGGCCCGATGCGCCCGCTGCTGGTGATCGGGCTGGTCAACGCCACCGCCACCGCGTTGGCCATCCTCGCCACCGCCCCCGTCGACGGCGGCCAGTGGCTGCGCATGCTGACCAGCACGACCGCGGCCGACGGGCCACCGGTGGCAGCTGTCGACACCATCTATGCCGCGATGGTGTTCCTGGCGCTCTATGCGCCACTGCAGCTCGCGCTGTGGTACGCACCGCTCTTCGCCGGCCTGCACCGCACCCCGGCGTTCAAGTCGCTCTTCTTCAGCGTCGTCGCGGTCTGGCGCAACAAGGCGGCCTTCATGATGTACTTCGCCGGCTGGTTCGTGGTGGCCATCGGCATGGCCGTCCTCATCCAGGTCCTAGCAGCCCTCCTCCCCGCCGGCCTGCGCACCCTGATCCTGGCACCGGCCTTCCTGCTGATGATGGCGGCGCTGTATTGCTCCTTCTGGCCAAGCTATCGGGACGCGATCGAGCCGATTGCGGTCGATGCACTGTAGTTTTTGGGGGGGCCGCGCGGGGCAGACTGCAGGGCAGGAGCGAAGTCGCTTGGTGGACGCGCTTGCAGGCGCGTCCTTGCTCCGTGACTCGCGGCGCACGCGCCCCGGCGCCCCCGCCCCG
>JAEZQX010000572.1 GCA_023441105.1 Pseudomonadota bacterium | reverse complement strand
CTGCCGGCCAAGGGGCAGGCGGCGGCGCCGCAGGCTCCGGCGGGAGAGTGATCGTGCTCGAGATCCGTGCCCTCACCAAGCGCTTCGGCGGCCTCGCCGCCATCGACGGGGTCGACACCACCATCGAGCGCGGCCTGATCAACGCCATCATCGGTCCCAACGGCGCCGGCAAGACGACCTTCTTCAACCTGATCAGCGGCGTGCAGCGCCCCACCTCGGGCTCGATCGTGCTCGAGGGCAGCGACATCACCGGCCTGCGCCCGGACCAGGTCGCCGGGCTGGGCATTGCCCGCACCTTCCAGAGCACCACGCTGTTCAACGAGGCCACGGTGCTCGACAACCTGATCGTCGGCCATCGGCTGCGCACCCGCTCGCGGCTGTGGGACGTGCTGCTGAACAGCTC
Source organism: Pseudomonadota bacterium (assembly GCA_023441105.1). Next base: position 12,545 of record JAEZQX010000572.1, on the reverse strand, counting down.
GCGGCTGAAAGAGGAGGAGCGGCTGTGCCGCGAGAAGGCCCGCGAGGCGCTCGACTTCGTTGGTCTCGGCCACATGGAGCATCGCATGGCCGGCGACATTTCGCAGGAGGAGCGCAAGCGCATCGCGTTTGCCCTGGCGATCGCCACCGAGCCGAAGCTCGTGCTGCTCGACGAACCGGCCGGCGGCGTCAATCCGGACGAGACGCTGGGGCTGGCCGGGCTGATCCGCCGCATGATCGGCCGCGGCCTGACCGTGTGCCTCATCGAACACAAGATGAGCATGATCATGAGCCTCGCCGACAAGATCATGGTGTTGAACCATGGCGTGAAGATCGCGGAAGGATCCCCGCAGCAGGTCCGCTCGGACCCGGCGGTGATCGACGCCTACCTGGGCAGCGAGCATGCTCACGCTTGAGGAGGTCAGTCTCGACTACGGCAGCTTCAGGGCCCTCGACGGCGTCAGCCTGCAGGCCCGCGAGGGCGAGCTGGTGGTGCTGCTGGGTGCCAACGGCGCCGGCAAGAGCTCGATCTTCCTGACCACCAGCGGCCTGCAGCGGGCCGCCGCCGGCCGCATCCGTTTCCAGGACCGCGACCTGCTGGGCATGAAGCCGTCGCAGATCGTCAGGCAGGGCGTGGTGCAGTGCCCGGAAGGACGCAAGCTGTTTCCCGGCATGTCGGTGCTCAAGAACCTGATGCTGGGGGCCTATGTCCACCGCCGCGACACCGCCGGCAACCGCCGCCGCCTGGAGGAGGTGTTCGCGCTCTTCCCGATCCTCGAGTTGAAGAAGGACGACGCGGCCGGCTCCTTGAGCGGCGGCCAGCAGCAGATGGTGGCCGTCGGCCGCGCGATGATGGGGCGCCCGAAGGCACTGCTGCTCGACGAACCGTCGCTGGGCCTGGCACCGCTGGTGGTGAAGCAGGTCTTCGAGGTGATCCGGCAGGTCAACGCCGGCGGCACGACCGTGCTGCTGGCCGAGCAGAATGCCTATGCCGCGCTGCGAATCGCCCACCGCGCCTATGTGATCGAGAGCGGCCGCATCGTCATGGAGGGCGATCCGCAAGGACTGCTCGGCAACGATGCCGTGCGCAAGGCCTACATCGGCGCCTGAGCGAGAAGCCCTTTCCAACCGGTTCCATCAGAGGAGACGACCGTGAATACCAGAGGCAGGTACCTTTCGACAGACGCGCCGACTGGCGCCGCCCGTTCCCCGGAGACCGTCCCGACGCCGGCTGCGGGCGCCGGGGCGCGCCGACTGCGCAGGCGGGTCGCAACCATCGCACCGGCGTTGCTGCTGGCCGCGGCACCGGCGCTGGCCCAGGAGGTGGTCAAGATCGGCTACTCCGGCCCGCTGAGCGGAGGCGCCGCGCTCTACGGCAAGAACGTGCTCGACGGCATGCAGATGGCCGCCGGTGAGATCAATGCCGCCGGCTTCGAGGTCGCCGGCAAGAAGTACAAGCTGGAGATCGTCGCCCTCGACGACAAGTACAACCCGAGCGAGACCGCGATCAACGCGCAGCGCCTGGTCCAGGAGCACAAGACGCCGGCGATCCTGGTGCCCCATTCGGGCGGCAGCTTCGCGCTGCAGACCACCAACGAGCAGCAGAAGTACCTGCTGCTGTCCTACACCAGCGTGCCGCAGATCACCGCCCGCGGCAACAAGCTCACGCTGCGGATCCCGCCGGAGTTCACCTCCTACGTCAAGCCGTTCGTCAACTACACGATGAACAAGTACGGCAAGAACCTCGCCATCGCCAACGCCGACCACGACTACGCCAAGGCCTGGACCGCGGTGTTCAAGCCCGCCTGGGAAGCGGCTGGCGGCAAGGTGGTGGCCGAGAACCCGATGTCCTACAACCGGGCGACCGACTTCTACAGCGGCGTCAGCCGCGTGCTGGCCGCCAAGCCCGATGTGATGTTCATCGGCGGGGCGTCCGAGCCGACCGGCCTGGTCGTCAAGCAGGCCCGCGAGCTCGGCTTCAAGGGCGGCTTCGCGATCATCGACCAGGCCAAGATGGACGAGATCGTCGCCGTCACCGGCAGCTACGACACGCTGGAAGGCTCGATCGGCGTGCTGCCGCTGGTCGAGGACCCGGCCCCCGACTCGAAGGCCTTCGTGGAGCGCTTCCGCAAGCAGCATCCGGGGCGCACGCCGAGCTCCGAAGTGTCGTTGAACTACACGGCGGTGCACGCGACCGCGCAGGCGATGAAGCTCGCCGGCAGCGTAAGCGACGCGGTGGCGATCCGCGCCAATCTCGACCAGGCCCTCAAGCAGCTGCAGCCGGCGCACAACCCCAACGGCATGGCAGGCGTCGACGAGAAGGGCGGTTCGCTGGCCAACACCCGGGTGGCCACCGTCGAGAAAGGCAAGGTCAACGAGGTCAAGCTCAGCGACCTGGCGGGGCAGTAGCCGCGTCTTCGGCTTCCTGGAGCGTGCGCCACAGCACCTTCCCGGAGGCCGATTTCGGCAGGGAAGGGACGAAGACGACGATCCGGGGGCTCTTGTAGGCTGCCATTCGCTCGTGCGTCCAGTGGATGATGTCCTGCTCGCTCACCTTCCCCTCGCGGCCCGGCAGCAGCACCACCAAAGCCTTGACGGTTTCGCCGCGGCGCGGGTCGCGGCTGCCGATCACGCAGGCTTCCTGGATGTCCGGGTGGCCGTACATCATGGCCTCGACCTCGGCCGGCCAGACCTTGAAGCCCGAGGCATTGATCATCCGCTTGAGGCGGTCGACCATGAAGAAGTACCCTTCGGCATCGACCCGCGCCAGATCGCCGGTGCGCAGGAAGCGCTTGCCGTCGATATCGATGAACGCCTCGGCATCGGCAGCCGGATCCTGCCAGTAGCCATCCATGACCTGCGGTCCGTGGACCACGATCTCACCGACCTCGTCGACGTCCAGCTCCTGCAACGTTGCCGGATCGACGATGCGGGCATCGACGTTGAACACCGGGATGCCCAGGCTCTGCAGCCGCGTCCGGTGGGGAGGATTGAGGTGGGTGGCCGCCATCGTCTCCGACATGCCATAGCCTTCGACGTACTCGAGGCCGGTCAGGCTCTTGAGCTTCTCGGCGACCGCAGCCGGCATCGCGGCCCCGCCGCCGCGCACTGCCTGCAGGGCGCTGAGGTCGTATCGCGGCAGCTGCGGATTGGCGAGAAAGTCGATCATCATCGTGGAGATGGTCTGCCACACCGTCACCCGGTAGCGCTCCATCATCAGCGCGGCCGCGTCGCGGTCCCAGCGGGGCAGCACGACCACCGTCGCACCGATGAAGAGCGGCCCGTTCATGCTGCCCGACATGCCGGTGACATGGAAGAACGGCAGCACCGCAAGGTAGGTGGAATCCTGGGTGCGGGAGAACCACTGGACGCCGCCGACCAGCGTGCTCATGACGCTGCGATGAGTGTGGCGGCAGCCCTTGGGGGCGCCGGTGGTGCCGGACGTGTAGGGCATGACGCAGAGGTCGTCGGGACCGGCCAGCAGCGGCCCGGGCGGGCAATCCGCGGCCATCATCGCCTGCCACGAGCGGGCCCCGGCCGCGCTAGCGGCGGCGTCGAGCGCGAGCCTCGGCTCGGCGACGAAGGCCGGCACCGGCAGGTCGGTCGGGGTCTCCAGGTAGTCGCTGTAGGTGGCGACCACGACATGCTCCAGGTCCCGCGTCGTCATCAGCGGCCGCGCCTGCTCGAGCAGGTCCTGGGCGACGAAGGCGGTGCGGGCACCGCTGTCGCGGGCGCAGTGCCGAAGCTCGGCGCTGCGGTTCATCGGGTTGACCGGCACCACCACCGCGTTGGCGCGCAGAATACCGTAGTAGGCCAGCATCCACTGCGGGCTGTTCTGCAGGTAGAGCAGCACGCGGTCACCGGGCCGCACGCCGCAGGCGTGCTGCAGGTAGCCGGCGATCTGCTCGGTCTGCCGGCGGAACGCGGCAAAGGAGATGGTCGTGCCGTAGAAGACGATGTAGGGCTTGTCCGGGTATCTCTCGGCGGAGACCGCGGCGTTGTACCAGACGTTGGTCTGCGGCAAGGTCAGGTGCCGGGACAGGCCCGGCGGCCAGTACGGTGAGGGGCGCGGTCCGCGGGTTTCCATTGCCGGCGTCGTCACGTCGAAGCTAGGCCGCCTGCGCCGCAAGCCGTTCCACCAGGGCGAGCAGGCGTGGCCTGACTTCATCGAGCAGGAACGAAGGCGACAGGCTCGACGAGGGACCGCCGACGTTGAGCGCCATGAGCGGCAGGCTGCCGCCCGGCTGGAAGGCACGAGCAATGCCGTTGACGTCCTTCTGCCATTCCCCGAAAGAGCAGGTGACGCCGAGCTTGCGCGAGTCGTCGATCGACGCGTCGATCCGGGCCCGGGTATCCGGCCAAGCCGCAGGGTCGCGCTCGGCGATGCGATCGAGCGCGTCGCGCCGCTCGTCGACGGCCGCCATGGCGAGCCAGGCGCGACCCATTGCCGAGGTGGCAAGCGGAATGCGCGAACCGACATCGAGGCTCAAGGTCAGTGCCGCCGAACTGCGGCAGCTTTCGATGTACAGCATCGAGCGCCGGTCGCGCGTGCCCAGGGAGACGGTGGCGCCTGAGAACTCCGCCAGCTCCTGCATGCCCGGCCGCGCCAGCTTGCGCACGTCGAGCCGGGCCAGCATGGCACTGCCCAGCGACAGCGTCGCCGTGCCCAGCCGGTACTTGCCGCTGTCCGCCACCTGGATGAGGTAGCCGAGGCGCCTCAAGGTGGATGTCAGCCGCGACACCGTCGACTTGGGCAGGCCGCAGCGCTGGGCGATCTCGAGGTTGCCGAGGGTCCGGTCGCCGGAACGGAAGCAGGCGAGGACCTGCAGGCCGCGTGCCAGCGCCGCCACGAAATGGCGATCCTCCGGCGCCCGTCCGGCCGGCGGCGGGATCGCTTCGCTGCCTGCCGCGGGGTCGGGCAGGGCGTAGTCGTCATCTTGCTTCATGTCGCGCGTTCCGAACGGTTCCTGCAGCGTGGCCTCCAGCGGCGATGATCAACGCAACGAGAACTCGGCGCAACTCGCCGTGCATTGCGGGCGCGACTGGTTGGGCCCGGTCTGCGACGGATCGACGCGCGGCGCCAGCAGGAACATCCGGCCTTCGGGGACCTTGCCCTGCGAGGCGAGCCAGCGCTGCACCGACTGGCCGCGCCGGGTGCCGAGACGCCGCGCCGCATCCGCATCCACCGCGATCGACGCGAGCAGCAGCTTCTCCATCTCGGGCACCTCGAGCCGGCGCGCGACACCGGCCGCGTTGCGCGGCTTGTCCGGCAGGTCGCTTTCGTCGTACAGCCGCTGCAGCAAAGCCGGATACTCCTCGGACGTGACGGTGATGCCGGCGGCGGTCGCCGCCTCCTCCTGGCGCTCCGGCGAATCGCGCTGCGCACCGGCATCGGCCGTTTCGCGTCGCTTGAGCGCCCGCAGCCGCGCATCCAGCCGCTCGCGCCGGATCGCATCCTGCTCGGCCGCGGGATCGACGCGACCGGCGATCTCCAGCTTGAGCGCCGGCCGATCGAGCAGCGCCTTGGCGATCAGCTGCAGGCGCCGCGTCGCCTCCTGCGTCAGCCGCGCGCTGCCGTGCTGGAACTCGACATGGGACAACTCCTCCTTGCCGCCACCGAACGCGGCAGCAAGCGCGCTGAATGGCGCGGTGACTGCCTTGGTGAGCAGGTTGACGATGGCGTTGCCGATCAGGCCGGCGATCGAGAACTGCGGATCGTCGAGCGAGCCCGCGATGGGCAGGCTGACGTCGATCTCGCCCCTGCTGTTCTTCAGCAGTCCGAGGGCGAACTGGACCGGCAGGTTGGTCGCCTCCGGGCTTGCGACTTTCTCGCCCAGCGTCAACTGGTCGAGCAGCACCCGGTTCTGGGCCTCCAGCCGGTCGTTCTCGATCCGGTAGTGGACATCCAGGTTCAGCTTGCCCTTTTCGATCGTGTAGCCGATGTACTTGGTGGAATAGGGCGTGAGCGGCGGCAGGTCGATGCCGTTCGCCCTGGCGCGGATATCGGCCGCCAGCGCCGGGCCGAGCGGGTCGATCTTGCCGGAGATGTCGACCGCCGCATTGCCGCCGACGCGGCCGGTCAGCGCCACGTCCGATTGCACGCGCCGGTCGGACGCCATGGCCGACACGGCACCGTTCAAGTCGGTGAGGTTGACCGAATAATTCGGCCGCACGAACCGGTCCGTGAAGTTGGAGCGGCCCTGCTCGAGCTTGATGCCGCCCAGACGGATCGCCGGACCCGCGCCGTCGCCGTCGCCGCCGGCCGCCGGCTTGGCGTCAGGCGCGGGATCGCGGCGAACGATGTCCTGGAGGTTGAGGCGGCCGTCCTCGCCCAGCAGCACCCTGGCGAAGAAGTCGCTCAGGGTGATGCCGCCGATGGCGATCCGATCCTTGGGCCCGAGCTGCCGGGGGTCGACGTCGATGTCGATCCCATCGAGCAGCAGGCGTTTCCAGCGGATGGTCTCGCGGTCACTGCCGCGCTCGCGGCTGCGCAAGTCGCCGACCGCCAGTCGCCCGGCGTAGGCGAGGCGACCTTCCTGGTAGCGCAGCTTGCCGCTGCCATCCAGCGCGCCCTCGTCGATTTCGAGCGCAAGTCGTTCGGCGAGATACGGGTCGAAGGGAGCGAGCGCCAGGCGCTGCAATTGCAGGTCGAGCGCCAGCGACAGCGGCTGGATCGCCAGATCGCCGGTCGCCTTGAGCATCCCATCCTTGCCGAGCCGGGCGTGCACTTCCACCTTGCTTCGCGTGGCGAGATCGGTGCCGAGCGGCCCGACGCTGCCCGCCAGGCCGGTGATGGGCACCTCCACCGGATCCGGGGTGCCGAGGTCGCGCCAGGCGACGCGGTTGCCGTCGAGCTCCAGCCTGTCGATGGTCACCTTCCACTCCGGCGCGCGGTCGTTGCCGCCGGCCGTTTCATTGCCGGCCGCCGGCGCGAGCAGCCGCTGCAGGTTGATCGCGCCTTGCGCCTCGCGTCGCACGCGGATGTCGGCATCGCTCAGCCCGACCCGATCCGCTTGCAGCCGGCGCTCGGCCAGGGAAAGCGAGACGCCGTCGACTGCCAGGCGACCGATCGCGACCGCCGCCTCCTTCTCGTCCGGCAGCGTCAGCCTCGCCTGGTTCACGCTTGCCTGCGCCTTGGCGACATCGAGCCTGAAGTCGCCCGCCCAATCGGCCGCAAGATCTCCTTTCAGGGCGATCACGCCGGTCTCCAGCCGCGCCGCCAGCAACGGTGCGACATAGGACAGGTAGGGCGCAAGGCTCGCGACCTGCGCGTCGATGCCCCCGGCCGCCTGCGACTTCGCCAGGTCGAGCCGGCCTTGCCACGACAGGCTGGAAGCGTCGCCCTGCTTGAACGACAGCTTTGCAGCCGCGGGCGCCTCCTGGCGGTTGCCGATGGCGGCAACCGCGATCGCGATGCCATGCTGGTCCAGCACGACCGGCGGAGCGACCGTCTCGTCGCGCCAGACGAGCCGGCCATCGCGCAGGTTGGTCTGGCGGATGCTCCACTCGACAGCCGGACCGGCGGCCCCGCCACCGTCCCCGTCGACCTTCGCTTCCTGACCGCCGGCCGGAGCGCCCGCGGCTTTCGGCTGCCGCGGCGTCTTGGCCGCCGGCCCGGCGGAGAATGCCCGTACCAGCGCCAGCCCGCCATCGCGCGCGCGGGTGAGATCGACCGCCAGGCCGTCCACGTCCAGCTCGCCGAAGGCGTAGCGATTGGCCAATGGCTCCACGCCGACGATGCCCAGCGCAATGCGCCTTGCCAGCAGCAGGCGCGGACCGTCGACGGCGTCGAGCTGCAGGTCGTCGATGTGCACGCTGCCGGTGATCACCAGCTGCGGCCCATCGGTCTGCCGCGCGAAGCGCACGTTCAGTTCGCTGCCGAGCCTTCCCTTCGGCAGGCTCAAGCGCAGCGGCACCGGCGACAGGCGGGGATAGGATGCCAGCTCGAGATCCTGGAGGCGGAGCTCGAGCGAGGTCTCGCGGCTGTCGCTGAACGGCAGGGATGTCCCGCGCACCTCGAGGGGGCTGCCGTCGAGCAGCGCCGACAGCGATGGCTCCACCTTGCTCGCGCTGGCGTCGCCCAGGTTGGCGATGACAGGGATGACCAGTCGCAGGTCGGTGATGTGGCGAGCCTGTTCCAGCACCTTGTCGTCGAAATGGACCTCGCCGCCGCTGAGCTCGAGGTTGCGCAGCGCAAACCGTCCCGGCCCCCCCGAGGGTGCGGGTTCCTCGGGCGCCGCCGCGAGCCGGTCGACGATATCGCTGAAGTTGAAGCTCGCCAGCGCCGTCCGCTGCAGCCGCACGACCGGCGTCTCGATCCTGAGCGACTCGATGACCGGCGCAAGATGCCTGATGCTCGAGATCGAGAGATCGGCCAGCAACGCCTCGATGGTGACGAAGTCTGCAGTCGGGTCCTGGGCCGCGATCCGCACGCCCCGCGCCGTCAGCGTGAGCTTGAAGGGATTGAAGCGGGTGCGCTCGATGGTGACCTGCCGGCCGATCGCCTCGCCCAGGCGCTCGAGGACGACTTGCTGGATGAGCAGCGGCACGGCCAGCGCCGCCATGGCGCACAGGAGGAGGAAAGCGGCCAACGCGACGGCGAGGTAGCGGGCCATCCGCATGAGGGCGGGACGGGGCGCGGGCCGGACGCTTTCGTTCACTGGTTCAACCGTTCCACGGGGCCGGATGGGGCGAGCAGGCATGATAGATCAGCGAGCCGCGATCGCTTTGCGGCCTGCCGGACGGGGGCAGCTGGCATAGACTAGGCGCCCCGGGCCGGCAACGCCGCGCGGCACGAGCAGGAAATCAGATGAACCATGACAGCTTCGACCTGGCGATGATGCGGCTCGCCATCGACCAGGCACTCAATGCCGCCACCGTCGGCGAGGTGCCGGTGGGGGCGGTGCTGGTGCGCGATCGCACCGTGATCGCGACCGGCTTCAACCATCCGATCGGCAGCCACGATCCGACGGCGCATGCGGAGATCCGGGCGCTGCGCGCCGCCGCCGAGCAGCTGGGCAACTATCGCCTCACCGAATGTTCCCTCTACGTGACGCTGGAACCGTGCGCCATGTGCTGCGGCGCGATGATCCATGCCCGCATCAAGCGCCTGTACTTCGGTGCCAGCGATCCCAAGACCGGCGCCTGCGGCAGCGTGCTGGACCTGATGGCGGAGCCGCGGCTGAACCACCACACGCAGGTGCACGCCGGGCTGCTCGCCGACGATTGCGGCCGCCTGCTGCGCGATTTCTTCGCCATCCGCCGGCGACGCAGCGGAGCCGGGGCGGAAGCGTCCGCGCCAGGCGACCCCGGAGATGACAATGCCGCCCCGGGGGGCGGCATTGAAGTCGAGTTTCTCGACGATCGACCGGATGTGACGTAACCCGGCTGTCAGTTGTGAGCGGAGTCTATTCCACCTTGGCAGCGGCGCGCAATTCCTGCTGCAGTTGCTGGACCTTCTGGCGCTCCAGCTGCTGCTGGATTTGCGGCTTGACCTGGTCCAGCGGCGGCGGCTCCGCATCGCGCACGTCATCCAGGCGGATCACGTGGTAGCCGAATTGTGTCTTGACCGGCTCGGTCACGGTCTTGCCTTTCTCGAGCGCCACCATCGCATCGCTGAACTCCTTCACGAACGTGGAGGCGGTGTTCCAGCCGAGGTCGCCGCCGGTGCCGGCTGAGCCAGGATCCTTGGAATCCTTCGCCAGCGTCTCGAACGACTCGCCCTTCTTCAACTGCTCGATCAGCTTCTTCGCCTCGCCTTCGTCCTCGACGAGGATGTGACGCGCCTTGTACTCCTTGCCGCTGGCGCTTGCCTCCTGCTTGAACTTGTCGTACTCGGCCTGGACGTCAGCATCCTTCACCGGGTTCTTGGTGAGGTAGTCGCGGATCAGCGCTCGGATGAGGATGTCCTGGCGGGTGTTCTCGATCTGGCGCTGCACTTCAGCCGAACGGGCCAGGCCGCGCTTGTCGGCCTCCTGGGCAAAGATCTCGCGTGCGATCAGTTCCTCCCGCACCAGTTCCCGGGTCTGCGGCGTGTCCGGCCGGCCCTGCGCAGCCAGCGCTTCGACGAACTCGTCGACCCGCTCCTTCGGGATGGCCTTGCCGTTGACGACGGCGGCATTCTGGGCGAGGGCAGGGCCGGCGCCAAGCAGCGAGCCGACGACCAGGCCCGCAGCCAGCAGCGGCGAGAGCAAGGCCCACGAGCGCGGCCGCGCCTCACGCCGGGTGCGCCGGCTGCCGGACGTCGGCAGGCAGGCGATAGGTTGCAGATCCGCAAGTATTGGCATGTCAGGTTCCAGTCGTTGGGTTGGATGGTCGGGAGCCGGCGTCGGAGCGGCTGCTGGCTGATGCGACGTGCAAGAAAGTGGGGGACGGGCGATCACAGGGGAGTGGCGATCACACGGCGGCAATCACGCGCCGGGCGGTGCCGCTGCCGATTCTGCGGGCGTGGTCGCCGTGACGCCCAGGGCGTGGATCCTGTGTGGCATCCAGTCGGCAACGGCATCATACACCAGCCGATGTCGCGCCACGCGACCCGCTCCCGCGAACGCGTCGGAGACGATCTCGACGGTGAAGTGTCCCGCGCCGCCGGCCGCGCCGATGTGTCCCGCATGTAAATGGCTGTCGTCCACCACCCGCAGCCGCGCGTCGGGAAAGCGCTGGCTCAGCCGTTGCTCGAGCTCCTCAAGAGCGGGCTTCATCGCCGGAGTCCTTGATGAAGCGGCTCAGGTAGATCCCCTGCAGGATCACGAACAGCAGCGTCATGCCGAGGGTGCCGAAGAGCTTGAAATTGACCCAGATGTCGGTGCTCCAGGAGTAGGCGACCCACAGGTTCAGCGCGCCCATCACCACGAAGTAGAGGATCCACATCTGGTTGACCCGCTCCCAGACCGGGTCCGGCAGGCTCATCTGCCCGCCCATGAAGGTCTTCATCAGGTTGCGGCCCATCAGCCGTGCGACGAGCAGGCCGCCGGCGAACAGCCAGTACAGGATGGTCGGCTTCCACTTGATGAAGGCCTCGTCGTGCAGCATCAGCGTCAGGCCGCCGAACACGACGATCACGCCCAGGCTGATCCACTGCATGACCTCCACGTGCCGACCGCGCAGCTTGAGCCAGAGGATCTGCGCGATGGTCGCGCCGATGGCCACGGCCGTCGCCGTGTAGATGTCGGCGAACTTGAAGGCGACGAAGAACAGGATGATCGGGAACAGGTCGAACAGAAGCTTCTTCATGAAGAACAGCTCACCTCGATGTGGCTCGCCCAGTCCGGCGGCAGTGCGGCATATTGAGCATTTGCGGGCTGCTCGTCAAAGGGCGCGGCAAGGACCTGTGCGAGGCGCGCCACTTCGGCGAACTCCCGCTGCTCCGGCGGCTCGCCGAGGGCGGCGGTCGCCTGCCGGATGGCGGCCTCGGCGAGATAGTTGCGCAGCACGAAGCGCGGGTTGACGCGGTTCATCGCCGCCCGCCGTTCCTCGTCCGGGCGCGCCTCCGCGGCCAGGCGGGCACGGTATGCGGCCAGCCAGCGGTCGCAGTCCTCGCGGTCGATGCAGAGGTCCCGCACCGGTGCGTCGCCGCCGCTGCCGTCGCGGGCAACGCCGGCAAGATTGCGGAAGAACAGGGTGAAATCCGGATGGCTGCGTTCGAGCATCCCGAACAGGCTCTCGACCAGGGCCGTGTCCTCCGGCTGCGGCTCGACGAGGCCGAGCTTGGCGCGGATCTGCAACAGGAACTCGTCGCGGTAGGCCGACTTGTACACCTGCAGTGCGTCCTCGGTCTCCTTGGCGCTGCCGATCAGCGGTACCAGCGATTGCCCCAGCGCATAGCAGTTCCACTCGCCGATGTCCGGCTGGCGCGAGTACGCATAGCGCCCGCCCTCGTCGGAGTGGTTGCAGATGTGATCCGCCTCGAAGGCGTCGAGGAACCCGAACGGACCATAGTCGATGGTCAGGCCGAGGATGGACATGTTGTCGGTATTCATGACGCCGTGGCAGAAGCCGACCGCCTGCCATTTGGCGATCAGCCGCGCCGTGCGCGCCGTCACCTCGGACAGCAGGGCGGCATACGGCTGCTCCCGCGCGGCGCATTCGGGATAGAACTGCCGGATCACATGGTCTGCCAGCGTCCGCAACTGCTCGTGCTTGCGGAAGTAGTAGAAGTATTCGAAGCTGCCGAAGCGCACGAAGCTGGGCGACATCCGCAGCACCACGGCCGCCGTTTCGACGTCCTCGCGAAACACCGGCACGTCCGACCCCGCCACCGCCATGGCTCGGGTCGTCGGAATACCCAGCGCCGCCATCGCCTCCGAGCAGAGGAACTCGCGGATGGAGGAGCGCAGGACGGCACGGCCGTCGCCCATGCGCGAATACGGCGTCATGCCGGAGCCCTTGAGCTGCAGTTCCCAGCGGTCGAAATCCAGCAGTTGCTGGTCCGATCCGGCGAGGGCGAGGAATCCAGAGGGCGCGGTGGCCGGGGCGTCGCCGAGCAGCAGCGCCCGGCCGTCGCCGAGCCGGCCCGCCCAGACGCCGAACTGGTGGCCGGCGTAGACG
>JAEZQX010000506.1 GCA_023441105.1 Pseudomonadota bacterium | reverse complement strand
CGCTGATGCTGACGCCGACGCCGATGCCGATGCCGATGCCCCCGCTGTCGAGGCTGCTGCCGGCAAGCGAGCGAGGGCACCTCGCGGTGCCGGCGCGGCGGCTGCATCGGCACCGCATAGCGCTTCTGCCGCAGGCCCGGCGGCCGTGAATCCGCTTGCCTGGTGGGACATGCTGCAGGCGAACTTCCGGCAGATCGCGCAGGCCGCGACGCTCGATAGCGGCACTTTCGCCGCCAACGCGGCAGGTTCCGGCATGTCCGGCGCCCGCCGGGCAGCCGACTCCTCGCCACCGCCCGGCAGGGCGCGCAAGACGGCCGACAAGAGTGGCGGCAAGGCGGCCGGCGCGGCGCGCGGCGGGCGCAATGCAAGCAGGGCCGCGGACAGGAACACCGTCAGCAACGCCGCTCGCTCGCCGGGCCCGGCAGATGGCCCGATGACCCGCCAGAAGCGCCGCAAGTCCGGCGGAGCGGGAGGGACGGGATGAACGGCCTCTTCCGCTACGGCCACGCCACCCATCCGCAGTGGCGCATGTGCACCGAGCTGGCGCTGGCGCAGATCGAGGGGCAGGCGTCGGATCCGGCCTACAGCAGCCGCGGCAACCTCGGCTTCGTCTACATCAGCGCGCCGCTGGCCGAGTCCGCCAGCGAGATCCTGCTGCTGCTGAAGACGCGTACCGCGGTCATCGACTGGGTCGGCACCATCGGCGGCGCGGTGCTGTCGAGCGGGGTCGAGTACCGCGACGAGCCGGCCGTCGTCGTCATGATCGCCGCGCTGCCCAGCGGCAGCTTCAGCGTGTTCTCCGGCACGTCGCGCCTGCCGGCGCAGGGCAGCAAGACGGATGCGGGCGACGAGGCGGCCTGGGCGGCGCTGGTCCATGCGGACCCGGGGCTGGTCGATGTCGAAGGACTGGTTCGCGAGCTCTCCGGCAAGGTCGAGGCCGGCTATCTGTTCGGCGGCCTGTCGAGCGGCGGCACGCCGCCGCTGCCGCAGATCGCCAACCAGACCTTCTCCGGCGGCATGTCCGGTGTCGCCTTCGCCAGCAACGTCGGCATGCGCACCCGGGTGACGCAGGGCTGCTCGCCGCTGGCCGCGGACCATCTCATCACCGCCTGCGAAGGCAACCTGATCACGTCGCTCGACGACGCGCCGGCGCTCGACACCCTGCTCACCGACCTCGACGTGTCGGCGGAAATCCGGGTGAGCCGCGATGGCGAGCGGCTCCTGGATGCCCTGCCGGCCGGCCGGCTGCGCAACGGCCTGTTCGCCGGCATCGCCTCCGGCAACGTGCAGCGCGGCTTCGGTTTCGCCGACTACCGCGTGCGCAACGTGGTGGGCATCGATCCGCTCAACCGGCTGGTCGCCATCGCGGAGCAGCCGGAGGTTGGCGAACGGCTGATCTTCTGCACTCGCGACGCGCGGGCGGCACGGCAGGACCTGATCCGCATGACCACCGAGCTGCGCGAGGAGGTCGAATCCGAGGGCCATCGCATCCGCGGCGGCATCTACGTCTCCTGCGTCGCCCGCGGCGAGGCGCTGTTCGGCGACGCCGGGCTGGAGATGGAGCTCATCAAGGCCAATCTCGGCGAATTCCCGCTGGTCGGGTTCTACGCCAACGGCGAGATCGCGCGCGACACGCTGTACGGCTACACCGGCGTCCTGACGCTGTTCATCTGAGTCGGCTGGCGCGCCGCCCGTGACAGGGCGGGCGGCGGCCGGACGACGCCCGCGACGGCAGGATCCGCAGGACCCGCAGGACGAACCGCAGGACGATTGGCAGCATTCGGCAGCGCTGCGCAGCATTTGCAGCACGACCGGGCGACGGGCCGCGGCAGCGGCCGTGGCAACCGGACCATCGCGACGACCGCGACGACGAACGACAAGGAGGCTGTCCCGTGCAGACCGATGAAACGACCCTCGGCGACCCGAGCGACAACCGGCGCATCGCCCTGGTCGCCGGGGCAACGGGGATGGTGGGCGCCGAGCTCTGCCGGCAGCTGCGGGACGACGGTCCGTTCGCGCCGGTGGTGGTGCTGTCGCGGCGCCGGCCGCCGGCGACGGAACCGCCGCTGCAGGTGGAGATCGTCGACTTCAGCCGCATCGGTGAATGGGATCCCGGGTTCGCCATCGACACCGTCTTCTGCGCGCTTGGCACCACCATCAGGAAGGCCGGCAGCGAGGCAGCGTTCCGGGCGGTGGACCACGACCTGGTGCTGGCGATGGCCAGGCTGGCACAACGCGGCAACGCCCGCCACTTCATCTTCGTCAGCAGCCTCGGCGCCGATCCCGAATCGAAGGTCTTCTATCTCCGGGTCAAGGGCGAGGCGGAGGAGGCGGTGAAGGCGTTGGGGCTGCCGCATGCGGTGGCGCTGCGGCCGTCGTTCCTGGAAGGCGAGCGCGAGGAAAAGCGCCCGGGCGAGACGGCGGCGCGGGCCGTCGGCCGGGTGCTCAAGCCGCTGCTGCTCGGGCCGCTCGAGAAGTACCGGCCGACGCCGGCGGCCAAGGTCGCCCAGGCGATGCGCCATGTCGCGCAACCCGGCCGCGAAGGCTTCGAGGTGCTCGACCCGGTGGCGATCATGCGCTGGGAGGAGACCACCAGCCTGCTGTCCTGAGCGGGAA
>JAEZQX010000485.1 GCA_023441105.1 Pseudomonadota bacterium | reverse complement strand
CGCCAGATGCCGGCGGCAACCGCGTCGCGGGCGATCTCGAGCGCCAGCCTGGCGATTGCATGGCAGGCCTGGTTGTCGCGCCGTGAGAACGACGACGCCAGGGCGACCGAGCGGCTGATCGACGGCTCGACCAGCCGCGCCGCCCGCAATCTGCCCTCGGCCAGCTCGGCCTGGACCGCGCCATGGGCCAGGATCGCGAACACGCCCGCTTCCGCCGCCATGCGCTTGATCACCGTCAGCGAATCCACCTCCGCGCGGATGTCGAGGCGCACGCCGTGGCCCAGCGCCACGCCCTCGAGCAGGCGGCGGTGGGAATGCGAGGCGCCCGGGACGACGAGCGGAAAGCGTGGCAGCTCCTGGAGCGGCATGACATCGACGCCGGCCGGCAAGGCCTGCGGACTTCCCACCAGCCACAGATCCTCCACCAGGATCGAGTCGATGCGCACGCCCGGATTGGGCTTGGGGTCGTACACCACCGCCAGGTCGAGGCGGCCCGACTCGATCCACTCCTGCAGGTAGCCGGACAGCGACTCGATCAGGTGGACCCGGACATTGGGATAGCGCTCGATGGCCGCGCGCAGCAAGGGCACGGCCAGCACCGCGCCGGCGGACGTGGGCAGCCCGACGACCACGCGTCCCGCCACCCGCAGGCTCTTGGGCCCGACCAGGCGCGGCAGCATGTCCAACTGCTCGAGGACGTGAACCGCATGGGCCAGCAGTTCCTCGCCGTCGTGGGTCAGGCGTACGCCGCGCGCATCGCGCGTCAGCAGCGTCACGCCGAGCATCGTCTCGAGCGACTTGACGTGCCGGCTCAGCGCCGGCTGGGCGACATGGAGCCGCCGCGCCGCGGCCGAGAAGCTGCCCAGCTGGGCCACCGTCACGAAGTACCGCAGCCTGCGCGCGTCCATCCTGGGCTATGCCGATAAGGCATGGATAGTAGGTCAAATCGGTTCTTCCGGCCAAGCCGCTCGGGCCAGTAGGATTCCTGCCTCCGACCCAGGCCCGACAACCGAGGCGCAGCAGCCCGACGATGGCGACCGAGACCGACCCGATCCTAGCCCGGCATGACTACGCACCCGCTGCCGCAGGGCCGCTGCAGGACGTGCGCGTGCTCGACCTGTCGCGGCTGGTGGCCGGCAACATCGTCACCCACGTGCTGGCCGACTTCGGCGCCGACGTCGTCAAGGTCGAATCGCCCGCCAAGGGCGACGACCTGCGCGCCTGGATCGTCGGCGGCGTCCCCCCCTACTGGAAGGTCTACGGCCGCAACAAGCGCAGCCTGGCGCTCGACTACCGCGGCGGCCGCGGCCGCGAACTGCTGCTGTCGCTGGTGCGGGAGGCCGACGTGCTGGTGGAGAACTTCGTGCCCGGCAAGCTCGAGAAGATGGGGCTCGGGCCGCAGGCGCTGCATGCGGTCAATCCGCGGCTGGTGATCGTGCGGGTGTCCGGCTGGGGCCAGACCGGCCCGTTCTCGCACAAGCCCGGCTTCGGCACGCTGGTCGAGGCGATGAGCGGCTTTGCCGCGATGAACGGCTTTCCCGATCGCGAGCCGGTGCTGCCGCCGCTGGCGCTGGCCGACATGATCAGCGGCGTCTATGGCGCCTCGGCGACGATGATCGCCCTGCGCGAGGTCGAAGTGCGCGGCGGGCTGGGTCAGGTGATCGACCTGTCCCTGTTCGAGCCGATCCACGCCATCCTCGGACCGGAGGCCGCCAACCTGCGCCTCAACGGCCGGCCGACGCTGCGCAACGGCAGCAAGGCCTCCAACACCGCGCCGCGCAACGTCTACCGCTGCAGCGACGGCAAGTTCGTCGCCCTGTCGGCGTCGATGCAGTCGATGGCCGAGCGGCTGTTCCACGTCATGGGCCGGGACGACCTCCTCGCCGATCCGCGCTTCGCCACCAACACGGCGCGGGTGCAGAACAACGACGCCATCGATGCGATCGTCGCCGAGTTCATGGCTCGTCGGACCCAGGCGGAGAACCTGGCCCTGTTCGACGAGGTCGGCGTCACCGTCGGACCGGTCTGCGATGCCGCCGACCTGATGGCGCATCCCTATCCGCTCGGGCGCCAGGCGCTGGTGGAGCTGCCCGATGAAGACATGGGCAGCCTGCCGATGCACAACATCGTGCCGCGGCTCTCGGGCACGCCCGGCGCCTTCCGGCTGCCGGCCCCCCGGCTTGGCGAGCACACCCGCGAGATCCTCGCGTCGGTCGGTGTCGGCGAGGAGGAGCTGGTGGCGCTCGCGCGCGACGGCACCGTCGCCATCCTGCCGGCGTGAATCCATTCCATCATCGCGGGCCCGCCCGCATCAGGAGACAAGCATGAACAGGTCCTTCAGGAACCTCCTCACCTCGGTCATCGCCCTCGGTGTCGGGCTGGCGTTCTCCACGGCCGCGCTTGCCGCGGATCCGGTGACCCTGCGCATCGGCTGGCCGTCGCCGATGGTGGGACCGCACGGGGCCGGCGCGAAGGGATTCGCCGACGAGCTCGAGCGCCTGGCACCGGGCCGCTACAAGCCGGAGTTCTTCCCGAACGGTGCGCTCGGGGGAGAGCGCGAGATGGTAGAGAGCGTGCAGCTCGGCGCCCTCGAGATGGCGATCCACGGCACGGCGGTGCTCGGCAACTTCGTGCCCGAGATGCTGGTCCTCGACATGCCTTTCCTGTTCCGCGATTCGGCGCATGCGCGCAAGGTTCTCGACGGCCCCATCGGCCAGGAACTGATCGCCAAGATGAAGGCGCGCGGCCTGGTGGGCCTCACCTTCGGCGAGATCGGCTTTCGCCACATCACTTCGGCGAACCGCTCCATCCGTACGCCCGAGGACATGAAGGGGCTGAAGATCCGCACCATGGAGAACCCGGTGCACCTCGCGGCGTTCCGGGCGCTGGGAGCCCTGCCGACGCCGATGTCGTGGACCGAGGTGCTGACCGGCTTGCAGCAGGGCACCATCGATGGGCAGGAGAACCCGGTGTCGATCCTGGTCTCCGCGAAGATGTGGGAGATGCAGAAGAACGTCACGCTTACCCGGCATGTGTTCACGCCGATCTCGTTCACCATGTCCCCGGAGTTCCTCGGCAAGCTGCCGGCCGCCGACCAGGAGATCATGCGCAAGGCAGCACTGGCCGGGCGCACGGCCAATCGCAAGTACGTCGACGAGGCCGACGCGTCGGGCGTCGCCGAGATGAAGCGCCACGGCATGCAGGTGGTCGAAGCGGTGGACGTGGCGCCGTTCCAGGCGAAGCTCGAGCCGGTCTACAAGCAGTACAGCAACCGGTACGGCGCGATGATGGACCGCATCCGCGCGGAGCAATGACCATGTACGCCCAGCCGGAGCCGATCGCCACCGAAGTCTTCGCCGAACTGCCCGCGCCGTTTCGCCAGGTGCGGCACTCCTCGTGGAGCGACGCCCGCCGCGGCGGCAAGCCGATCCACAGCTTCCTCGAGGGCCCGTCCTTCGACCGCGAGGGCAATCTCTACTTCACCGACATCCCCTTCGGGCGGATCTTCCGCGCGTCGCCAGCCGGCCAGGTCACCCTGGTCGCCGAGTACGACGGCGAGCCGAACGGCCTGAAGATCCGTGCCGACGGCGGGATCTTCGTCACCGACTACCGCAACGGCATCATGGCGGTGGATCCGGTCGCCGGCGCCGTCACGCCGGTGCTCGGCCGCCATTACACCGAGCACCTGCGCGGCGTGAACGACCTGTTCTTCGCCGCCAACGGCGACATGTACTTCACCGACCAGGGACGCACCGGCCATCACGATCCGACCGGTGGCGTCTACCGGGTCAGCGCCGCCGGCCGGCTCGAGAAGATCCTGGCCACCGGCATCAATCCCAACGGCCTGGTGACCAATCTCGACGAGTCGGTGCTCTACGTCGGCATGACCAATGCCAATGCGGTCTGGCATCTGGCCTTGATGCCGGATGGCGGCGTGACCGCGGTCGGCACGATGATCCAGATGTCCGGCGGCATCGGTCCCGACGGACTCGCCCTCACGGCCGACGGCGGCCTGGTGGTGGCGCATCCCGGCATGGGCGCGGTGTGGATCTTCAGCCGGCGCGGCGAGCCGTTGTACCGGGTGAACTCCTGCGGCAGCGACCTGGTGACCAACATCGCCTTCGGTGGCGACGACATGAAGACGCTGTACATCACCGACTCCGGCAACGGCCAGGTCCTGCGCGCCCGGGTTCCGGTGGCGGGCCGCATCATGCACTCCCATGCGGCCAAGGGCGCAGTCGTCACTGCCGCGCCGGTCGGCGGAGCCGCGCGATGAGTCTGCGTTCGCTGCTGTTCGTGCCCGCCACCAGCGAGCGCAAGATCGACAAGGCGTTCGCCAGCGCCGCGGATGCGGTCATCGTCGACCTCGAGGATGCCGTCGCCATCGCCGAGAAGCCGGCGGCGCGGGCCAGGCTCGCCGAGATCGTGGCCCAGCCGCGGCCGCTGCCATGCTGGGTTCGCATCAACGGCATGTCGACCGCTTTCTGCCACCGGGACGTGGTCGCGACGACCATTCCGGGCATCGCCGGCATCATCCTGCCGAAGGCGGAATCAGCCAGCGAGATCCAGGCCGTCGACTGGCTGATGTCGCAGGTGGAGCTCGAATCCGGCATGGCCGCTGGCAGCGTCGGCCTGATGGCCATCGTCGAGACGGCCCGGGGGCTGGTGAAGGTCGACGAGATCGCCGCCGCATCCGCGCGGCTCGGCCGCCTGTTGTTCGGCGCGGTGGACCTGGCGGCGGACATGGGCATCGAGATGGACGACGCCGGCGGTGCCACCGCCCAGGCCCGTTTCGCCATCGCCCGGGCGTCGCGTGCGGCCGGGCTCGAGGCGCCCATCGATACCGCCTTCACCGATATCCCGAACCTCGCCGAGCTGCGTGCCACCACGCTGCGCGCGCGGGCGCTCGGCTACACCGGCAAGACCTGCATCCATCCGACCCAGATCGCGGTGGTGAACGAAGTCTTCGCGGCGACCGCCGACGAGCTGGCATGGGCCCGCAAGGTGGTGGCGGCTTTCGAAGAGGCGGAGGCGCAGGGGCTCGCCGCCTTCAAGCTCGACGGCGAGATGATCGACTACCCGGTGGTGGAGCGCGCGCGCAAGCTGCTCGGGTAGGGCGCGGGCGGCACGCCGCCACCAGGGGCCCCCGGGGGGAAGGCAACGAGGCACCGGCGGAATTGCGGTCGGCGCCTCGTTCCGCTACACTCAAATTGAATTCAATTCGAATGCAAAAATGCCGCGCTTGCAGGAGTGGGTCATCGCCGCCGAGTCGAACGCGCCGGACAGCCAGGAGCGCGCCTACGAGTACATCAAGGAGGGAATCCTCGACCAGCGATTCCTTCCCGGACATCCATTGCGGGCGCAGGAACTGGCGCAGGCGCTATCGCTGAGCCGCACGCCCATCCGCGAAGCCCTTGGCCGACTGGCCCAGGAGGGGCTGGTCGAGCGACTCGGCGGGTGGGGATTCACCGTCCGGGCGTTGACGGTGCAGGACGTCCTGGACCTGTTCAATGTCCGCGAGGCGCTCGAAGTGGAAGCGGCGCGGGCGGCGCTGGAGAACGTGGGCAACGGCGATGTCGCGCGTCTGGACGCGCTTCTTGCGCAGTCGCGGCGGGCATTGGACAAGGGCAAGCTGGTGGAATCCATCCGGCTCGCGCGCCGCTTTCACGTCGCGATCGCGCAGGCAAGCGGCAATCGCCTGCTGCTCCAGATGCTGCAGGGGATCAACGACCGGATCCACATCGTCGGCTTGTCCCTGGTGGCATCCATGCCGGAGCGGGCGGCGCAGGTGCATGAGGAGAACCTGTCCATCCTGAACGGCTTCGGCAACCGCGACGCCAAGGCGCTGGAGCGGGCGGTGCGGGCACACATCCATCGCAGCAGGGAGCTGTTCATGCAGAACAGCGGCCGCTACCGGCTGCAATAACGCGGACCGCGCGGCCCGCCGCCCGCCAAGGCACGGCGGGCGCGCCGCGGCAGCGCACCCGCATCAGAAAAGGAGATGTAGATGAATGCTTTCAAGGCGGCCCTCGCCGCCACGCTTGCCGTGGGCTTGGCCTGCGCCGCCTCGGCGCAGGATTTTCCCACCCGCCCGATCCGCCTGATCGCACCGCTTGCCGCTGGCGGGGTGACGGACATGGCAGCCCGCCTGCTGGCCGAACGCGCGGGCAAGTACCTCGGCCAGCCGATGGTGGTGGAGAACCGGCCGGGGGCGGGCGGTCTGGTCGGATCGGGCCTGGTGGCATCCGCGCCTGCCGATGGCTACACCATCCTGATGGGCACCATCGGCACGCTGGCGGTCAGCCCCAGCATGTACAAGAAGATGCCGTACGACACCGACAAGGACCTGATCCCGGTGTCGCTGGTCGCCGGCGGCCAATTCGCCCTCGCGGTGCATCCGTCGCTCCCGGCCAGGTCGTTCGGCGAGTTCCTCGAGTACGTCAAGGCGCGTCCGGGCGAGCTGAACTACGGTTCTGCCGGCAACGGCAGCACGCTGCACCTCGGCATGGAGATGCTCAACAGCATGGCGGGGCTCAAGATCACCCACGTGCCGTACAAGGGGACCGGTCCGATGGTCGCCGCCCTGGCCGGCGGCGAGATCCAGATCGGCCTGCCGGACCTTCCCTCCGCGCTGCCCTTCGCCAGGAGCGACCGGGTGCGAATCCTCGCGGTCACCAGCGGCAGCCGAGCGCAGGTCATGCCGGAGATCCCGACCATTGCGGAGTCGGGCCTGAAGGATTTCGACGTCGTTGTCTGGCTCGGTGTCATGGCACCCGCCGGCACGCCACGCGTAGTGGTCGAGAAGCTCAATTCGGCCATCGTCCAGGCATTGAAGGACAAGGACATCGCCGACAGGCTTGCCGAAGTCGACATGAAGGTCTTCGCCTCCAGCCCCGAGCAATTCGGCACGTTCATCAAGCGGGAGCGCGCGAAGTGGGATCCGATCGTCAAGTCCTCCGGCGCCCAGATCGAATGACCCCGCATCCCCGCCCCCGCGTTCGTCCCCGACGGAGAGACCAATGACCGCATCGCAATCCGCAACCAACGTTGTCCCAAGCCATCCGGACGGCCCGGGCGGAGCCGCCCCGGCGCGCCGCCTCCAGCCGGTCGCGGACGCCAGCAGCTGGGACGCCGCCACCTACCGCCATTCGGACAGCTGGATACGCACGCTGTCTGGCAGGCACATCGACGAGATCGATCGCGCGATTGCTGATCTCTCCTCGAGCGGCCTGACGCTGAACACGGTCAAGCCACAGGATCTGCGCATTCCCGGCCTGGAGGAATTCCTCGCCGAGTTCCTGGCGGAGGATGTGACCCGACGCGGCTTCGGCATGATCCGCGGCTTTCCGGTCGACCGCTACACCGCGGCCGAATCCGGCATGTTCTTCTGGGCGCTGGGATCACACATGGGCAAGGCGGTGTCCCAGAATGCCAACGGCGACCGGCTCGGCAGCGTGCGCAACCAGGGCCTCGACTACGACGCGCTCAATGTGCGCGGCTACCAGACCCGCGCCCACCTGCCGTTTCATTGCGATCCGTCGGACGTGGTCGGCTTGCTGTGCATCAACAAGGCCAAGAGCGGCGGCTTGAGTTCGGTGGTGAGCGGCACCTCGATGTACAACCGGATCCTCGCCGAGCGTCCGCATTACCTCGACCTGCTGTACCGGGGATTCCGCTACGACCGGCGTGGCGAGGAGGCGCCCTACCAGGACAGGATCACCGGCTACGTGCCGGTGTTCAGCTACCGTGACGGCGATCTCAGCATCCGCTACGTCCGCAAGTCGATGGAGACGGCTCAGCAGAAGCTGGGCGTGCCGTTCACCGCCGAAGAGCTCGAAGTGCTGGACTACATGGAGGAGTTGTCGCGCTCGCCGGAGCTCGTCTATTCGATGATGATGGAGCCGGGTGACATGCAGTTCTGCAACAACTACACGGTTCTCCATTCCCGCACCGGGTACGAGGAGCAGGACGACCCGGCCCGCAAGCGGCACATGATGCGGCTCTGGCTCAAGGTCCCGGGAATCCGCAACCTCGCGCCGGCGTTCATCGAATATGACGAGGCTTCCGGATGGAGCCGGCGCGAAGGCATCCCGGCACGCGGCGCGCCAATGCCGAAGGACGAGCTTGCCGCTGCCTGACCTGTCCGCGAAGGCGCGCGATGCCTGCGGCGTCCGCCAGCCTCTTGCCGTAGTAGGATCGCCCTCGCACGCAGAGGCCATTCCACGGACCGCCAACATGCCTGACCCGAGATCGCAGTCGCGCAGCCCGAGCGCCTTGCTCGGCCCCATCCTGGTGCTCGGCGTCGCCGCTCCGGCGTGGGCGCACGATGCCGGCAGTTCCGTCGCCGGCATCGGCGGCCTCGTCAGCGGCTTCGTCCATCCGCTCCTCGGCTTCGACCACATGATCGCGATGATTGCCGTGGGCCTGTGGGCTGCGCTGCTCGGTGGCGCTGCCTTGTGGCGGCTGCCGCTCGCCTTCCTGCTGCTGATGGCAGCGGGCGGCGCGCTGGGTATGGCCGGTATTCCCCTGCCCGCGGTGGAGTCGGGAATCGCGGTCTCTGCGATCGTGCTCGGCGCGGTCGTCGCCGCGGCACTCGCGCCAGCGCCGGCCATCGCTGCCGTGACCGTCGGCTGCTTTGCCATCCTGCACGGCAATGCCCACGGCACGGAATGGCCGGCGGAGGCGGGTGCGCTGGGCTACGCCGTCGGCTTCATCCTGGCGACCGCGATGCTGCATCTGGCCGGCATCGGCATCGGCCGGCTGGTGCATCGGCCGTTCGGCCGCATCGCCGTGCGGGTGTCGGGCGGCGCCGTCGCCTTGGCCGGCACGGCGTTGTTGTTCGGTCTCGCCTGAGGCGCTGGCGCCCGCCATCGGCGGCGCTCCAGTCGCCGACGGGGGCTGGCGTTCAACTGCCGCGGTGCGCCCAGGCGGTCGTATGCTTCTCGACGTACGCGAACAGCTCGTACATGGCCATCGCCATCACCGCGATCACCACCAGGCCGGCGAATGCCAGCGGCATGCGCAGCGCCGAGCCGGCCGAGATCAGCAGGTAGCCGATTCCTTCGTTGGAGGCCGTCATCTCGGAGACGGTGGTGCCGACGAAGGCCAGCGTGATCGCCACCTTCAGCGAGGCGAAGAAATAAGGCAACGACCGCGGCAGCCCGACCTTGAACAGCACGTCGGTGCGCTTCGCCCCCAGCACCCGCAGGACGTCCTCGAGCTCCGGCTCGAGCGTGGCGAGGCCGGTCGCGATGTTGACCATGATCGGGAAGAACGAGATCAGGAATGCGGTCAGGATGGCGGGGCCGGCGCCGATGCCGAACCAGACCACCAGCACCGGGACGAAGGCCGCCTTCGGCAGGGCGTTGAAGGCGGTCATGAGCGGGTAGACCGCGGCATAGGCGAGGCGCGACGAGCCGATCACAAAGCCCAGCAGCACGCCCACGACGATGGCGATGCCGAAGCCGATCATCGTGGTCCAGAAGGTCCGCCAGGCGTGCGCGGCGATGACGCCGGCGAATTCGACCAGCGAGGCGACGATGGCCGTCGGCGCCGGAAAGATGAACTCCGAAACCTGCAACGCGCGGCACAGGATCTCCCACACCAGCAGCACCGCGATCAGGAGCAGGAGTGGTGCGGCGCGCTGGACCTTGCTGCTGGTGGCCATGAGGTGGTCGCTCAGTGCTTGCGGATCGCGCCGATCTGCTGGCGCAACTCCAGGACGAGGTCGGCGAACGGCTTGGAATAGGTGATCTCGAGATCACGCGGCCGCGGCAGGTCCACCTCGCGCCGCGCGACGATGCGTCCCGGGCGGCTGCTCATCACGTAGATGGTGTCGGCCAGGTAGGCGGCTTCGCGCAGGTCGTGGGTGACCAGGATGACGTTGAAGCGCTGCACGGTCCAGAGATCGCGCAGCACGTTCCACAGCTCCTCGCGGGTGAAGGCGTCGAGCGCGCCGAACGGCTCGTCGAGCAGCAGCATCTTGGGCTCGTGGATCAGCGCGCGGCAGATGGACGCGCGCTGCTGCATGCCGCCCGACAGCTCCCAGGGAAACTTGCTCTCGTAGCCGGCGAGGCCGACGGTGGCGAGGAGTTGCCGCGCCCGCTGCGCGTAGGCCTCGCGCTGCGAGCGGAACTGCGACCGGTAGGGCTCGACGATCTCGAGCGGCAGCAGCACGTTGTCCAGGGTGGTGCGCCAGGGCAGCAGCGTCGGCGCCTGGAAGGCCATGCCGACGATCTTGAGCGGCCCGTCGACCTGGCTGCCGTCGATCAGGACCTGGCCGCGCGTCGGCTTCTTGAGGCCGGTGGCGAGCTTCATGAAGGTCGACTTGCCGCAGCCCGACGGGCCGACGATGGCGATGAACTCGCCGTCTTGCGTCCGCAGGCTGATGTCCTCGACCGCGAAATCCTGGTTGGCCTCGAGCTCGTCGCTGTAGGCGAGCCAGACGTTGCGGAAGTCGACGAACGCCGGCCCGGCCTGCTCCGGCCGGCCGCCGGCCGGCGCTGCGGCGGCCTGGCCGACGCCGCTCGCCGCAGGCACCTTCACTTCGGGAAGATGCTGCGCTCGCCCTTGGGCGGCAGGAAGCCGGAGTCGAAGATCCGCGCCGGATCGAGCCGCTCCTTCAGGCCGAAGGCGTCGTTGACCTGCGAGGCCATCAACGCCAGGCGCGGCTCGCGGATCTCGCCGAAGCCTTCGGCGCGGGCATCGTCGGTGGCGATCGAGCCCTGGATGGCCAGCTTCAGCCGCCGCCGCTCGAGCGCCTCGTCGATGATCGGGTCACGCGCCTTCACCGTCTTCACCGACGCGTCCGGATCGGCCAGCACCTCCCGCACGCCCTTGGTGAAGGCCCGCAGGAAGGCCTTGACGGCCTCGGGCTTCTCCTTGATCAGCTTCTCGGAGGCGATGATCACGTTGCCGTAGTGCTTCACGCCGTACTGGGGGTAGGGCAGGATGACGATATCCTCATCCTTCACGCCGCGTGCATTCAGGTTGAGCAGCGACGTGAAGTAGAAGCCGGTGATGGCATCGACGTCGCCCCGCGCCAGCATGGTCTCGCGCAGCGGCGGATCCATGCTCACCCAGTTGACCTTGCCCTGGTCGAGGCTGTTGGCGGCGGCGAAGATCGGGAAGGCCTTGCGGCCGGCGTCGAACACCGGCGCCCCGAGCTTGCGGCCGGCGAGATCGGCCGGCGTCTTGATGCCGGACTTCTTCAACGCGAACACCGCCGCCGGCGTATTGTTGTAGACCATCATCACCGCGACCGGCTTGTTCGGCATGCCCGCGTTGTTGCCCCAGAACTCCATCAGCGCGGCCATGTCGGCGAAGCCCATGTCGTAGGCGCCGGAGGCGACCCGATTGACGGCGTTGCCCGAGCCGTTGCCGCTGTCGATGGTGACGTCGAGCTTCTCGGCATCGAAGTAGCCTTTGGCCTTCGGCAGCAGGAACAGCGCCGCGGGACCCTCGAAGCGCCAGTCGAGCTGGAACTTGATGGGCGTCGTCTGCGCGAGCGCGGGGGAAGCGGCGGCCAGGGCCAGGCCGCCGATCAGCCCGCCGGCGAGCCACGAGAAAAGCCGGCCGGATGCATGTCCTTTCGAGCGCCACTGGAACGGTTTCACGGGTCTCTCCAATCGGTTGGAATCGTCTGCGCTGGTGCAAGCAACAAGTCGCAAGCAACAAATGTACCGCACCGCCACGGTGCCGCGGTCAAGCGCCCCCAGGAGCCTGACTCCTAGGCGAGCCGAGCGCCGGCACGGCTGCCACCAGGCGCCGGGTGTATTCGTGCGTCGGCGTGCGCAGCACCGTCTCGGCCGCGCCGACCTCGACCAGCTCGCCCTTCATCATCACCGCGACGCGATCGGCAAACGCCCGGGCGATCGAGATGTCGTGGGTGATCATCAGGTAGGCGACGTGGCGACTGCGCTGGATGTCCAGCAACAGGTTCAGGACCTGGCCGCGAATGGACACGTCGGCCCCGGAGAGCGGCTCATCGGCGATGATCAGCTTCGGCTCCATCGCGAGCGACCGCGCGATCGATACGCGCTGCCGCTGGCCGCCGCTCAACTCGTGCGGATAGCGATCGAGGTATTGCGCGGCCGGGCGCAGGCCGACGTCGTTCAGCAGGCGGAGGCAGCGCGCCTCGCCTTCGCGCGGCTGCTTCCAAAGCGCCTGCAGCAGCAACTGCCGCACGGTGCGGCGCGGGTTGAGCGAAGCGGTCGGGTCCTGGAAGATCGGCTGCATGCCGGTGCGAAGGTCGCGGAACTTGGCCGGCGACATGCCGGTGAGGTCGTGGCCGTCGAACACCACAGCGCCCGAGTCCGCGGCCAGGAGACCGAGCGCGATCCGGCCGAGCGTGGACTTGCCGGAACCGCTCTCGCCGACCAGCGCGACGATTTCGCCGGCATGCACCGTCAGGCTCACCGAGCGCACCGCCTGCAGCACGCCGCCGCCAGGCAGCTTGAAATCCTTGCCGACGTTCTCCAGCACCAGCAGCGGCTGTCGTTCCATCCTAGTCGACCGTGGTGGAGAATTCGCCTTCGATGGTGGCGAAGCGACCGTCGCTGTTGCGAGCCGCTTTCGCTGCCTGGATCAGGCCGGCGGTGTAGGGGTGGCTCGGCTGGCTGAAGATCTCGCGGGTACTTCCCTGTTCGACGATGCGGCTGCGGAACATCACGTACACGCGTTCGCTCTCCTCCCATACCACGCCGAGGTCGTGGCTGATCAGCAGCATCGCCA
>JAEZQX010000474.1 GCA_023441105.1 Pseudomonadota bacterium | reverse complement strand
TGAACCACTGTCGGCCTGGGCCCTCGACACCCGTCGCCACCGCCAAACCGCCACCGGGCATACCGCTTGCGCCACTGTCGGATTATTTTTCGATAACAATAAGCCTCGCCGCCGCGCCCGCGGCCGCTGGCACAGAACGATCAGAGAGGTAGCCGTTGCCCGACAGTCTTCCGTCGCATGACCGGGATGCAGGAACTTTGCCTCCCTTCCCCGTCGTGGGTATCGGCGCGGCTGCCGGGGGGCTCAGTGCCCTGCTGGGCTTGCTGGAGAAGTTGCCGGAACAGCCCGGCATGGCCTTCATTGTCGTCCTGCACCTGCCGGCCAAGGACGAGGAAAGCGCCTTCCCGATCATCGCGCGCAGCACCTCGATGCCGGTGGTGCAGGTCAAGGAGCGGCTCGATCTCGAGCCGGACCATGTCTATCTGGTTCCGGGAGGACACGATCTCGCCCTGGAGCCCGGGTCCTTGCATGCCCGCCCGGCCAAGGGCTCCGCCACGGGTGCGACATCGATCGACCAGTTCTTTCGTACGCTGGCCGACGCCTGCCGCGGACGTTCCATCGGCATCGTCCTGTCGGGCTCGGGTTCCGACGGCGCCGTCGGGCTGAGGCGGATCCGCGAGCAAGGCGGCGTCACGCTGGTACAGGCCCCGGAGGATGCAGACCATCCCGGGATGCCGCGGGCCGCACTCGCCAGCAGCGGGGTCGACTTCCTCCTTCCCGCCGCCGAGATGCCGACCCGCCTGCTGCAGCTCTGGCAGAACGCCCGGCAGATCGAGAGCGTCGTATCCGAGCCGAGCGCCGCGCCCGACGATGCGACCGCCGACAGCGGCGCCCCTGCCGGGCATGGCGTCGTGCAGGCGGCGGCTGAGGATGCCGAGCAGGCGCTGCGGGAGATCATGGAGATCCTCCGCGTGCGGACCCGGCACGACTTCAGGCACTACAAGCGCGCCACCGTGCTGCGGCGGATCGAGCGGCGCCTGCAGGTCAGCGGACTGCCCGACCTGTCCTCCTATCGCGACCATCTGCGCGAGCACGTCGACGAGACACCGCTGCTCCTGCAGGACATGCTCATCAGCGTGACCAACTTCTTCCGCGACCGGTCGGCGATGAGCTCGCTCGAGCGCACGGTCCTGCCGAACCTGCTGCAGGGTCGCAAGTCGACCGATCCGGTGCGGGTCTGGGTGGTCGGCTGCGCCACCGGCGAAGAAGCCTATTCGATCGGCATCCTGCTTCACGAGCAGGTGGCCACGATGGCAGCCCCGCCGCCGATCCAGATTTTCGCCACCGACATCGACGACCGCGCGATCTCGATCGCCCGCAGCGGTGTCTATCCCGGCGCTATCGCCAACGACGTTTCGCCGGCGCGACTGCGCGAATTCTTCGTGCAGGAGGAGGACAACTACCGCGTCAACAAGGCCCTGCGCGAAAGCGTGCTGTTCGCCTCGCACAACATCCTGCACGACGCACCCTTCTCCCGCATCGACCTGATCCTGTGCCGCAACCTGCTCATCTACCTGGACCGGGAGGCGCAGACCAGCATCATCGAGATCTTCCGCTATGCCCTCAAGCCGGGTGGCCACCTCTTCCTGGGCACCTCCGAAACCGCCGACACCTCTCCCGGCGCGTTCACCGCCGTCGACACGAAGCACCGCATCTACGTCGCCAACCCCCGGTCCGCCGACCAGGCCGGCACCGGCCGGCTCCCGGCCCTGGCCGGCAACAGTCCCGTCGGCGCGCAGAGCCTGATGCAGCAGGCACGTCCACGCCTGCCGACCACCCCGGTGAGCGTGCCGTCGCAGGATTCGGTGACCGACATGCATCGGCGAATCCTTGTCGATGCCGCCCCACCCAGCATCCTGGTCGATGCCGACCTGACCATCCTGCACATGACGGCCGGAGCGGGCCACTTCATGGTCCACGCCTCCGGCGCGCCGACCGCCGCCTTGATGGCGAACGTCCATCCCGACCTGCGGCTGGAGCTGCGGGCGGCGCTGCTATCGGCCGAGGAGTCGGGCCGGGCGGTGGAGGTACGGCGCATCCCGATCCTGTGGCGCCGCGGCAGTCATGAAGAGCGCGAGGGCGTGGACCTCCGGGTCGTCCCGCATCGGGATGCGCGCAACAATGCGACCTTCAGCCTGATCCAGTTCGAGACGGTGGCCCTGCCGCCGGTCGACGAGCTCGCCCGGGACACCAGCGAAGACGAGCGCGGCAGCCTGGCCGAGCTGCGTGTCGCGAACGAGCGGCTGAAGGAGCAGCTGCACCAGACGATCTCGCGCTTCGACAGCTCCAACGAGGAACTGCGCGCGTCCAACGTGGAGCTCGCTGCCATCAACGATGCGTTGCGCCGCGCCAGCGAGGAGCTGGAGACCAAGAAGGAAGAGCTCCAGTCGATGAACGAGGAGCTGATCGCGGTCAACCACGAGCTCAAGGCGAAGGTCGACGAGACGGGCCAGATCAACGACGACCTGCAGAACCTGAGCACCGCCGGCGCCATCATCGCCCTGTTCGTCGACCGCGCCATGAACGTCAAGCGCTTCACGTCGGATGCCGCGGCGCTCTTCGGCCTGTCCCCCGGCGGGCAGCCGCGCACCCTCGACGACATCGCCGAGCAGCTCGACCATGCGTCGCTGTCGGACGATGCGGCCGAGTCGTTCCGCACCCTGCGACCGATCGAACGCATCGTGCGCGGCACCGATGGACGCACCTACCAGGCCCGCATCCAGCCGTACCGCACGATGCGCGACAGCATCGAAGGCGCGGTGCTCAACCTGACGGACGTCACGGCACTGGAGCAGGCGCGCGGCCAGTTGCGCGACGCCACCGAGGTGCTGCGCCTCGCTGCCGAATCCTCGGGCCACTACGGGGTCGTGCTGCTCGACGAGCTCGGTCGCATCACCGCCTGGAATGCCGGCGCCGAGCGGCTCTTCGGCTACGACAGCCAGGAGATCGTCGGCCAGTCGTTCGAGGTCCTGGCCGACGCCGAGGAACGCAGCCGCGGCGTTCCCGAGGAGATCTTGCGCAATGCAACCGAGCGGGGACGCATCGAGCGCGAGCGCGCCTATCGGCGCAAGGACGGCAGGATCTTCCAGGGACAGTGCGTGCTGACCGCGCTGCACGGCGATCCGAGCCGCGGCTTCGTCGAGACGGTCCGCGACCTGTCCGACGTTCGTGATGCGGAGGCGGCACGCGACCAGTTGCTGACGCGCGAGAAGGCGCTGGCGCTCAAGCTGGGCGCCGCGCGCCGCAGCCAGGACGAGCTCTTCGACGTGCTTGCCGGCGAGTTGCAGCGGCCGCTCAACCTGATCCAGGTCAATGCCGACATGCTGATGCGCCTGCCGGAGACGCGGAACATACCGGTGGTGAGCAAGGTCGCCGAATCGATCGGCAAGGCGGTCGCCGGCCAGTCGCACATCATCGACGGCCTGCGCGACCTGTCGCTGGCACGCAGCGGCAAGCTCACCTTGCAGATGCGCAACGTGTCGCTCCGCGACCTGGTCGAAGGCGTGGTCAGGACCCGGCGGGATCAGGCCGCCGCGAAGTCGCTGGCCCTGGACTTCCAGTCCGACGGGGACCCGCTGATGGCGGTGTGCGACCCGGCTCGCATCGAGCAGGTCGTACGCAGCCTGCTGTCGAATGCCATCAAGTTCACCGATCACGGCGGCGTCGCCGTGCGGATCAGCCGCGAAGGTGGAGAGGCCCGCCTGGTGGTCACCGACAGTGGCGCCGGGATTCCGCAGGAACTGCTGGAAACGATGTTCCAGCCGTCGGATGCGCCGCTCGCGGCATCACCGTCGCGCGCCAGCCGTGGGCTGGGTATCGGCCTGTCGCTGGCGCGCGAGCTGGTGGCAGCGCACGAAGGCCGGATTCAGGCGGAATCGGAAGGCGCCGAGCGAGGAGCCAGTTTCACCGTCTGGCTGCGCCTCGCCGAGCCGCTCAAGGCTCCAGCGCCGGCACCCGCCGTGGAAGAAGACAACCCGCTGAAGGGCCTGCGCGTGGTGCTGGTGGATGACTCGGTGGACCTGCTCACCTCCTTCGGCGCGCTGCTAACGCTGGAAGGCGCCCACGTCGACAGCTTCGATACCGCCGAAGCGGCACTGAAGCGGCTACGCGATGCGGATGCGGACCTGCTGATCTCGGACCTGGGCATGCCGGATATGGACGGTTACGAGCTGATCAAGCAGGTGCGCAAGCATCCGAAGCTGGCCTCGCTGCCGGCCATCGCGCTCACCGGCTATGGCAGGACGCGCGACCCGGGCCATGCGGTACGCTCCGGCTTCAATGCCCATACGACCAAGCCGGCGACGGTCGAGGAGCTCAAGAACATCGTCGCGCTGCTGAAGTCGCTTTGATGCGCCAGGAGCCTGCGCGGCAGAAGGACGACCTCGCGTTGGGAACTGAAAGGGGCGCAGGCAAGGCGCGGGTTCCGGTCGATAGCTGGGCTATCGATCGGGTTCAGCAACGCCGCCTGCGTCCCTTTCAGACCCAACCCGCAGGGCCGGGCCGATACGGGGGGCCACCCGTCGTTGCCGATTCGTTGTGTGGGTCAACCACAC
>JAEZQX010000401.1 GCA_023441105.1 Pseudomonadota bacterium | reverse complement strand
GCGACGTGCGCAGCAACATCCACGCCGGCGGCAGCCCCAGCAAGGCCGAGATCGGCGACATCGAGCTGCAGGTGGCCGAGATGGTCCGGCCGAAGCTGGTGCGCGACGGGATGTTCCTGGTCGGGCTGGACATCGTCGGCGACAAGATCCTGGAGATCAACGTGTTCAGTCCCGGCGGCCTGCGCAACTCCAGCAAGTTCGAAGGCGTGCGCTTCTCGACCGCCATCGTCGATGCCATCGAGAACAAGCTGACCATCCGCAAGCAGTATCCCGGCCGGTTCAGCAATCGCGAGCTCGCGGTGCTTTGAACGGCCCGTCGCCGCCGCCTGCCCTATGCGCAGGCGGCCGATGACGGCACAATGCCTGCCTCGCCCATCGGCACCGGGAGGACCATGAAGCGTGTCGCCGTCGTCGGCGCCGGGATCATCGGCGTGACCACCGCCTGGTACTTGCGCGAGCGCGGCTTCGACGTGACCGTCTACGAGCGGCGCCCCGGCGCCGCGCTGGGCACCAGCGCCGCCAACGCCGGCATCATCGCGCCGGGCTACGTCACCCCCTGGGCGGCGCCCGGAATGCCGCGCAAGCTCGCCTCCTACCTGCTCGCCGCGGAATCGCCCGTGATCTACCGGCCTTCGGCGAACCCGGCCCAATGGCGCTGGCTGGCGACCTGGCTGCGGCAATGCACGCCGCAGCGCTATCGGCGCAACCGCGAGCGCATGCAGCGGCTGGCGCGCTACAGCCGCGAGCAGTTGCACCTGCTGCGCGCCGCCACCGGCATCGACGACCAGGGCACCCGCGGCTACCTGCAGCTGTTCCGCAGCGAGGCGGACGTGGCGATGAACGCGCCGGCGCGCGCCATGCTCGACGAGCAGGACGTCAACTACCGGCTGCTCGACGCGCAGCAGACCCGCGCCCTCGAACCCTCGCTGCAAGCTGCAACGCCGCTCGCCGGCGCGCTGCACCTGCCCGACGACGAGTCGGCCAACTGCCAGTTGTTCGCCACCCGGCTGGCCGCATTGGCCGAGGCGCGCGGCGTGCGCTTCGAGTTCGGCCGCGAGGTGGCGGCGGTGCGCCATGCCCATGGCCGTGTCACCGGGCTGCTGCTGGTCCGGCACCGCATCGCCGAGCCGAACACCGCCGCCTGCGATGCGGTGGTGGTCGCCGGCGGTGTCGACAGCGTGCCGCTGCTGCGCCGGCTGGGGATCGCCGCGCCCATCTATCCGGTCAAGGGCTACTCGGCCACCATCGACCTGCGCAACGATGCCGTGCCGCCGCGGCAGGCGGTGATGGACGAGGCCTACAAGACCGCCATCACGCCGCTGGGCCGCCAGATCCGGATTGCCGGCACCGCCGAGTTGAGCGGCCACGGCATGCGGCTCCGCCAGTCGGCGCTGAAGACGCTGCGCAAGGTGGCGGCGGACTGGTTCGGCGATCGGTTCGACCTTGCCACCGCGCAATACTGGGTGGGGGCGCGGCCGATGACTCCCGACGGTCCGCCGCTGCTGGGCCGCACGCTGCTCGACGGCCTCTTCGTCAACATCGGCCATGGCTCGACCGGCTGGACGATGAGCTGCGGCTCAGCGCGCATCACGGCCGACCTGATGGCCGGCCATGCACCGGGTCTCGACCTCGAGGGCTTGACGCTGGCACGGCTGGCCGAGGGCCGGCCGGCATGATGTCGCTGCGCGGTCTCTACAGCGTCGCATCCGTGCGGCGGATCGAGATGGCCTGGCTGCAGCAGACCGGGCCGGGCGTGCTGATGGCACGGGCCGCGGAGGCGGTGGCCGAGCAGGCGCAGCGGATGCTGCGACGCATGCCGCCGGACACCACGGTGCTGCTGCTGGTCGGGCCGGGCAACAACGGCGGCGACGCCCTCCAGGCCGGGCGGCTGCTGGCGAGTCGCGGCTTCGCGGTACGCGCCTGCGCCGTCGACGCCGTGCTCGACGCGCCACCGGCTGCGGCCGATGCCGCCGCCGCGTGGCAGGCCTGGCACGCCGACGGCCTGCGCCTGCAGCCGCTGGAGGACAAGACCGCCTGGACGCTGCCGCGCGCGCCACTGGTCGTCGATGGCCTGTTCGGCATCGGCCTCAGCCGCGCCCTGCCCGCGGCGGTCGCACCGATCATCACCTGGATCAGGCGGGCGCGGGCGCCGGTGCTGGCCATCGACGTGCCGAGCGGCCTGGACGCGGACACCGGCGCGGCAGTACAGAACGGCCTGGTGCTGCACGCCACCGTCACCGTGACGATCATCGCGGACAAACCGGGCCTGCACACCGGACTGGGGCTGGCGGCAGCCGGCGACGTGGTGATCGCGCCGCTTGCGGATCCCGCCGAGTACGGGCGGCTCCGGCCCCCGGCCAGCAACCTGCTGGTGCGCGGCGTGCGCGCCGACGCCGTCGTGCTGGATGCGATGGCAATCCGGCGGCTGCTGCAGGCGCGCGCCATCAATGCCCACAAGGGCACTTCCGGAGACGTGCTGGTCATCGGCGGTCGGCTGGGCATGGCCGGTGCCGGCCGCCTGGCCGCCCGTGGCGCACTCGGCGCGGGCGCCGGCCGCGTGTCGATCGCCGGCGATTCGCGATCGAGCGATGCTGCCGATCCGGTGCGCCCGGAGATCATGAGAGCGATGATCGCGGCCGCCGATCCGCTGCCGACGCGGGTGAAGGTGGTGGCCGTCGGCTGCGGCCTCGGGCAGGACCGCCAGGCATGGCAGTACCTGCGGTCGGTGCTTGCCAGCCGCGCACTGGTGGTATGCGATGCGGACGCGCTCAACCTGCTGGCACTGATGCCCGAGATGGTGCGCGACGTCGGCGATCGCGGCGCCCCCACCATCCTCACGCCCCATCCGCTGGAGGCGGCTCGGCTGCTGGGCGTTTCGACCGGCCGGGTGCAGGCCGATCGCGTCGGCGCCGCGGTCGAGTTGGCACGGCGCTTCAACGCGGTCACGGTGCTCAAGGGTGCCGGCACCGTGATCGCCCATCCGCTCGGCCATTACGCGATCAATGCATCCGGCAATCCGGTGCTCGCGACCGGGGGCACCGGCGACGTGCTTGCCGGCGTCATCGCCGCCCTCGCTGCCGGACCGCTGGCCGGCGGCACCGGTGCCAGCGTCGCGGCCGCCGCCTGCGCGGGCGTGTGG
>JAEZQX010000292.1 GCA_023441105.1 Pseudomonadota bacterium | reverse complement strand
GGGGCCCGGGGGGCGCCGCGCGCTGGTGGTTGGGCCCACCCCGCGCGCGGCGGCGCGCCGCCTCGGTGCCGGTGAGGCCCGCTTCAAGGTCGGTCGCGAAGCGCCCGGCAACCGCCGCCGGTCCGGTCAGCCATGGCTGCGGGTCGAGGGGCGCCGCGCCGGCCGGCGTGGTTCGTGTCACCGGCCCGCGCCGGCCAGGAGCCGGGTGCAATCCCGCGCGGCGATCCACTCCTCATTGGTCGGCTCGACCGCCACCAACACCCGCGAGTCCGGGTCCGAGATGACCGGCGCGGAGGCGTCGTTGCGGGCGCCGTCGATGGTGACGCCGAGAAAGCCGAGGCCGGCGCACACCCGCTCGCGGATGACAGGATTGTTCTCGCCGATGCCGGCGGTGAAGGCCAGCAGGTCCAGTCCGCCGAGGGCGGCAGTGAGCGAGCCGATCTCGCGCACGATCCGCCGCACGTAGAGCGCCAGCGCCGCCCGCACCCGCGCATCGGCGGCCTCGCGCGGCAGCAGCTCCCGGGGATCGGACGAAACCCCGGACACGCCCAGCAACCCCGACTCGTGGTACAGCACGCGCCCCACCTGCTCGAGCGAGAGCTTCTCGATCTCCATCAGGTAGATGACCGCGCCGGGATCGAGCGCACCGCAACGGGTGCCCATCATCAGGCCGTCGAGCGCGGAGAAGCCCATGGTGGTGGCGACGCTCTCCAGCCCGCTCATGGCGCACAGGCTCGCGCCGCTGCCGAGATGGGCGACGATGCAACGGCCGCGCGCCCGCTCGCCGTGGCGTTCGGCAAGGGCCCTCGCCACGTAGGCATACGACAGTCCATGGAAGCCGTAGCGCCGCAGACCGCGCTCCCACGCCGAATGCGGCAACGGCAGCATCTTCTCGACGTCGGGCATCGAATGGTGGAAAGCCGTGTCGAAGCAGGCGACCTGCGGCAATCCCGGGTTGCTTCGCTGCAGCGACTCGATCGCTTCGAGCGCGAACGGCTGGTGCAGCGGCGCCAGCGGCACGTACGACTTGAGGTCGGCGAGCACCTGGTCGTCGAGCCGCACCGGATCGCGGTACTTGCTGCCGCCGTGGACCACGCGATGGGCAACGGCCGCCAGGTCACGGCCGCCGAGCCGCTCCTCGACCCGCGACCGGATGTGGGCCAGCGCGGCGTGATATGGCCGCGCCGCGTCGAGCGCCAGCGGCAGCGGCTTCGCGCCGCCGGCGCCGTAGGGCGGCGCCGCGCGGCCGATGCCGTCCACCTTGCCGTTCCACCAGGGCTGGCGCGGCAGCTCCGCGCAGCTGGCGTCGAACAGCGCGAACTTGATGCTGGAGGAGCCGCAGTTCAACACCAGGATGGAGGCGGACGGCTGGGGCTCGTTGCTCATGGCGCAGGCGTCTCGTGGTGACGGGCGAGCGGGCGGCGATTCCGCGGCCTCAGTCCTCACCGTCCCGCTGCTGGCCCTTCTTCGGGAAATCGAGCGACGCCGCCACCGGTGTGGTCGAGCCGACCAGCGCCCACGAGGCGACGTCGAAGTCGATGCGCGCAACCGCAGCCGTGGGCATCTCCGGCAGCTGGCGCGAGAAATGCTGCGCGAGCTCGCTCATTTCGGGGTTGTGGCCCACCAGCATGAGGCAGTGCCGGTCGTCCTCCTGCTCCTGGATGATGTAGAGCAGCTTGCCGGCGGCGCTGGCGTAGAGGCGCTGGTCCTCGCGGATGGCATCGGCGGCGATGCCGAGCTCCGCCGCCAGCAGCTGCGCCGTGGAACGAGCGCGGGCGGCGGTACTGGCGATCACCAGGTCCGGCCGCAAGCCGCGCTGCGCCAGCCGCCGGCCCATCTCGGGCGCATCGCGGCGGCCGCGCTCGTTCAACGCCCGGTCGTGGTCTGGCAGCCCCTGCTGGGGCGGGTCGGCCTTCGCATGCCGCACGAGAAAGAGGGTCTTCATGTCGCAGCGCTCCGCAGCTCGCAGGCCGGGCAGGACTGCCGGCAGCCACAGGGCGAGCTGAGGGACCATGATAGTCAACAGCAGCGTCCAACAGCGGGATCGCCACCAACGGCACGATCCCCAGGCGCCTACCCTGTCTCCACCCCCAGGTACGCGCGCCGGATCTCGGGCCGCGCCATCAGCTCGGCCGCCGGCCCTTCGGCGACCATGCGGCCCTCCTCCATCACATAGGCGCGGCCGGCGAGTCCCATCGCCATCGCGACGTTCTGCTCCACCAGCAGGACCGACGTGCCCTGGGCGTTGATCTCGCGGATGGCGCCGAACATGTCGTGGACGATCGCCGGCGCCAGGCCCAGCGACGGCTCGTCGAGCAGCAGCAGCTGCGGCCTGGCCATCAGCGCCCGTCCGATCGCCACCATCTGCTGCTGGCCGCCGGACAGCGCCCCGGCGGGATCGCGCAGCTTCGTTGCCAGCACCGGGAAGAGCTCCAGGACCCGGTCCAGGGTCTGCGCCCGGTGCTTCCTGGCCGGCGCCACGAAGCTGCCGAGCTCGAGGTTGTCGCGCACCGTCATCGACGTGAACAGCCGGCGGCCCTCCGGCACGATGGCGATGCCGGCGGCGCAGAAGCGATGGCTGGCGAGACGGGTGATGTCGCGCCCCTTGAAGCGCAACACGCCGCGATTGACCGGCTGGACGCCGGCGATCGCATTGATCAGGGTGGTCTTGCCGGCGCCGTTGGGGCCGACGACGCACACCAGCTCGGCCTCGTCGACCGTGAGCGACACGTCCCACAGCGCCGGCGCCGCGCCGTACCTGACCTCGATGCGATTCACCTCAAGCATGGGCCGTCCCGAGATAGGCGCGCACCACCTCGCCGTCGTTCATCACCGCCTCGCAGGAGCCCTCGGCGATCAGCCTGCCGTGGTTGAGCACCACCACCCGATCGGCCAGCGCCATCACTGCCCGCATGACGTGCTCGACGAAGACGATGGTGGCGCCGCTGTCGCGGATCCGGCGGATGAGCTCGATCGCATCGTTGATCTCGCCCGGCGTCAGGCCCGACAGCACCTCGTCGAGGAGCACCAGCCGGGGGCGGGACGCCAGGGCCCGCGCCAGCTCGAGGAACTTGCGCTGGTGCAGGTTGAGCTCGTCGGGCAGCGCCGCGGCCTTGTCCTGCAGGCCGGTGAATTCCAGCCATTGCCACGCCTGCGCCACCGCCTGGCGCTGCTCGAGCGCCGCGCCGCCGAACATCGCCACCAGCGACACGTTCTGCAGCACGCTCATGTGCGCGAACGGCCGCGGGATCTGGTAGGTGCGGGCGATGCCGGCGCGGGCGATGCGATGCGCCTCGAGACCCGTCAGGTCCGTGCCCTGGAAGCGGAGCTCGCCGCCACTCGCCGGGAAGTGTCCGCTGACGACATTGATGAAGGTCGACTTGCCGGAGCCGTTGGGACCCAGCAGGCCAAGGATCTCGCCGGCACGGACATCGAAGCTCACCGAATCCAGCGCCCGCACGCCCTTGAACGACTTGGAGAGATTGCGCACCTCGAGCAGCGCCGCGGTCGCCACCGGCGCGGCGGCCATCGCCGCCGACGTCACGGTGGCCACGGTCGGCGCGGTGGCGGCACCGGTCGCGGTGGCGGCAGTGACTGCAGTCGTGGCCATAGCTGCCC